>NZ_JBWKEZ010000039.1:0-62426 GCF_056434525.1 Streptomyces sp. NPDC044002
CTCCGCCCCCAGACCCCCTCGCCTCAAACGCCGGCGGGGCTGGAGAGTGCCGGCGGGGCTGGATTTCGCGCAGCGAAATTCCAGCCCGCGCGGCGTTTGAGCGCACCGGGCGCGGAGCGCCCGGCTCTTTCAGCCTCGCCGGCGTTTGAGGCGCGGGGTCAGGGGCGGAGCCCCTGGGAACGGTGGAAGGGCGGGTAGGGGACCCCGCACCGCGCAGCGGCCCACCCGCCCGCACCCGACCCACCGGCCCCCACAACGCAAAACCGGCCCCGCCCCGCGGGCCGACGGACGGAGTCCGGCGCAGCGGTGCGAAGCCGGTAAGGCGCCCAGGCGCCGCACCGCGCGAGCGGCGCGTTCAGAAGGCGTGGCCGCCCGCGGCCGAGCCGCGCGAGCGGCGCGTTCAAAGGGGCGCGGCGCATTAAGAAGGGGCGGGGCGGCGGTGGGACAAGGACAGGGTGCGGTGGGCGGCGGCCACCACGGCCGGGTCCACGAAGCGGCCGTCCGGGAGGGCGAGCGCCCCCGGGGTGGCGCGGGCGGCCGTGACGATCTCCTCGGCGGCGGTGACCTCCTCCGGCGCCGGGAGGAAGGCCCGCTCGATCACCGGGAGCTGCCGCGGGTGGATCGCCGCACGGCCGAGGAAGCCCAGGGCCCGGCCCCGCGCGCAGGAGGCGGCCAGGGCCTCCAGGTCCCGGATGTCCGGGAAGACCGACTGGGCCGGCGGCGCCAGCCCGGCGGCCCGGGCGGCCACGACGACCCTGGAACGCGGCCAGTCCAGCCCGCTCTCCGCGCAGACGCCGAGGTCCGCGCACAGATCCGCCTCGCCCAGCGTCAGCCCCTGCAGGGAAGGGTGGGCGCGGGCGATCTCGTACGCCCTCTCCACCCCCAGCGCGGACTCCAGCAGCGCGTACAGCGCCACCCCTCCGGTGCGGTCCGCGACCCGGGTGATCTGTTCCGGCGCGTCGACCTTGGGCAGCCGCAGACCCGCGAGGCCGTGCAGCTTCGCCAGCGCGGCGAGGTCGGGGCCCGACCAGGGGGAGCCGAGGGCGTTGACGCGGACGTGGACGGGGATCGGCGGGCGCTCGGTCAGCAGCTCGGCGGTGGCCGCGCGGGCGTACTCCTTGCGCGAGGCCGACACCGAGTCCTCCAGGTCGACGATGACGGCGTCGGCCCCGCTGCGCAGGGCCTTCGCCACCACCTCCGGGCGGTCCCCGGGCGCGTAGAGCCAGGTCAGGATCAAAGGGCACCTTCGGTACGGAGAGCGGAGATCTCGGGCCCGGTGAGGCCGAGCTCGGTCAGGACGGATTCGGTGTCCGCGCCGTGCGGGCGGCCGGCCCAGCGGATCCCGCCGGGGGTCCCGGACAGCCGGAAGAGGACGTTCTGCATGCGGAGCGGGCCGAGTTCGGGGTCCTCGACCTCGGTGACCGTGTCGAGCGCGGCGAACTGCGGATCGGCCATCACGTCCCGGACGTCGTAGACCAGGGCGACGGCGGCCTCGGCCTCCTCGAAGGCCGCGACCACCTCGTCGGCCTTGTGCCGGGCGATCCAGCCGCCGACCGCCTCGTCGAGGACGTCCGCGTGTGCGGCCCGCCCCGAACCGGTCGCGAACCAGGGCTCGGCGGTCAGCTCGGCCCGGCCGACGAGCCGCAGCACGCGCTCCGCGATCGACTGGGCCGAGGCGGACACCGCCAGCCAGCGGCCGTCCGCGCTGCGGTAGGTGTTGCGGGGGGCGTTGTTGGCGGAGCGGTTGCCGGTGCGGGGCTGGACGTAGCCGAGCTGGTCGTACCAGAGCGGGTGCGGGCCCAGCACGGTCAGGATCGGCTCGATGATCGCCAGGTCGACGACCTGGCCCCGACCGGTCCGGTCCCGCCCGGCGAGTGCGGTCATCACCGCGTACGCGCAGGTCAGTGCGGCGATGGAGTCCGCGAGGCCGAACGGCGGGAGGGTCGGGGGGCCGTCCGGCTCCCCGGTGATCGCGGCGAAGCCGCTCATCGCCTCGGCGAGGGTGCCGAAGCCGGGCCGGTGGGCGTACGGGCCCTGCTGGCCGAAGGCCGTGACGCGGGCCAGGACGAGCCGCGGGTTGGCGGCCGACAGCTCCGGCCAGCCCAGCCCCCACTTCTCCAGGGTGCCGGGGCGGAAGTTCTCGACGACCACGTCGGCGGTGGCGGCCAGCCGCAGCAGGGTGTCCCGGCCGCCCGGCGTCGACAGGTCGAGGGTCATCGTCCGCTTGTTCCGCCCGAGCAGCTTCCACCACAGCCCGACCCCGTCCTTGGCGGGCCCGTGCCCCCGGGAGGGGTCGGGCCGGTGCGGGTGCTCGACCTTGACCACCTCGGCGCCGAAGTCCCCGAGCAGGGTGGCGGCCAGCGGCCCGGCGAACAGCGTGGCCAGGTCGAGCACCCGCAGCCCGGCCAGCGGGCCGGTGGCGTCGGCGGCGGCGTCAGCGGCGGCGGCCGTCATGACGCCGCCCCTCCGGCCGCCGCCCGGTCCGCCTCGGCGCGGGTCGGCATCGAGTCCTGCGCGCCCGGCCGCTGGACGGACAGCGCCGCCGCCACCGAGGCCCAGGCCAGTGCCCCGGGCATGGGGCGCCCCTCCCCGAGCGCCACCGCGAGCGCCCCGACGAAGGTGTCCCCGGCGGCGGTGGTGTCCACCGCCCGTACCCGGGGGGCCGCCACCGTGAGCGGCTCGCGCCCCCGGGCCGCGTACAGGCAGCCGGCCGCGCCCAGGGTGACCACCACCTCCGGCACCTCCCGCAGCAGCGCCTCCGCGGCCCGGTGCGGGTCGGTGAGCCCGGTGAGGGCGGCGGCCTCGTGCTCGTTCGGGACCAGCAGGTCGGTGGCGGCGAGCAGCCCGGCCGGCAGGGGCTGCGCCGGGGCCGGGGTGAGGACCGTGCGGACGCCGTGCGCACGGGCCGCCTCCGCCCCGGCGAGGACGGCCTCCAGGGGGAGTTCCAGCTGGAGCAGCAGGCAGTCGGCGGCGCCGATCCGCGTCGCGTCGCCCGCCTCCAGGCCGGTGACGCGGGCGTTGGCGCCGGGGATGACGATGATGCTGTTGGCACCCTCGTCGTCGACGGTGATGTGCGCGGTGCCGCTCGCGCCCTCGACGGTGCGCAGCGCGGCGGTCTCCACCCCGGCCGAGGCCAGCCCGGCCCGCAGCCGGACGCCGAACTCGTCCGCCCCGACGGCGCCGATCATCACCACCTCCCCGCCGAGGCGGGCGGCGGCCACCGCCTGGTTGGCGCCCTTGCCGCCGGGGGCCGTGCGGAACTCCCGGCCGGTGACGGTCTCCCCGAGGCGGGGGGCCTTTGGCACGTAGGCGACGAGGTCCATGTTGGTACTGCCGAGCACGGCGATGGCCGTCATGAGCGGGTTGCCTCCTGGGTGGCGAGCCGGGCGGTGAGCTGGGCGAGGGTGTCGAAGCCGGTGCCGTCGAAGCCGGCGACGGTGGTGGCGAGGCGGTTCTTCAGCGGTGCGGTCCAGCGCTCCGGGATCCGGTCGGGGGACCCGGCCAGGAGTCCGGCGACCGAGCCGGCGGTGGCGCCGTTGGAGTCGGTGTCCCAGCCGCCGGACACCGCGAGGCAGACGGAGCGGGTGAAGTCCCCGTCGGCGTGGGTGAGGGCGGCCGCGAGGAGTGCGGTGTTGGGTACGGCGTGCACCCAGTGGTAGTGGCCGTAGCGGGCGTGCAGCCGGTCCACGGCCCGGTCGAAGCAGGCCTCCTCGCGGGCGGCGGCGATCCCGTGGCGGACGGCCTCGGCGAGGCGCGAGCCGGGCGGTACGACGGCCAGCCCGGCCCGCAGCGCGCCGTGCACGTCGGCCCGGCCGCCGGCGGCCTCGGCGATGGCGGCGGCGGCGAACAGGGCCGCGTACACCCCGTTGGCGGTGTGCGTGAGGGTGGCGTCCCGCCAGGCCTGCTCGGCGGCGGCGGCCGGGTCGCCGGGGTTGGTCCAGCCGTGGACGTCGGCGCGGATGAGGGCGCCGATCCACTCGCGGAAGGGGTTGTGGCGGGTGGCGGTGTGCGGGGGCTCCAGGCCCTGGAGGAGGTTGCGGTAGGCGATGCGTTCGGCGGTGAAGGTGCGGCCGGCGGGGAGCTCGTCGAGCCAGAGCCGGGCCAGGTCGGCGGTGGTGAAGCCCTTGCCGTGCCGCTGGAGCAGCAGCAGGCCGAGGAGGGGGTGGTTGAGGTCGTCGTCCTCGGGCGCGCCGTCGATGTTCTCGGCGAGGGAGGTGGGCGCGGAGCGGCGGTTCCACGGGTACGCGGCCAGCAGCCCGGCGGGGACGCCGCGTGCGGTGAACCAGTCGTCCAGCGGCCAGTTCCCGGCGGCGCGGGCGAGGGCGCGGATGCCGTCCAGGGGGAGCTTCTCGACGGGCTTGCCGAGTACGCAGCCGACGGCCCGGCCGACCCAGGCGGCCTCCAGCCTGCGGCGCAGCGCGGGATCCACCGGGGCGGGGGGCGGTTGCGGGCCCCCGGGCGGGAGGGGTGCGGGCCAGGCGGCCCGGATGGCCGGCCAGTCGGTGGGCTCCGCGGCGGCCGTGGGGACGGGGAGCTCCGCGAGGCCGTCCAGCAGGCGGGCGGCGAGCGCGCGCAGGTCCGGCGCGGCGGGGGAGGGGGAGGCCCCGGCCCGGGCGGGGGCGGGGCGGCCGCCCGCCGCGAGCCAGGCGGCGCGGACCGGCCCGGGGTCGCGGCCGTCCTCCGCGGCCTGGCGCAGCTCGTGGCCGAGCAGGTCCTCGGGCTGGACCCAGGTCAGGCGCACGGGGGCCGGGGCGGGCCCGGCGCAGGAGCCCGTCACCGCGGTGCGGCGATGGCGTCGAAGGCGGCCTCGTGGGCGCGCCGGCGGGACCGGTCCCGGTCGAAGACCTCCCGGGCCACGGCGGCCAGTTCGGCGGCCGGGGCGTGCAGGTCGAGCCGGCTGGCCTCGGCGACCTGCTTGGCCCAGGCGGCGGGCACGGCGGCCTCCCCGCCGAGGGCGCCGGCGACGGCCCCGGCCATGGTGGCGATGGAGTCGCAGTCGCGGCCGTAGTTGACGGCTCCGAGCACCGCGGCCTCGTACCGGCCGTCCGCGACCAGCAGCATGCCGAGGGCGATCGGCAGCTCCTCGATGGAGTGCAGCCGCGAGGGACGGCGGGCGCCGAGGGAGGGCGCCCGGTAGTCCGGCCCGACCGAGTCGTACGGGGCCACGGCCGCCCGCAGCGGTGCGAGCGCTGACTCGAAGTCCCGGTGCCGCAGCGCGACTTCGCGTACGGCGGTGATGGCGTCGCGGGTGCCGTCCTTGGCGAGGGCGAGCGCGGTGTCCACCACCGTGGCGGCCGTCGCGCCCGGGACGCAGGCCGCCGCGACCGCCGCGGCGAACACGCCCGCCGCCTCCCGCCCGTACGAGGACTGGTGCGCGCCCGCGACGTCGAGCGCCTCGGCGTAGGCGGCGGCCGGGTTGCCCGCGTTGACCAGGCCGACCGGCGCCATGTACATCGCCGCACCGCAGTTGACGATGTTGCCGGTGCCGGCCTCGCGGGGGTCCGCGTGCGCGTAGTGCAGCCGGGTCACGATCCACTTCTCGGCGAGGAAGACCCGCTGGAGGGGCAGGGCCTCGGCCTCCAGCTCGGGGATCCAGCGGGGGGTGCCCATCAGGTCCGGCACGAGGTGCTCGGCGACGGCGTAGGCGTCCAGGTGGTCGCGCACGGCCGTGTAGACCCGTACCAGGGCGTGCGTCATGAGGGTGTCGTCGGTGACGTGCCCGTCGCCCTTGTGGTACGGCGCGATGGGCCGGGCGGTGCGCCAGTCCTCGTACCAGGGGCCGACGATGCCGTGCACGCGGCCGCCGTGCCGTTCGGCGATCTGCTCCGGGGACCAGCCCTCCACCGGCCCGCCTAGGGCGTCGCCGACGGCGGCGCCGACGAGGGCGCCCGAGAACCGGTCCTCCAGTGTGAGGGTCATGCCCGAATCATCCCTTCATGGTGGTGAGTTCCGTACGCGAGAGCAGCGCGGCGAGTTCGACGAGGTCGGTTCCGGCCAGCCGGGGGAGGGCGCAGCCGGAGAGGGTGCGGCAGGCCTCGCGCCAGGCGGCGGGGAGGGAGTCGCCGCCGCCGAGGGCGCCGGTGAGGGCGCCCGCGAGGGCGGGGGCGGAGTCGGCGACGCGGGAGAGGCAGGCGGCGGCCGGGACGGCCCCGCAGGCCTTGCCGCGGGCGGCGGTGGCGAGGGCGAGGGCGACGGGGACGGTCTCAGCGGCGGCGATGCCGTAGCTGTAGACGTGGTCGACGATCTGGTGTTCCAGGAGGGGGACGAGCGCGAAGGCGCCGCCGGTCTCCGCGCGGGCGAGTTTGACGGCGTGCCGGGCGTTGCGGCCGATCTCGGTGGGGGCGGGCAGCTGCGCGAGCGCGGCGTCGACGGCGGTGTCGGTGTCCGCGCCGGCGAGGGCGGCGGCGACGGCTGCGGCCATGGCGCGGGCGCCGTGGACGCCGTCGCCGTCCTGGGTGTAGCGGGCGTCGAACTCGGCGAGGTCCGCGGCCGCTTCCGGGTCGCCGGGGTGCACGACGGCGAGTACGCAGGCGCGGACGCAGGCGGCGTCGTCGAAGTAGTGCGGGTTGTCGTGGCCGGTGGCGGGCGGGCGCAGGCCGGCGGCGAGGTTGCCGAGGCCGGCGCGTACGGAGATCCGGGCGCGCATCGGGAGGACGGCGGACTCGACCTCGGGGGCCCGTTCCGCGGCGGCGGCGACCTCGCTGGCGAGGGCGTTCCAGGCGAGGTCGATGGCGGCGCGCATGCGGCGGGACCGGGAGAGGTCGCTGAGCAGCACTCCGGCGGCGGTGAGTACGGATTCGGCGGCGAAGGCGGCCCATTCGGCGTCGTCGGAGGGGCCGAGGCGCAGCGGTTCGGGGGGCTGGTTGAGGGCGATGGGGACGGGGAGGGTGGTGGTGGCGTTCTGCTCGGCGAAGGTGTCGAGCTCGCGGGTCAGGCGTCGGGTCCACTCGGGCATCCGGCTGGCCCGGTGCCGGGCGGCGGGCCACCCGGCGGCGTCGCCCGCGGCGAGCCCGAGGAGCAGCCCCTCGATCCGCCGGCCCGCCTCTGCCTCCGGCGGTGGGGCGGGGGTACGCGGTTCCGTGCCGGCGGCGTCCGGCGGTGGGGCGGGGGTACGCGGTTCCGTGCGCGGGGTCCGGCCGGGGGCGGTGGTTCCCGCCACCCCGCCCCGTTCCGCGCCGGCCGGTGCGGCCCCGCCCCCTGCGGGGACGGCCGGCGCGGTGGAGGTGATGGTGCCCCCCGCCGGCCCGGTGGGCGGGAGCGGCACCGCCCCCCGCTCGGGCCCGGGGGAGGGGCCCAGGAACCCGGCTCCCGGGGCGGGGGTGACGGTGCCGGCGGGTGCCGTCGGCCCGGCCCCGGCGGCCCGGGCGACAGCCACCCGTGGCGGGTGCTCCGTGGCGGGAGCGGTGGCGGCGGTCGACGCGTCCGGAGCCCCGGCCGCCTGGGCGGCGGGTGGGACCACGGCCGTGGCCGCGCCGGTTCCGTCGACCGGCGCCGGGCCCCCGGCCCCCGGGGGCCCGCCCGCCGTTCCCCGGGCGGGGGTACCGGTGGTCGAGCCCTGGTCCGCCGGGGCGGGGGGCGTGACCAGGGCCGTGGCGGCTCCGCCGGTCCGCGTTGGCGCGTCGGCCCCCGGGGGCTCGTCCGCCGTTCCCCGGGCGGGGGTGCCGGTGGTCGAGCCCTGGTCCGCCGGGGTGGGGGGCGTGACCAGGGCCGTGGCGGCTCCGGCTCCGCCGGCCGGCGTCGGCCCGCCCGCCGGGGTGGCCGGGACGGGCCGGTCCGCGGGGTCCGGCAGGGCGGAGTCGTGGTCGGCCGGGGCGGGGGAGTCGGTGAGGGTGGTGTGGTGGGTCATCGGGCGGGCTCGGTTTCCGGGGTGAGGAGGTCCGCGATGTCCAGGACGTGGTAGCCGCGCATCGAGGGGAGGCAGCTGCCCCGGACCGGGCCGATGGCCGAGGCCCATGCGGCGGGGACGGCGGCGGCGCCGGACAGGGCGCCTGCCAGGGCGCCCGCCACCGCCGCGGTGGTGTCGGCGTCCCGGCCCATGTTCACCGCGGTGAGGACCGAGGCCGGGAAGTCGCCCGCGCAGGCGGCGAAGGCGCCGAAGGCCAGGCCCACCGCCTCCGGGGCCAGGTCCGTCCACGGGTAGCCGCCGATGACCACCGCCGAGCGCACCGCCCGCTCCCCGCGCGGGGCCGCGGTCACGGCGCGGCGCAGCGAGCGGGCCGTCCAGGAGTCGGAGGG
Source organism: Streptomyces sp. NPDC044002 (assembly GCF_056434525.1). NCBI lineage: Bacteria > Bacillati > Actinomycetota > Actinomycetes > Kitasatosporales > Streptomycetaceae > Streptomyces > Streptomyces sp. NPDC044002. The sequence goes on from NZ_JBWKEZ010000039.1 coordinate 8,236, forward strand.
GATGACGGACAGGGCCGCCGAGACCACCGAGGCGGGGGAGCCGCCCGCCATCGCGGCCGCGACGCCGGCGGCGACGGCCTGGCCGCCGTAGATGCCCTCGCCGTCGTGGCTGACGGTGCCGTCGATGGCGACGAGGCGGGCCGCCTCCGCCGGGCGGCCCGCCGCGAACACCCCGAAGGGGGCCGCCCGCATGGCCAGGCCGTCCGACCAGGCGTGCCGGTGCTGGGCCGAGATCGGCGCCGCCAGGCCCCGGCGGAGGTTCTCCAGCGTGCCGCGCTCCGAGAAGCCCGCGCCGCGGAAGGGGCCCTCGTCCAGGTCCGCGATCCAGTGGTGCCAGGCCCGTTCGACGTGCGCGACGGTCAGGGCGGAGCCGTGCCGGGCCAGCAGCAGGCCCGAGAAGATCGCGTACTCCGTGTCGTCCGTGCCCGCCGGGTCGTCCGAGACGAAGCCCTCGATCCGGCCCCACTTCGCCCGGATCTCCGACGGCTTCATGTTCTCCGCGGGGGCGCCCAGCGCGTCGCCCACCGCGAGGCCGAGAAGCGCTCCCCTGGCCCGTTCCAGGAGGACCTGCGGATTGCATGCAATCAGCTCCATGGCGCGCCTCTCCACTTGGTGGGGGACTCATCATGAGCCCTTGGGGGATTTGTGCCACGGCATGAGGTTTGTCGGTCGCCGCGAAACGCCCCCCGCCCGCCCCCGTCACCCGGTCGCCGACCCGCGAAACCCCAGGTAAGTACGGCCTTCCTTGCTGGCGGGGGCCGGAAATCGTGCGTACTTTCGAGGTGTTCAGGGGGAGTGCCCGACGCCGGGGCACAGCTGCGCGTTGCTTTCGCGTACCCGCTCGTACCCACTCGTACAAAAGGGGAGATACGCCGTGTCCATCATCGACATCGAAGCGCCGCTGCACACCGCCCACCGCGACAACCACACCCACCGCGACGTCAACGGCGGATGGCTGCGTCCGGCGGTCTTCGGCGCGATGGACGGCCTCGTCTCCAACCTCGCCCTGATGACCGGTGTGGCCGGCGGTGCGGTGGCCCCCGCGACGATCGTCATCACCGGCCTCGCCGGTCTCGCCGCCGGCGCCTTCTCCATGGCGGCCGGCGAGTACACCTCGGTCGCCTCGCAGCGCGAGCTGGTCCTCGCCGAGCTGGACGTGGAGCGCCAGCAGCTGCGCAAGCACCCGGTCGACGAGATGGAGGAGCTGGCCGAGCTCTACGTCTCGCGCGGCGTCGAGCCCGCCCTCGCCCGCGAGGTCGCGATGCAGCTCTCCCGCGACCCGGACCAGGCGCTGGAGATCCACGCCCGCGAGGAGCTCGGGATCGACCCCGACGACCTGCCCTCGCCGCTGGTCGCCGCCGTGTCGTCCTTCGGCTCCTTCGCGCTGGGCGCGCTGCTCCCCGTGCTGCCCTACCTGCTCGGGGCGACCGCCCTGTGGCCGGCCGTGCTGCTGGCGCTCGTCGGGCTCTTCGCCTGCGGCGCGGTGGTCTCGCGGGTCACGGCCCGGTCGTGGTGGTACAGCGGCATGCGCCAGCTCGTCCTGGGTGGCGCCGCCGCGGGTGTGACGTACATCCTGGGAACCTGGATCGGCGGCGCCATAGGCTAACGGCCGCGGGAGTGAGACACTATGCAGCACGCAACATAAGTAGTCCGTTACCCGGTGGTTTCGGTTCCGTGACCGCTGGGCATCAGACCAGGGCGCCGGGCAACGATGCCCGTCTCGCGCCGGGACCTTCACCCCGTGTTGTGCCCAGCAGGCCTCGTCAGAGGCGTCTGCGACCCCGAGAATCCCTTGAAGGTCCCTTCTTTCTGCCTCGCGCAGTGTCCGCATGCTGGAATGTGATATCCGGTTCTCGGAATTACCGTCATCATGTAACCTGCACGAAATTTCGCAGAGGGCCAACGTCGTCCCTCGGCTAGCACATTGCCACGACGACGACGGGAGAGCCGATGCGTTCCGCATCCACGCACTCCGCGACCGGCCTCAGCAACACCGCCTGGTCGCCCATGGACGGTCGCCCCGCCCAGCAGGGCATGTACGACCCGCGCAACGAGAAGGACGCCTGCGGCGTCGGATTCGTGGCGAACCTCACCGGCGAGGCCACCCACACCCTCGTTGAGCAGGCCCTGACCGTCCTGCGGAACCTCGAGCACCGCGGCGCCACCGGCTCCGAGCCGGACTCCGGCGACGGCGCGGGCATCCTGTCCCAGGTGCCGGACGCCTTCCTGCGCGAGGTCGCGGGCTTCGAGCTCCCCGAGGCCGGCGCGTACGCCGTCGGCATCGCCTTCCTCCCCGCCGACGGCACCGCACAGGCCGTCGCCGTGGAGCAGATCGAGGCCATCGCGGCCGAGGAGAACCTCACGGTCCTCGGCTGGCGCGAGGTCCCGGTCACCCCCGACCTGCTCGGCAACGGCGCGCGCACCACGATGCCCGCCTTCTCGCAGCTCTTCGTCAGCAACGGCAGCACCGGCATCGAGCTGGACCGCAAGGCCTTCGTGCTGCGCAAGCGCGCCGAGCGCGAGGCCGGCGTGTACTTCCCGTCGCTCTCCGCCCGCACCATCGTCTACAAGGGCATGCTGACCACCGGCCAGCTGGAGCCCTTCTTCCCGGACCTCTCCGACCGCCGCTTCGCCTCGGCGCTCGCCCTGGTCCACTCCCGGTTCTCGACGAACACCTTCCCGTCCTGGCCGCTCGCCCACCCGTACCGCTTCGTCGCGCACAACGGCGAGATCAACACGGTCAAGGGCAACCGGAACTGGATGAAGGCCCGCGAGTCCCAGCTGGCGACCGCCGCGTTCGGCGAGGGCGCCCTGGACCGCATCTTCCCGATCTGCACCCCGGACGCCTCCGACTCGGCCTCCTTCGACGAGGTCCTGGAGCTGCTCCACCTCGGCGGCCGCTCCCTGCCGCACAGCGTGCTGATGATGATCCCGGAGGCGTGGGAGAACCACACCTCCATGGACCCGGCCCGCCGCGCGTTCTACCAGTACCACTCCACGATGATGGAGCCCTGGGACGGCCCGGCCTGCGTCACCTTCACCGACGGCACCCAGGTCGGCGCGGTCCTCGACCGCAACGGCCTGCGCCCCGGCCGCTACTGGGTCACCGACGACGGCCTCGTCGTCCTCGGCTCCGAGGTCGGCGTCCTCGACATTGACCCGTCCAAGGTCGTCCGCAAGGGCCGCCTCCAGCCCGGCAAGATGTTCCTCGTCGACACCGCGCAGAAGCGCATCGTCGAGGACGACGAGATCAAGGACGAGCTGGCCGCCGCCGCCCCCTACGCGGAGTGGCTGGAGACCGGCGAGATCGAGCTGACGGACCTGCCCGAGCGCGAGCACATCGTGCACACCCACGCCTCGGTCACCCGCCGCCAGCAGACCTTCGGCTACACCGAGGAAGAGCTGCGCGTCATCATCGCGCCCATGGCCCGCACGGGCGGCGAAGCCCTCGGCTCCATGGGCACGGACTCGCCCATCGCGGCCCTGTCCGAGCGCCCCCGGCTGCTCTTCGACTACTTCACGCAGCTCTTCGCGCAGGTCACCAACCCGCCGCTGGACGCCATCCGCGAGGAGCTCGTCACCTCGCTGCTGTCCTCGATCGGCCCCCAGTCCAACCTGCTGGAGCCGACCGCCGCGTCCTGTCGCAGCGTCACCCTGCCCTTCCCGGTGATCGACAACGACGAGCTCGCCAAGCTCATCCACATCAACGCCGACGGCGACATGGCGGGCATGAAGGCCGCCACCCTGTCGGGCCTCTACCGGGTCTCCGGCGGCGGCGAGGCCCTCGCCGCCCGGATCGAGGAGATCCGCGCCGAGGCCGACGCCGCCATCGCGGCCGGCGCCCGCCTGATCGTCCTGTCGGACCGCCACTCGGACGCCGAGCACGCGCCGATCCCGTCGCTGCTGCTCACCGCCGCCGTGCACCACCACCTCATCGCCACCAAGCAGCGCACCCAGGTGGGCCTGCTGGTCGAGGCCGGCGACGTCCGCGAGGTCCACCACGTCGCCCTGCTCATCGGCTACGGCGCCGCGGCCGTCAACCCGTACCTGGCCATGGAGTCCGTCGAGGACCTGCTGCGCGCCGGCACCTTCCTCTCCGGCCTGGAGCCGGAGCAGGCCATCAAGAACCTGATCTACGCCCTCGGCAAGGGCGTCCTCAAGGTCATGTCGAAGATGGGCATCTCCACCGTCGCCTCCTACCGCGGCGCCCAGGTCTTCGAGGCCGTCGGCCTGAACGAGGAGTTCGTCGGCACGTACTTCTCGGGCACCGCCACCAAGATCGGCGGCGCCGGCCTGGACGTCATCGCCAAGGAGGTGGCCGCCCGCCACGCCAAGGCGTACCCGGCCAGCGGCATCCCGGCGTCGCACCGCGCGCTGGAGATCGGCGGCGAGTACCAGTGGCGCCGCGAGGGCGAGCCGCACCTGTTCGACCCGGAGACGGTCTTCCGCCTCCAGCACGCGACCCGCAACCGCCGGTACGACATCTTCCGCAAGTACACGGACCGCGTGAACGAGCAGTCCGAGCGCCTGATGACGCTCCGCGGCCTGTTCGGCTTCAAGTCCGACCGCCCGTCGATCTCCATCGACGAGGTCGAGCCGGTCTCCGAGATCGTCAAGCGCTTCTCCACCGGCGCCATGTCGTACGGCTCCATCTCCAAGGAGGCGCACGAGACCCTCGCCATCGCCATGAACCAGCTGGGCGCCAAGTCCAACACCGGTGAGGGCGGCGAGGACCCGGAGCGCCTGTACGACCCGGCGCGCCGCTCCTCCATCAAGCAGGTCGCCTCCGGCCGCTTCGGTGTCACGAGCGAGTACCTGGTCAACGCGGACGACATCCAGATCAAGATGGCGCAGGGCGCCAAGCCCGGCGAGGGCGGCCAGCTGCCCGGCCACAAGGTCTACCCGTGGGTCGCCAAGACGCGTCACTCGACCCCCGGCGTCGGCCTGATCTCCCCGCCGCCGCACCACGACATCTACTCCATCGAGGACCTGGCCCAGCTGATCCACGACCTCAAGAACGCCAACCCGGTCGCGCGCATCCACGTGAAGCTCGTGTCCGAGGTCGGCGTCGGTACGGTCGCGGCCGGTGTCTCCAAGGCTCACGCGGACGTCGTCCTGATCTCCGGCCACGACGGCGGAACGGGCGCCTCCCCGCTCACCTCGCTCAAGCACGCGGGCGGCCCCTGGGAGCTCGGCCTCGCCGAGACCCAGCAGACCCTGCTGCTCAACGGGCTGCGCGACCGCATCGTGGTCCAGACGGACGGCCAGCTCAAGACCGGCCGCGACGTGGTCATCGCCGCGCTGCTCGGCGCCGAGGAGTTCGGTTTCGCGACCGCGCCGCTCGTCGTCTCCGGCTGCGTCATGATGCGCGTCTGCCACCTGGACACCTGCCCCGTCGGCATCGCCACGCAGAACCCGGTCCTGCGCGACCGCTTCTCCGGCAAGCCCGAGTTCGTCGTCAACTTCTTCGAGTTCATCGCGGAGGAGGTGCGCGAGCTCCTCGCCGAGCTGGGCTTCCGCACGATCGAGGAGGCCGTCGGCCACGCCGAGCTCCTCGACACCAGCAAGGCCGTCACGCACTGGAAGGCCCAGGGCCTCGACCTGGAGCCCCTCTTCTACGTGCCCGAGCTGCCCGAGGGCGCGGTCCGCCACGCCCTGATCGAGCAGGACCACGGTCTGGAGAAGGCCCTCGACAACGAGCTCATCGAGCTCGCCGCCGACGCGCTGAACGCCGAGACCGCCGAGACGGCCCAGCCGGTCCGCGCCCAGGTCGCGATCCGCAACATCAACCGGACCGTCGGCACCATGCTCGGCCACCACGTCACCAAGAAGTTCGGCGGCGCGGGCCTGCCCGACAACACGATCGACCTGACCTTCACCGGTTCGGCCGGCCAGTCCTTCGGCGCCTTCCTGCCGAGCGGCGTCACCCTGCGCCTGGAGGGCGACGCCAACGACTACGTCGGCAAGGGCCTCTCCGGCGGCCGCGTCGTGGTCCGCCCGGACCGCGCGGCCGACCACCTGGCCGAGTACTCCACCATCGCCGGCAACACCATCGGCTACGGAGCCACCGGCGGCGAGATGTTCCTGCGCGGCCGCACCGGCGAGCGCTTCTGCGTCCGCAACTCCGGCGCCCTGGTCGTCTCGGAGGGCGTGGGCGACCACGGCTGCGAGTACATGACCGGCGGTACGGCGGTCGTCCTCGGCGAGACGGGCCGCAACTTCGCGGCCGGCATGTCGGGCGGCGTCGCGTACGTCATCGACCTCGACCCCCGCCAGGTCAACGTCGGCAACGCGGAGGCCGTGGAGGCCCCCTCCGACGCCGACAAGCAGTGGCTGCACGATGTGGTGCGCCGCCACGAGGAGGAGACCGGCTCGACCGTGGCCGCGAAGCTCCTGGCTGACTGGGACGCCGCCGCGGCCCGCTTCAGCAAGATCATCCCGACCACGTACAAGGCAGTGCTCGCCGCCAAGGACGCCGCTGAGCTGGCCGGACTCTCCGAGTCCGAGACCACCGAGAAGATGATGGAGGCGGCGACCAATGGCTGACCCGAAGGGCTTCCTCACCACCCCGCGCGAGACCGCCTGCACCCGTCCCGTCGCCGAGCGCGTCAAGGACTGGAACGAGGTCTACGTCCCGGGCTCGCTGCTCCCGATCATCAGCAAGCAGGCCGGCCGCTGCATGGACTGCGGCATCCCGTTCTGCCACAACGGCTGCCCGCTCGGGAACCTGATCCCCGAGTGGAACGACTTCGCGTACCGCGAGGACTGGTCGGCGGCCGCGGAGCGCCTGCACGCCACGAACAACTTCCCGGAGTTCACGGGCCGCCTGTGCCCCGCTCCCTGTGAGTCGGCGTGCGTGCTCGGCATCAACCAGCCGGCCGTCACGATCAAGAACGTCGAAGTCTCGATCATCGACCAGGCCTGGGACAACGGCGACGTCACCCCGCAGGCGCCCGAGCGCCTGTCCGGCAAGACCGTGGCCGTCATCGGCTCCGGCCCGGCCGGCCTGGCCGCCGCCCAGCAGCTGACTCGGGCCGGCCACACCGTGGTCGTGTACGAGCGCGCCGACCGCATCGGCGGCCTGCTGCGCTACGGCATCCCCGAGTTCAAGATGGAGAAGGTGCACATCAACCGCCGCATCGAGCAGATGCGCGCGGAAGGCACCAAGTTCCGCACGGGCATCGAGGTCGGCCGCGACATCACCGCCACGGACCTGCGCAAGCGCTTCGACGCGGTCGTCGTCGCCGCCGGCGCCACGGTCTCCCGCGACCTCCCGGTCCCGGGCCGCGACCTCAAGGGCATCCACTTCGCGATGGAGTACCTCCCGCTCGCGAACAAGGTCCAGGAGGGCGACTTCCTGGCCCCGCCGATCACCGCCGAGGGCAAGCACGTCGTCGTCATCGGCGGCGGCGACACCGGCGCGGACTGCGTGGGCACCGCCCACCGCCAGGGCGCCCTCTCGGTCACCCAGCTGGAGATCATGCCGCGTCCGTCGGAGGACCGCCCGGAGTCCATGCCGTGGCCGACCTTCCCGATGCTGTACAAGGTCACCTCGGCCCACGAGGAGGGCGGCGAGCGGATCTACTCCGTCTCCACCACCCACTTCGAGGGCGACGAGGACGGCAACGTCCAGTCCCTGCACCTGACCGAGGTCGAGTTCATCGACGGCAAGCTGGTCCAGAAGCCCGGCACCGAGCGGGTCCTCCCGGCCCAGCTGGTCACCCTGGCGATGGGCTTCACCGGCACCGACCAGGCCAACGGTCTGGTCGAGCAGTTCGGCGTGAACCTGGACGAGCGGGGCAACATCGCCCGCGACGCCTCCTACGCCACCAACGCCGACGGCGTCTTCGTCGCAGGCGACGCCGGCCGCGGCCAGTCGCTGATCGTGTGGGCCATCGCGGAAGGCCGCTCGGCCGCCCGCGGCGTGGACCGCTACCTGACCGGCACCAGCACCCTCCCGTACCCGGTCAAGCCGACGGACCGCTCCCTGATGGTCTGAACCTCCTGACGCCGGGCTCGCACCGCTCGGCCGCAGGCGGCCTCCCGGGCTTCGCCCGGCTGCGCCGGCCTCCGGCCGTCGGTGCGCGGCCCGCGTACTGGCAGCGCCCCGCCCTAACGGGGACTGTCGGCCAGCGCCCCCGCCGCGCGAACGACCCGCGCCCGCCATGGCTCCTTCTGGATGCCGTGCTCGCACCGCTCGGCCGCAGGCGGCCTCCCGGGCTTCGCCCGGCTGCGCCGGCCTCCGGCCGTCGGTGCGCGGCCCGCGTACCGGCAGCGCCCCGCCCTAACGGGGACTGTCGGCCAGCGCCCCCGCCGCGCGAACGGCGGGACCCCTCATGCGGTCCGTACAACGGCGTACGGAACTCCGACCCGCGCCCGCCATGTCCCCGACCAGGGATGGCGGGCGCGGTGGCGTTCGGGGCCCCGTTCAGGAGGGCTGCCGGCCTTCGAGGCCGATCTCGTACCGCAGCTGCTGGCGGGCGGCGGGCATGGCCATCACGTCCGCCTGGATCGGGCGGCCCGCCGAGTCGTAGGTGGTGCGGGCCAGTTGGAGCACCGGCTCGTCCCGCCCGAGGCGCAACTGCCGGCGCTCCTCGGGGCTCGGCATACGGGCCGTCACGTCCTCGACGACCCGGACGCCGACGTGCCCCAGGGAGGCCAGCAGCGTCACGGCACCGCCGCGGATCTTCGCAGTGCCGGCCAGAGCGGTGCCCGCGGCGATGTCCGCCGGGTAGTAGGTGTCCGTCAGTTCGACCGGATCGCCGTCGAGCTCGATGACCCGGCGCCGCACGACGGCGGTGCTCCCCTCGGCCAGGCCGAGCATGCGGGCGACCTCGGGCGGCACTGCGGCCTGTCCGGCGTGGACGATGCGCTGGCCGCCGTGCCGGCCGGCCAGTCGGGCCTGTTCGGTCCACGCGTCGGAGGTACCCGTGTCGCGCGGGGTCAGGTACGGCAACGACGCGCTGGTCCACCGCTCACCGGTCACGCCGCCTCCATCCGTCCGCCCATCTCGCCCGCCCGCCGGCGCCACGGTACCCGCGCGGCGGCCCGGCTACTCCGGCTGGACCACCGTCGCGCCCCAGCGTATCGACGGGGACGAGGCCGTCACCGTGGCGCCGAAGCCGCCGTGCAGGCCCGGGCCCAGGGGGACGGTGGTGCGGGTCGGGGAGTCCGGGGCGCAGGTCAGGGTGAAGGGGGCCGGGTTGCGGTCCGGGTGTTCGTCGAGGACGAAGGTCACCTCGATGCTGCCGTCGCCCTCGCAGGCGAAGGTGGTGTACGTGTCCAGGTGGGCGTTGAGGCCGCCCGAGACGAAGCCGCTGGAGCCGGTGATCTCCGGGACCCAGATCACGCCGTCCGGGCCCGGGTAGCCGATCAGTTCGTCCGATGCGGCGGCCTGGGCCGTTCCGGTGAACAGGGTCAGTGCCGCGGTGAGTGCCGCGAGTGCGAGTGCCTTGCGTGCCATGTCTTCCCCCTCGGGTACCGGGTGTCGGTTTTTCCACCGTAGGGGGCGCCACTGACAACGCTTCAGCCCTCGCGCGGGGGTTCGTCGTCGTTGCCGCGGCGGAGGGTGTGGAGGCCTCGGGGCGGGGTCCAGGTGCGGATGACCAGTTCGTCGCCGTCCACTGTGGTCTGGACGACCTCGGTCAGGTCGGCGTGGAAGAGGTGGAAGGGGTGCGGGGTGTCGGTCTCCTCCGCGTACCGGTGCAGTTCGGGCGGGTCCACCATCTCCAGCGCGCGCCCGGAGATCCGTACGTCCCCGTCGGGCATCGCCATGCCCTCGCCCGGGTTGGTGTGCAGGGCGAAGCGGGGGTCGCGCTGGAGGTCGCGGGCCTTCATCGAGCCCGCCATCATGCCGAGCCACAGTTCCCCGCCGCGGAAGTCGACGTTGAGTCCGGCGACCCGGGGCGAGCCGTCCTTGCGCAGGGTGGCGAGGACGTGGTGCGGGTACCGCGCGAAGCGGGCCCGTACGGCCGCCGCGAACTCCGGTTCCGCCTTCTCGAACGCTGCCCAGTTGTTCGTCGTCATGGCGTTATGAAAGCACCGACGGCGGGCCGTCAGGCGCGCACTACGCCCGCCGCGCGTGCCGCCGTCAGCCAGGCGGGGAACTCCGCGACGAGCCGGTCGTACAGCTCGGAGTCCGGGACCGCGCGCGGTTCGGCGCCGGCGTGGAAGTAGCCCGCGTTGTCCACGACCCGCTTGCCGGGCACGGGCAGTTCGTCGAGGCGGCGCAGGAAGTCGAACTGGCTGCTGCGGGTGTTGCCGAAGCCGACGAACTGCCAGAAGAGGGGGAGGCGGGCCGCCTTGCAGAGGTAGCGCTCGGCGGCGAGCTTGTTGACCGGGCCGCCGTCCGTCTGGAAGACGACCAGGGCCGGATCGGCGGAGCCCGAGTCGAGGTAGTGGTCGATGACCGCGTCCATCGCCAGGTGGTAGGAGGTCTTGCCCATGTGGCCGAGACGGGCCGCTATCGCCGTCACCTGGCCCTCGTGGTTCGCCAGGGTCACCTCCTCGACCGCGTCGACGTCCGTGGAGAAGAACACCACCGGGATCCGGCCGTCGGTGTCGAGGTGCGCCGAGAGGCCGAGGATGCGGTCGGCGAAGGCCTGCACGCTGCCGTCGTCGTAGTACGGCCGCATGGACCCGGAGTAGTCCAGGACCAGGTAGACGCAGGCGCGGCCGCCCTCCAGGCCGTGCTTGCGGAGGGAGACCCCGGCGCTCTTGTAGAGGTTCACGAGCGCCGGGGCCGTCTCTTCGACCTTGCGGAGGTTGATCGCGCTGCCCGTCATGCAGCCGAGGGTATGTCAGGACGAGGGTGCCCAGCCCAGGTGCGCGGACAGGCGGCGGCGGTGGGCGGTGGGGCCGCCGAGGAGCTGTGCCGAGCCGTGGGCCCGTTTGAAGAAGGTGTGCGCCTCGTGCTCCCAGGTGACGCCGATGCCGCCGTGGAGCTGGATCATCTCGCCCGCGACGTACGCGTACGCCTCCGAGCAGGCGGCCGCGGCGGCCGCCGCCAGGTCCGGCGGGGCGTCGGCCGCGGCCGCCGCGAGGGCGAGGCCCCGGGCGGCCTCGACGGCGGTGTACAGGTCGGCGAGCCGGTGTTTGACGGCCTGGAAGGAGCCGATGGGCCGCCCGAACTGGGTGCGTTCCTTCGCGTACCGGACCGTCGCCTCCAGGGCGCGCCCCGCCGCGCCCGCCTGTTCGGCGGCCAGGGCGGTGCAGGCCAGGTCCTGGACCCGGGCGAGGACCCCGGCCCCGTCGGCGGACAGCAGCCGGGCCGGGGTGCGGTCCAGGGTCAGCTCCGCGAGGGGGCGGGAGGGGTCCATGGTGGCCCGTACGGTGAAGGCCGCGGGCGGGGCGGTGAGTTCGTAGAGGCCGAGGCCGCCGTCCCCGGTCCGGGCGAAGGCCAGCAGCAGGGCGGGTTCCGCCGGGCCGGCCAGGACGTACCGCTTGGCGCCCGTGAGCAGCCGGCCGGTGCCGGTGCCGGTGTCCGTGGCGGCCTCGGCCCGGGTCTCCAGGTCGCCCGGCTCCCAGCTGCCGCGCCCGCCCGGCCCGGCTTCCGCCCAGGCCAGCGCGCCGACCACGCTCCCGTCGGCCAGCCCCGGCAGGTGCTCCGCGCAGGCCTCCCGGTGCCCCGACGCGAGCAGGGCGTGCACGGTCAGCACCGCCGACCCCAGGTACGGTACGGGGCTCAGCGCGCGGCCCAGCTCCGCCATGACCACCCCGGTCTCGGCGGGCCCGCAGCCCAGCCCGCCGTACTCCTCGGGCACCGCCAGCGCGGCCGCGCCGACCTGCGCCGTCAGCGGGGCCCAGGCCTCGTGCCCGGGGTGCCGGGCGAGGACCGCCCGTACGGCGTCGCGGAGTTCCTCCTGCTCGGGGGTGGGGGCCAGGGCGGCCGGCGGGGCGGTTTCCGGGACGGTCATGCCGGCTCCCCTCGGGCCGCGCGGCGCAGCTCGGTCTTCAGGAGCTTGCCGCCCGCGTTGCGCGGGAGCTCGTCCAGCACCGTGAACCGCCGGGGCACCTTGAAGTTGGCCAGCCGCTCCCGGGCCCAGGCGGTGAGTTCCTCCGTGGTGACGGGGGCGGTGGTGACGAGGTAGGCGGCGCCGACCTCGCCGAGCCGTTCGTCGGGGACGCCGACCACGGCCGCGTCGACGACGGCGGGGTGGGTGAGCAGGACGTTCTCCACTTCGGCCGGGTAGGCGTTGAAGCCGCCGACCACGTACATGTCCTTCAGCCGGTCGGTGACGCGGAGGTAGCCCCGCTCGTCCAGCACCCCGATGTCGCCGGTGCGCAGCCAGCCGCCGGGCAGGACGGCCTCGGCGGTGGCCGCCGGGTCGTCCAGGTAGCCGGGGGTGACGTGGTAGCCGCGGACCTGGATCTCGCCGGGCTCCCCGGCGGGCAGGACCTGCCCGAGCGGGCCGGTGACGCGGACCTCGGTGCCGGGGAGGGGCGGGCCGACGGTGCGGGCGACGGTGTCGGCGTCGGCGTCGGTGGGGCAGACGGAGACGACCCCGCCGGACTCGGTCAGTCCGTACGCGGTGAACACGTCGGGGGCGCCCAGTGCTGTGCGGATCTCCTCGACGAGGGAGGCGGGGACGCGGGCCGCGCCGGTGCCGGCCAGCCGCAGCGCGCAGAGGTCGTGGGCGGCGCGTCGGGGGTGGTGGATCAGGCCGTGGAAGACGGTCGGCGGGCCCATCAGGCAGGTGACGCGTTCGGCGGCCATGCGGGCGAGGATGCGGTCGGTGTCGTAGCGGGCCTCGGGGAGCATGGTGACCCCGCGCAGCAGGCAGGCGAGTACCCCGGCCTTGTAGCCGAAGGTGTGGAAGAAGGGGTTGACCAGCAGGTACCGGTCGCCGGGGCGCAGGGTGACGAGTTCCGACCAGGAGGTGTAGAGCCGCAGGGTCTGCCCGTGGGTGGCGGTGACGCCCTTGGAGCGGCCGGTGGTGCCGGAGGTGTAGAGGACGTCGCAGACGTCCTCGGGGCGCACCCGGGCGGCGCGGGCGGCCCGTTCGGTCTCGGGGACGGCACGGCCGGCGGCGAGGTACGCCTCCCAGGTCTCGGGGCCGTGGCCGCCGCGCAGGACGACGGTGGAGGCGAGGGCCCCGAGGTCCTCGCCGGAGGCGTGCAGGTCGCGGGCGTAGTCGGTGCCGAGGAAGCCGCGTTCGGTGAACAGGACGCGGGCGCCGCTGCGGCGGATGACGTCGGCGGCCTCGGCGGGCTTGTAGCGGGTGTTGACCGGGACGAGGACGGCGCCGACGCCGACCGCGCCGAGGGCGGCGGCGATCCACCGGCGGCTGTTGGGGGCCCAGACGGCGATCCGGTCGCCGGGGCGGATGCCGTGGGCGATGGCGGCGCGTCCGGCGGCGGCGATCTCCTCGGCGAGCCGGGCGAAGGTCCAGCGGACCTCACCGTCGGCGAGGGCCTCCAGGTCCCCGTACGCGGCGGCCGCGTACCCGGGGAGCCGGGCGAGGGTGGTGGGCGGTGGTGGTGGCAACGGACCCTCCCTGCTTGTCGTGACGTGAGTACTTGACGAGCGAGCGTGGGCGGTATCCAATCACAGCTGTTTCGGTTAGGCATATACCTAGTAGGAATAACCCGATCAACCCGATCAACTCGATCAACTCGTTCAGCGGGAACGACTCCGCATCGAATCGGCAGGAGCGCAGTCCTGCCCGGGAGGTCACCGTGTCGACCCTCATCACCCCCACCCCCGCCGACATGAAGGCGGTCCTGGCCGGCTTCTGCACCGGCGTCGCCGTCGTCACGGCGTGCGGCGGCGACGGCCGTCCCGCCGGAATGGCCGTGCAGTCCTTCTCGTCCGTCTCCCTCGACCCGCCGCTGGTCTGCTTCTGCCCGGCCCGCACCTCGGCGACCTGGTCGCGGATCCGGGCCGCCGGGGCCTTCGCCGTCAACGTCCTGGCGGTGGACCAGGAGGAGCTGTGCCGCCGCTTCGCCGTCACCGGCGGGGACAAGTTCGCCGGGGTGGCCTGGCGCCCGGGCGCGGGCGGCGCGCCCCTGCTCGACGGGGCGCTCGCCACCGTGGAGTGCGTACTGGAGGACGTGCTGGACGGCGGTGACCACGCCATCGCCCTCGGCCGCGTCACCGCCCTCGCGGCGCACCGGGAGGGGGCGCCGCTGCTCTACTTCCGCCGCTCCTACGGGCGGTTGGCGGACCCCTCCGGGGACCCCTCGGCGGACCTCTCGGACTCCTCGGCGGACTTCTCCGGGGACGCCTGGGCGGCGCGGGCCGCCTCCAGGGCGTCGATGTCCTCCAGCATCGCGGCCGCCAGGTCGCGCTCGGAGGCGTAGTACCGCTCGGCCCACTTGAGGGTCAGGGTGGGGTACGCCCAGGCCGCCTCGTCCTTGGCGCCCTCGACGTCGGCCTCGGCGCGGCGGCGCATGTTCTCCGCGAACTCCTGGTGCCCGTTCAGGACTTCGCGCATCTGCTCCGGCTCCAGCAGGTGGCCCAGCCACAGCCGCAGCATCGGCCCGTGCTTGAGCACCGGCGGGTCGACCGGCGCCTCGCGCGCCCAGGTCCGTACGGCGGCCATGCCCGCGCCGGTGATCCGGTACACGCGCTTGTCGCGGGTGCCGGTGTCCTGGGCGACCATCCGCGAGGAGGCGTAGCCGGCCTTCTCCAGCCGCTTGAGCTCGCTGTAGATCTGGCTGAAGGACGGGCTCCAGTAGAAGAAGCGCAGCGACCAGTCCGACCACTTCTTCAGGTCGTAGCCGGAGAGTTCCTCGCCGAAGGAGAGCAGCCCGAGGACAGCCCAGCTGGTCGCGGGGAGGGTGCGCGGGTTCGTCCCCGCCGACGTCTCGTCTGCCGTCTCGGCCGTCTCGTCTGCCACGCAGCGCAGTCTACGACCGGTCCCGCGGCACCCTTCCCCCTGTGGGGTATGCCTGCTAGAAGTATTCCTATTAGAAATAACTCCGGCTGGAGGGACCCCACGTGAAGTTCTCGATGATCTTCGAGGCCCAGCTCGTCGACCCCACCCCCGAACGCGAACGCCAGGTCATCCACGACTGCGTCGAACAGGCCGTCCTCGCCGAGGAGATGGGCTTCGACCGGATCTGGGCCGTGGAACACCACTCCCTGACCCAGTACGCGCACATGAGCGCCTCCGAGATCTTCCTGACCTGGGTCGCCGCCCGCACCAGCACCATCCGCATCGGCCACGGCGTGGTCACCATGCCCTTCGGCTACCAGCACCCCGTCCGCGTCGCCGAGCGCGCCGCCATGCTCGACGTGCTCAGCGGCGGCCGCGTCGACATCGGCGCCGGACGCGGCGCCACCCGCCAGGAGATGTCCATGTACGGGGTGCGCCCCGAGGACACCTACCCGCAGATGGAGGAGGCGCTGCGGATCTTCGCCTCCGCCTGGAAGGAGCCCGTCTTCGAATGGCACGGCTCCATCGACATCGGCCCCGGAGCGGTCCTGCCGCGCCCCGTGCAGGACCCGCACCCGCCGCTGTTCATGGCCTGCTCCAAGCACGACACCCTCAAGCTCGCCGCCGAACTCGGCATCGGAGCCCTCGTGATGGGCTTCGCCGGCGCCGACGACGTCCGCGCCATGCGCAAGGTCTACGACGAGGCCATCGCCACCCGCAGCGGCGAACGCCTCGTCTCCGCCACCGTCAACGACCACCTCTCCGCCCTCTGCCCCACCATCGTCCTCGACGACGCCGAACGGGCCCTGCGGCTCGGCACCCGGGGCCAGCGCTTCTTCGCCGAGTCCATCGCCCACTGGTACGGCAACGGGCCCGCGCCGACCGCCCACGCCGAGGACGAGGACCACACCGCCGCCCTCGCGCGCGGCCGCGCCGACCTCGTCGCCAAACTGCACGAGGCGCACATCCCCGCCCGCCCCGTCGACACCGGCACCTACAACGCGGAGCACGCGTACGGCAGCGCCGAGACGGCCATCGCCTACGTGGAGCAGCTCCGCGAGATCGGCGTCGACGAGGTGATGTGCCTGATCCAGATGGGCACCGTCCCCCAGGAGGCCTGCCTGGAGACCATCCGGCAGTGGGGCGAGAAGGTCATCCCGCACTTCCGCGCCCTGGAGGCCTGAGATGGTGTCGCTGGAGGGCAAGGTCGTCGTCATCACCGGCGCCGCACGCGGCCAGGGCGCCGCCGAGGCCCGGCTGTGCGCCGAGGCCGGCGCGCGGGTCGTCGTCACCGACCTCCGCGAGGAGGAGGGCCGGGCGGTCGCCGACGCACTGGGCGGCCAGGGCCTGTACGTACGCCACGACGTGGCCGACGCCGACAGCTGGGCCGGGGTCGTGCGCGAGGCGGTGGCCGCCTTCGGGACGGTCTCCGCGCTGGTCAACAACGCCGCCCTGTGGCGCACCGCGCACGTCGAGGAGCAGAGCCCCGAGGGCTTCGAGGAACTGCTGCGGGTCAACCTGCTCGGCCCCTTCCTCGGGATCCGGGCACTGGCCCCGGTGCTGCGCGCCGGCGGGGGCGGCTCCGTCGTCAACGTCTCCTCCACCGCCGGGCTGGTCGGCATCCCCGGCCACGCGGCCTACGGGTCCGCCAAGTCCGGGCTGCGCGGGCTGACCCGGTCGGCGGCACTGGACCTGGCCCCGGACGGGATCCGGGTCAACTCGGTGCACCCGGGGGCCATAGACACCCCGATGGTGGCCGCTGCCGTCGCCGGCCGGGACTGGTCGCACCTGCCGCTGGGGCGGATGGGCCGGCCCGAGGAGGTCGGGGAACTGGTGCTCTTCCTCTGCTCGGACGCGTCCTCGTACATCACCGGCGCCGAGTTCGCGGTCGACGGTGGGATGACGGCGCGATGAGCCGGGACGAGCTGTCGCCGGCCGCGCGGCGGCTGTGCGACGCGATGGCCGCCGGCTTCCCGGGCCCCGGGGACGTGACCGCCCTGCGGGCCGCGGTGGCCGCCGGTGCCCCGGCCCGCCCGGCGGGGCCGGAGGTTGCCTCGGTGTACGACACCACCGCGGGCGGGGTGCCGGTGCGGGTCTACGACCCCGCGCCCGGGGCGGCGGGCCGGCCGCTGGCGGTGTACCTCCACGGCGGCGGGTGGGTGATGTGCGGCCCGGACACCCACGACGCCCTGTGCCGCACCCTGGCCTCGGCCTCCGGGGCGGTGGTCGTCTCCGCCGGCTACCGGCTCGCCCCGGAACACCCCTGGCCGGCGGCGGCCGACGACGCCCTGGCCGTACTGCTGTGGGCGCGGGCCGAGGCGCAGCGGCTGGGCTGCGACCCGGGCCGGGTGGTGGTGGCGGGGGACTCCAGCGGGGGCAACCTGGCGGCCGTCACCGCGCTGCGGGCCCCCGGCCTGGTCGCCGGGCAACTGCTGGCCTACCCGCCGCTGGACGCCTCGATGGGCTCCGAGTCGGTGGCGGCGTACGGGCGGGGCTACTTCCACACCGCCGCGCACATGGCCTGGTACTGGGACCAGTACGGCGGCGACCCCGCCCACCCGCACGTCTCCCCGCTGCGGGCCCCCGACCTGGCCGGCCTGCCGCGCACTCTGGTCCTCCTCGCGGACTGTGACCTGCTGCGGGACGAGGGGCTCGCGTACGCGCGCCGCCTGGTGGCGGCGGGGGTGGACTGCGAGGTGAGGCTCTACCCGGGGGTCTTCCACGGCTTCCTGGGACTGCCCCTGCCGGCCGCGCGGGCGGCGGTGGCGGGAGCGGCGGCCTGGCTGGCGGCGACGCCGTGAGGGGGTGAGGGGCGGGGCGGCCGGATTCGAACCGGCGTCCTCCCCTTCGCAAGGGGGTGCAACGACCTCTGTACCACGACCCCGCTTGGGATGGATCTTAGGTGACGCCCGGCGGGGTCCGCGCCGGGATATCCCCGGCATGATGTGTTCATGCCCGCCTTCCTGCTGCGCGTCCTGCTGCTCCTGGCCGTGGAAGCCGGAGCCGCCGCGCTGCTGCGCGACCCCGGGACGCCCTGGATCCCCGTGCTGCTGGCGGTGTTCGTGGCCGGCTCGGCCGTACCGCACGGGACCGAGGCGGAGCTCGGGGGCCGCCTCCTGGTTGCCCTGACCGCGGTCGGGGCCGCCCGGCTGGGGGCCGTGGCCTGGGAGGGGCGCGGCCTGCCGGCCGCGGTGGGGCTCGGGGCGCTGCTGCTGTTCCAGACGGCGGTGCTGATGCGGCTGTCCCTGCGGGGGCGGCGGCGCCGGCGGGGGCGGCGGTAGGGGCGGCGGCCGGGGGCGATTTGGAAGAGCCCGCCGGACCGGGTATTTTTCCTGTCGAGGCGCCGCTAGCTCAGTTGGTTAGAGCAGCTGACTCTTAATCAGCGGGTCCGGGGTTCGAGTCCCTGGCGGCGCACCTCTCCTTCGGGCGGTTTCCGGTTCACACCGGGAGCCGCCCGAAGTCGTTTCCGCCCGGGCGGCCGCTCGTCTAGGGTCGCGGACATGTCCACCACCACCCTCTGGCGTCCCACCGGCCCCGTCGAGCTCGAACTGGTGCGCGCCCTCGACTGGCGTGCCTGGCCGCCGCGGCTGCCGGAGCAGCCGATCTTCTATCCGGTGCTCAACGAGGACTACGCGGTCCGGATCGCCCGCGACTGGAACGTCAAGCACGACGGTGCCGGCTTCGTGACCCGCTTCGAGGTCGACTCGGCGTTCCTGGAGCGGTACCCCGTCCAGCGGGCGGGCGGCGAGACGATCCTGGAGCTGTGGGTGCCGGCCGAGGAACTCCCCGAGTTCAACGCGCACATCGTGGGGCGCATCGAGGTGGTCCGGGAGTTCCGCTGAGCCCTCCGGGGGTGGGGGTGGTTCCGGTGTCGGGTGCGGGTGCGGGTGCGGGTGCGGGTGCTGGGGTGCCGCTGCGCGGAGCGGTCCCCTACCCGCCCTTCCACCGTTCCCCGGGCTGCGCCCCGGACCCCCTGGGGGCTCCGCCCCCAGACCCCCGCGCCTCAAACGCCGGCGGGGCTATACGCAACCCGCCACCACCTCCGCCCGGCACTGTGACGGCCCGCCCCACGCGTCGCGCAGCGGGCGGGCCTTGCGCAGCCACAGGGAGAGGTCCAGTTCCTCCGTGTAGCCGACCGCGCCGTGCAGCTGGAGGGCGGTGAGCGCGGCCGCGTACGCCGCCTCGCCCGCGGTCAGCTTCGCCGCCGCCACGTCCCGGCGGGACAGGGACAGCGCCGATGCCCACAGCAGCGGCCGGGCGAACTCCAGGGCCAGCAGGGTGTCCGCCAGCCGGTGCTTGACCGCCTGGAAGCCGCCGATCGGGGTCCCGAACTGGGTGCGCTGCTTCGCGTACTCCACCGTCCGTGCCAGCAGGGCCTCGCCCACGCCCAGGCACTGCGCCGCCGTCAGCAGCCGCGCCCAGCGCAGGGCCGTCCCCGCCGCCGCGGTCACCGCCGGGCCCGCCGCCAGCAGTTCCCCGCCCGCGGGAGGCCGGTACAGGCGCCTCGCCGGGTCCGTCGAGGACAGCGGTTCCCCGGGGCCGGTGGTCAGCCGCAGCTCGCCGGGCTCCGTCACCGTGAAGCGGTGCGTCACCGCGTCCGCGTCCAGGGCGTACGGGGAGCCGCCCGGCAGGGTCAGGGTCGCCGAGGTCCCGCCCGAGGCGAGGCCCGGCAGGAAGCGCTTCGACAGGGCCTCGTCGCCCAGCTCGGCGAGGAGCACCGCGGCCGCCGCGGTCTCCACCGCCGGGCCCGGCACCCCCGCCCGCCCCAGCTCGACGAAGCCGAGCGCCAGCTCCACCGGCAGCGGGCCCACCCCGTCGTACGCCTCCGGCACGGCCAGCGCGAACAGGCCCGTCCCGGCGAGCGAGGACCACAGTGCCCGCCCGGGCCCGTGCTCCCCGGCCGCCCAGGCCCGTACGGCCGCCGGGACCGCGGCCGCGCCCAGCAGGGAGCGCAGAGTACGGGCGTAGTCGGACTGTTCCTCGGTCGGCAGGAAGCGCATCAGCGGCGGCCCTTCGGGAGGCCGAGCAGCCGCTCGGCGATGATGTCGCGCTGGATCTCGTTGGTGCCCGCGTAGATCGGCCCGGCGAGGGAGAAGAGCCACGGCTCCGCCCAGGCACCGGACGCCAGTTCCGCGTCCGCGCCGAGCAGGTCCAGGGCCGTCTCGTGCAGGGCGATGTCGTACTGGGACCAGAACACCTTGTTCAGGCTGGACTCGGCGCCGATCCGCTCCCCCTCCGCGAAGCGGGAGGCGCCCGTCCAGGTGAACAGTTCGTAGGCGCGGGCGCCGACCACGGCGTCCGCGACCCGGTCGCGCAGCGCGGTGTCGGCGGGGTCGCCCTGCGCGTGCCACAGCCGGGTCAGCCGGTCGGCGGCGGCCAGGAACCGGCCGGGGGAGCGCAGGGTCAGGCCCCGCTCGTTGCCGGTGGTCGACATCGCGATCCGCCAGCCCTGTCCCGGCTCGCCGATCACGTCCTCGTCGGGGACGAACACCCCGTCCAGGAAGAGCTCGGCGAAGGCGGGCTTGCCGTCGAGGCGGCCGATGGGCCGAACGGTCACTCCGGGGGCCCGCAGGTCGAACATCAGGTAGGTCAGCCCCTGGTGCGGCTTCGGGGCTCCGGGGTCGGTGCGGAAGATGCCGAAGGCCCGGTCGGCGAAGGCGGCCCGGGAGGACCAGGTCTTCTGCCCGTGCAGCAGCCAGCCGCCGTCCGTGCGCACCGCCCGCGAGGCGAGCGAGGCCAGGTCGGAGCCGGATTCCGGTTCCGACCAGGCCTGCGCCCAGATCACCTCGCCGCTCGCCATGGGCGGCAGGACGCGCGCCCGCTGCTCGGGGGTGGCGTGGTCGAAGAGGGTGGGGGCGAGGAGGCTGATGCCGTTCTGGGAGACGCGGCCGGGGGCGCCCGCCGCCCAGTACTCCTCCTCGAAGACCAGCCAGCGCTCGATGTCGGCGCCCCGGCCCCCGTACTCCTCGGGCCAGGACACCGCCGACCAGCGGTCCGCGTGCAGCAGCGCCTCCCACGCGCGGTGCGCGGCGAAGCCCTCCGCGGTCTCCAGGGAGGGCAGGGGGCGGGCCGGGACGTGGGAGCGGAGCCAGTCGCGGGCCTCGGCCCGGAAGGCCTCCACCTCGGGGGAGTGGTCGAGGTTCAAGGGGTGCTCGCCTCCTTCATGGCGGCCACGTCCATGCCGCCGAGGGAATCCGCCGCCGTCTCGGCGTTGTGGGCGTGTGCCAGGTGGTGCAGGCCGAAGACCGAGTCCATGCCGGTGTGCAGGCCCTGGAGGTCCTCGGCCTGGTTGAGGGCCCGTTTGGTCAGGGCCAGGCCGAATCCGGGCATCTCGGCGATCCGCAGCGCCAGCCGGTCGGTCTCCCGCGCGAGGTCCGCCCGCGGTACGACCCGGTTGACCATGCCCACCTCGTACGCCCGGCGGGCCGGCATCCGGTCGCCGGTGTAGAGGAACTCGCGGGCGATGCGCGGGGGCATGGCCCACGGGTGCGCGAAGTACTCGACGCCGGGGATGCCCATCCGCACCACCGGGTCCGCGAAGAAGGCGTCCTCGCCCGCCACGATCAGGTCGCACACCCAGGCCAGCATCAGCCCGCCCGCGACGCAGGCCCCCTGCACGGATGCGATCACCGGCTTGGGCAGCTCCCGCCAGCGCCGGCACATGCCCAGGTACACCTCCGACTCCCGGGCGAAGCGGGACTCGGCGCCGGGGCGTCCGGTGTGGTCCCACCACAGTCCGGCGCGCCGCTCGAAGGGCAGGTGGGCGTCGCGTCCGGGGGTGCCGATGTCGTGGCCGGCGGAGAAGTGCCCGCCGGCCCCGGCCAGGACGACCACCTTCACGGCGGGGTCGCCGGCGGCCCGGTAGAAGGCGTCGTCCAGGGCGTAGGTCATCGCGCTGTTCTGGGCGTTGCGGTAGCGGGGGCGGTTCATGGTCACGTACGCGACGGGGCCGCGCACCTCGTAGAGGACGGGGGAGTCTGCGGGGGAGTCTTCGGCATCTTCGGCAGAGGCGTCGGCGGCGGGCATCGGCACATCCTTCCCTAACAAGTGTTTGGTAGGTTAACGTACGGCCATGAGCAGCGTCGAGAGCGTCGAGGAGTTCCGGGCCGACTTCCGCGGCTGGCTCCGCGCCCACCTCACCGGACGGTTCGCGGACCTCAGGGGACGCGGCGGACCGGGCCGGGAACACGAGGCCTTCGCCGGCCGCCTCGCCTGGGAACGCCACATGGCGGAACACGGCTGGACCTGCGTCGGCTGGCCCGTCGAGTACGGCGGCCGCGGCGCGAGCACCGCCCAGCAGATCGCCTTCCACGAGGAGTACGCCCTCGCCGACGCCCCCGCCCGCGTCAACCACATCGGCGAGCAGCTCCTCGGCCCGACCCTCATCGCCCACGGCACCGACGAGCAGAGACGCCGCTTCCTGCCGCCCGTCCGGGCCGTGGAGGAGCTGTGGTGCCAGGGCTACAGCGAGCCCGACGCCGGCTCCGACCTCGCCGGCGTCCGCACCCGCGCCGCCCTCCGCGACGGGCAGTGGACGGTCGACGGCCAGAAGACCTGGACCTCCCTCGCCCACGAGGCCCAGTGGTGCTTCGTCCTCGCCCGCACCACCCCCGGCTCCCGCCGCCACGCGGGCCTGTCCTACCTCCTCGTCCCCATGGAGCAGCCCGGCGTCCAGGTCCGGCCCATCACCCAGCTCACCGGCACCTCCGAGTTCAACGAGGTCTTCTTCGACGGCGCCCGCACCGACGCCGCCCACGTCGTCGGAGCCCCCGGCGACGGCTGGGCCGTCGCCATGGCCACCCTCGGCTACGAACGCGGCGTCTCCACCCTCGGCCAGCAGGTCGGCTTCCGCCGCGAACTCGAAGCCCTCGCCGCCCTCGCCCGCGCCAACGGCGCCCTCGCCGACCCGCTGATCGCCGACCGTCTCGCCCGCGCCTGGACCGGCCTCCAGGCCATGCGCGCCACCGCCCTGCGACCCGGCACCGCACCCTCCACGGCCAAGCTGTACTGGGCCCGCTGGCACCGCGACCTCGGCGAACTCGCCATGGACGTGTGCGGCGCCGCCTCCCTCACCGCGGCCGGCGCGCACGGGGACCCGTACGAACTCGACGACTGGCAGCGGCTCTTCCTCTTCTCCCGCGCGGACACCCTCTACGCGGGCTCCGACGAGATCCAGCGCAACATCGTCGCCGAGCGGATCCTCGGCCTTCCGAAAGAGGTACGGGCATGACCGCCCCCGCGTACGTCCCGGCCCACGGGCTCCTCGAAGGCCGCACCGCCGTCATCACCGCCGCCGCCGGAGCCGGCATCGGCGGCGCCACCGCCCGCCGCTTCCTGGAGGAGGGCGCCACCGTCCTGATCAGCGACGCCCACGCCCGGCGCCTGAAGGAGACCGAGGACGCCCTCGCCGCCGAGTTCGGGCCCGGCCGCATCGCCTCCCTGCCCTGCGACGTCACCGCCGGGGACCAGGTGGAGGCCCTCTTCGCGCACGCCGCCGGACTCCACGGCGGCCTCGACGTCGTCGTCAACAACGCCGGCCTCGGCGGCACCGCGAACCTCGTCGACATGACCGACGAACAGTGGGGCCGCGTCCTCGACGTCACCCTGAACGGCACCTTCCGCTGCACCCGGGCCGCACTCCGCTCCCTGAAGGCCTCCGGACGCGGAGGGGTCCTCGTCAACAACGCCTCCGTCATCGGCTGGCGCGCCCAGACCGGCCAGGCCCACTACGCCGCCGCCAAGGCCGGGGTGATGGCCCTGACCCGCTGCGCGGCCCTGGAGGCCGCGGAGTTCGGCGTACGCGTCAACGCGGTCGCCCCCAGCCTGGCCATGCACCCGCACCTGGTGAAGGTCACCAGCGCGGAGCTGCTGGACGAACTGACGGCCCGCGAGGCCTTCGGCCGGTACGCCGAACCCTGGGAGATCGCCAACGTCATCGTCTTCCTGGCCAGCGGCTACTCGTCGTACATGACGGGCGAGACGGTGTCGGTCAGCAGCCAGCACGCGTAGGCCGAGAATGGGCCCGTGCCAACGAACAAGCCGAAGAAGACACAGGTGACCGCCTCGCCGGAGCGCCGCCGGGAACTCCTCGACACCGCCGCCGAGGTCTTCGCCGCCCAGGGCTACAACGCCACCACCGTCCGCAAGATCGCCGACGCCGCCGGGATGCTCGCCGGCAGCCTCTACTACCACTTCGATTCCAAGGAATCGATGCTCGACGAGATCCTCTCGGCCTTCCTGAACGAGCTGTGGGCGGGGTACGACACCGTCCTCGCCTCCGGCCTCGGCCCCAGGGAGACCATCGAGGCCCTCGTCACCGAGTCCTTCCGGGAGATCGACCGGCACCGAGCGGCCGTCGCCATCTACCAGAAGGAGGCCCGCACCCTCTCCGCGCAGCCCCGCTTCCACTACCTCTCCGACTCGCAGGTCAAGTTCGAGAAGGCGTGGCTGGGGACGCTGGAGCGGGGCGTCGCCGCCCAGGTCTTCCGCGCCGACCTCGACATCCGCCTCACCTACCGCTTCGTCCGCGACACGGTGTGGGTCGCGGCGTCCTGGTACCGGCCGGGCGGCCAGCACAGCCCCGAGGAGATCGCCCGCCAGTACCTGTCGATGGTGCTGGACGGGATCGCCGTACGCCCCTGACCCCGTTGAGGAGCCCGCCATGCCCGAGGCCTACATAGTCGACGCCGTACGCACCCCCGTGGGGCGGCGCGGCGGCGGCCTGTCCGCCGTGCACCCCGCCGACCTGGGCGCGCACGTCCTGAAGGCACTGGTCGAGCGGTCCGGGGTGGACCCGGCCGCGGTGGAGGACGTCGTGTTCGGCTGCCTGGACACCGTCGGGCCGCAGGCGGGCGACATCGCCCGGACGGCGTGGCTGGCCGCCGGCCTGCCCGAGGAGGTCCCCGGCGTCACCGTCGACCGGCAGTGCGGGTCCTCGCAGCAGGCCGTGCACTTCGCGGCGCAGGGCGTCCTGTCCGGGACCCAGGACCTGGTGGTCGCCGGCGGCACCCAGAACATGTCGATGATCCCCATCGCCTTCGCCTCCCGGCAGGCCGCCGAGCCGCTGGGCTTCACCGAGGGCCCCTACGCGGGATCGAGCGGCTGGCGGGCCCGGTACGGGGACGCCCCCGTCAACCAGTTCCACGGCGCGCAGCTCATCGCCGAGAAGTGGGGGATCTCGCGGCGGGACATGGAGGAGTTCGCCCTGCGCTCCCACCAGCGGGCGGTCCACGCCATCGACGAGGGCCGCTTCGCGCGGGAGACCGTCGCCTACGGGGACGTGACCGTGGACGAGGGCCCCCGCCGGGACACCACCCTGGAGAAGATGGCCGGCCTCAAGCCGGTCGTCGAGGGCGGCACCATCACGGCGGCCGTCTCCTCCCAGGTCTCCGACGGCGCGGCGGCCATGCTCATCGCCTCCGAGCGGGCGGTCGCCGAGCACGGCCTGACCCCCCGGGCCCGCATCCACCACCTGTCGGTCCGCGGCGAGGACCCCATCCGCATGCTGTCGGCCCCGATCCCGGCGACCGCGCACGCCCTGAAGAAGACCGGGCTGACCCTGGACGAGATCGACCTGGTCGAGATCAACGAGGCCTTCGCGCCGGTGGTGCTGGCCTGGCTGAAGGAGACGGGCGCCGACCCGGACCGGGTCAACGTCAACGGAGGCGCCATCGCCCTGGGCCACCCCCTGGGCGCGACGGGCGTGAAGCTGATGACCACCCTGCTGCACGAGCTGGAACGCACCGGCGGCCGCTACGGCCTGCAGACCATGTGCGAGGGCGGCGGACAGGCCAACGTGACGATCATCGAGCGGCTGTAACCGCGGCTGTAACCGCGGCGGGAACCGGGGCCTCGCCGGCCGGAGGCCGGCCCAGGCCGCCGAAGCCCGTGAGGCCCCCCGGGGCCGAGCGGCGCGAGGGGGCCGTGAAGGAGGTGACCTGGGCCGCAGCGCAGCCCCGCCGGGGTGTGCTAGCCTCGGGGCGTTGCAGTTGTGGTACCCATGAACATTATGTGCGCCTGACGGGATTGCTCCGCAGGCGCTTTTATTGTTTTTCCCGGAATCTCCCGGATGGGGCCCTTGCCGCCTATTCAGGAGATTCAAATGGCACTTGGCACCGTGAAGTGGTTCAACTCGGAAAAGGGCTTCGGCTTCATCGAGCAGGACGGCGGCGGCCCGGACGTCTTCGCCCACTACTCGAACATCGCCATGAACGGCTTCCGTGAGCTCACCGAGGGCCAGCGCGTGTCCTTCGACGTGACGCAGGGCCAGAAGGGCCCCCAGGCGGAGAACATCGTCCCCGCCTAATTTCTTCAGCATGCCGGGGTCCGCACCGCGAGGTGCGGGCCCCGGCTTGTCTGCTGTCTCGACCTTTGTTCTACCTGCCGGTTTCAGGAGGGCTTTTCCGCATGACCAGCTCCAGCTCCGCACGCCCCAGCCGCCGCCCCACCCGGGGTCGAGGTGCGGCCCAGGGACGTCCGAAGGCTGGCGCGGGACGGCAGAAGTCCGCCCCCGCCCCCCGGCCCCAGGAATTCACCATGCCCGAACCGCAGGTCCCGGCCCTCCCGCCGGTCGACGCGTTCGAGGACATGGACATGCCCGAGGCGCTGCTGAAGACCCTCGCCGCCCAGGGCGTCACCGAGCCGTTCCCCATCCAGGCCGCCACCCTGCCGAACTCGCTCGCCGGCCGCGACCTGCTCGGCCGCGGCCGCACCGGCTCCGGCAAGACCCTCGCCTTCGGCCTGGCCCTGCTCTCCCGCACCGCCGGCCGCCGCGCCCAGCCCAAGGCGCCGCTCGCCATGGTCCTCGTACCGACCCGCGAGCTGGCCCAGCAGGTCACCGACTCCCTGGCCCCGTACGCCACGGCCGTCAACCTGCGCATCGCGACCGTCGTCGGCGGCATGTCGATCAACCGGCAGGCCGGTGCGCTGCGCCGCGGCGCCGAGGTGCTCGTCGCCACCCCCGGCCGCCTCAAGGACCTCATCGACCGCGGCGACGCCGACCTCTCGCAGGTCTCGATCACCGTCCTCGACGAGGCCGACCAGATGACCGACATGGGCTTCATGCCGCAGGTCACCGCCCTGCTCAACCAGGTCGAGCCCGGCGGCCAGACCATGCTGTTCTCGGCGACCCTCGACAAGAACATCGACAAGCTCGTCAAGATGTTCCTGGACGACCCGGTCGCCTTCTCGGTCGATCCGTCCGCCGGCGCGGTCAGCACCATGGAGCACCACGTCCTGTACGTCATGGACGAGACCGACAAGAAGGCCGTGGCGACCCGCATAGCCGCCCGCGACGGCCGGGTCATCATGTTCGTGGACACCAAGCGCGGCGTCGACCGCATGGTCAAGCGGCTGCTCGCCGACGGCGTCCGCGCCTCCGGCCTGCACGGCGGCCGCTCCCAGCCGCAGCGCAACCGCACCCTCGACTGGTTCAAGACCGGCGAGGTCACCGCGCTGATCGCCACCAACGTCGCCGCGCGCGGCATCCACATCGACGACCTCGACCTCGTCGTCAACGTGGACCCGCCGACCGACCACAAGGACTACCTGCACCGCGGCGGCCGCACCGCCCGCGCCGGCGAGTCCGGCAGCGTCGTCACCCTGGTCCTGCCCGACCAGAAGCGCGACATGTCCCGCCTGATGTCGGACGCCGGGATCACCCCGCGCACCGCGCAGGTCAAGTCCTCCGACGAGGAGCTGTCCCGGCTCACCGGCGCCCGCGAGCCCTCCGGCGTCCCCGTCGTGCTGGAGGTCCCCCAGCCCCCGCAGCCCAAGCCGCGCACCGGCTCGGGCTCCGGCTCCGGCTCCGGGTCCTCGCGCCGCCGCTCCGGCGGCCCCCGCGGCGGCTCCGCGACCGGCTCCGCCCCCGCGGGCGGCGGTCGCGGCCGGCGCTCCGGCGGCTCCGCCTCCGGGCAGGCCCCCGCCGCCGGCTCGGGCCAGGCCCGCCGCGGCCAGGGCGGCGGCCAGGGCACCGGCGGTGCCCCCGCCCAGGGCCGGCGCTCCGGCGGCTCGGCCTCCGGCGGCGGCGCCGCCGCGGCCTCCGCGCGCAGCCGCGTCGGCACGGCCGGCCAGGGCCGCCGCCGGGCGGTCTGACCCCGCGGCACGAACGAGAGGACGCCGGGCCGCACGCAGTACGCGCGCGGCCCGGCGTCCGGCGTTCCCGGCCGTGACCGGCCCGGCTAGCGGACCAGCTTGTTCTGCAGCTTCACCAGCGTCCGCAGGTCCAGGCCCAGGCCGTCCGTGAGGTAGCCGTAGAAGCCGCCGTAGTCGGCCTCCAGCTGCGCCGTCGCCGCGTCCAGGTAGTCCTGGCGGACCTCCTGGAGCGGGATCAGCAGGTCCGGGTCCTGCATCCGCCCCGACTGCTTCAGACCCGCCCGCACCTGGGCGTCGTACGCCGCCCGGAACGTGTTCGAGGCCAGGTAGTCCCGCTCCGCCGTCTCCTGCGGCACCGCCAGCGACCGCAGCAGGACGTAGCTCAGCCAGCCCGTACGGTCCTTGCCGGACGTGCAGTGGTACAGCAGCGGACCCTGCTTGCCGTCCGCGATCTCCCGCAGCGTCGTCGCCAGCTGCGCCCGGTTCCCGGCGCTGGTCACGAAGTTGCGGTAGACGTCCCGCATGTACGCCTCGGCCCGCCCGCCGCCGAGCACCTGCTCCTGCTTCACGGGGTCGCCGGTGGCTATCGCGCCGACCAGGAAGCCGTACAGGCCGAGGTCGTCGATCGAGCGGGAGGTGGCCGAGAGCCCGGCCGGCAGCCGGTCGGCGCCGTCGTACTGGAGCTCCATCGGGATGCGGAAGTCCACGACCTTCGTGAGGCCCAGACCCGAGACGGTGGTGATGTCCGCCGGGGTCAGCTTGCTCAGTGCGTCGGAGCGGTACACCAGCCCCTGGCGGACCTGACCGCCGGTGTAGGTGCGGTAGCCGCCGATGTCCCGGACGTTGACCGCGCCCTGGAGGGGGATCTGCCGGATCGTCTCCGGCGCGTACGGCCGGTGGTACGGGTGCCTGGCGGAGGCGGCGGCGTCCGCCGGTGCCGCGTACGCGGAGGCGGCGGGCAGGGTCCCGACGGCGAGGGCGGCGGCGGCCGCCGCGGTCGCCAGGCGGATTCGGGCACGGCTCATCTTTGCGACTCCTGTAACGGAGAAGGGGGATCACCCTGGTGGTGGCAGGGTGTGGAGCGAGTGCAGTGCTTCCATTGCCTGTCGTGCTTCGGCCATGACCCGGGAGACGAGCTCCGCACAGGACGGCAGATCCTCGATCACCCCCGCGACCTGGCCCGATGCCATGACGCCGAGGTCCGTACGGCCCTCGACCATGGACGCCTTCAGGAGCATCGGGGTGTTCGCCGCCAGCAGGACCTGGCTCCAGGACAGGTCCTTGCCGTGCTTCATCGCCAGACCGTCGCGCACCATCTGCGCCCAGGACAGGCCCGACAGCTTCCGGAAGCCGGCCGCGTGCCGGACCGCCCGCGCCAGTGCCCCGGCGCGGCCCGACCGCTCCAGGGCCGTGACCAGCTCGGTGCGCAGCATCCGGTGCGGCAGCCCGTCGACGGCCGTGGTGACGGTGACGTCCTTGACCGTGGCCTTCAGGTACTCGGCCTTCACCGCGTCCGGGACGGTGGAATCGGAGGTCAGCAGGAAGCGGGTGCCCATCGCGATGCCCGCCGCCCCGTACGCCAGGGCCGCGACCAGGCCGCGTCCGTCGCTGAAGCCGCCCGCCGCGATCACCGGGATGTCCACCGCGTCGACCACCTGCGGCAGCAGCACCGTCGTGGCCACGTCACCGGTGTGCCCGCCGCCCTCGCCGCCCTGCACGACCACCGCGTCCGCGCCCCAGGCCGCGACCTTCTCGGCGTGCCGGCGCGCCCCGATCGAGGGGATCACCACCACCCCGGCGTCCTTGAGCCGGGCGATCAGCTCCCGGGAGGGGGCGAGCGCGAACGAGGCCACCCGCACGCCCTCGTCGATGATCAGCCGTACCCGCTCGGACGCGTCCCCGGCGTCCGCGCGCAGGTTCACCCCGAACGGCGCGTCCGTACGGGACCTGACCTCCTGGACCGCCGCCCGCAGCTGGTCCACGGTCATCGTCGCCGAGGCCAGGACGCCCAGTGCCCCCGCGTTCGCCGCCGCCGAGACCAGGCGCGGCCCGGCCACCCAGCCCATGCCCGTCTGCACGATCGGGTGGCGGACCCCGACCAGCTTGGTGAATGCCGTCTCCATCGCCGACTCCTCGCTCCCCGGCCGCCGCGCCTCAGACCCGGACTTCCCGGTCGCGCAGGCCCCGGGGGTCGATCACCTCGCGGATCAGCCGCAGCTCCTCGGCGCTCGGCGCGCGCGTGTACGGGACGTCGTCCGCGACCGCCAGCTCGAACCCGGTCGCCGCGCGGACCTGCTCGACCGTGACGCCCGGGTGCAGGGAGGCCAGGCGCATCGAGTGGTCCGGGCCGGTGAAGTCGAAGACCCCGAGGTCGCTGACCACCCGCGGCAGCCGGTGGAAGCGGGTCACCCCGGCCGCCTCCGCGCGGTCGTAGCCCACCCCGCTGACCATGTCGACGCGCTCGACGAACACCCGGGGGGAGTGCCTGGGCACCCAGTAGCTCACCGGGTTGTTCAGGGTGTTGACGGGCGCTCCGCGCACCCCGAGGAGCTGGCGGGAGGGCCGCTCCCAGTCGCCGATGCAGGAGATGTTCTGGTTGCCGTACCGGTCGATCTGGCTGGCGCCCATCATCACGTGCCGCCGCCCGCCGGTGACCATCGTCAGGTGGCGGCGGTACGGCAGCCAGCCCTCGGGCGTGCCGTCGAGGCCGACGAGCAGGGCCTCGCCGTCGGTGAGCAGCAGGTCGGGGGCGAAGGTGCGCTTGGCGAGCCGGGCCCCGAAGGAGGGGATCAGCCCCATCGGGCTGGCGAGGACCTCGCCGTTGTCGCGCCAGGCCTCGGCGCAGGCGATCACGCAGTATTCCGGTCGGGTGGCGGCGGTCGCGGCGGTCACTTCTGCTCCTCGTGCCAGGTCCGGACGGCGGTCTGGTAGTCGTGCTCGCTGCCGCCGGCCAGGAAGCGGTCGGCGAACTCGGCCCAGGGGGTGGACGCGTACAGCTTCTGGAAGGCCTCGTCGCGGCCGTAGTCGGGGGCGCAGGAGGTGAAGTGCGCGCCGTTCGGGGTCTCCACGACACCGGTGACGGAGTGCCGGCTGACCAGGAGGGACTGCGGGGGACCGGACTTGGCCAGCTCGGCGGTCTCCACGAGCTGTTCGCAGGAGACGTAGGCGGCGTCGGCGGCCTCGCAGAAGAGGTCGTCGAAGTAGGGGTCCGGGCCCAGGTACTGGGCGTTGCCGAGCCGGTCGGCGCGGTTGAGATGGATCAGGGCCGCGTCCAGGCGCAGGGCGGGGACGGCGACGAACTCCTCGCCGTCGGCGTACGGGGAGGTGACGGTGCGCAGTTCCGGGTTGACCCGCATCACGTCGGAGCCGAGGCCGGCCCGGACGGGCATGAAGGGGAGCCGGTTCGCGGCGGCGTGCAGCCCCCACATGAACATGGCCTCGTCGTACTCGGTGAGGGCGATGGCCCCGCTCTCGCGGGCGGCCCGGAAGTTCGGCTCCAGGGCGATGGAGTCGAGGGTGGCGAAGGGGGCGACGAGTCTGCGGATCCGTCCGGCGGCGGCCAGCAGGCCGACGTCGGGGCCGCCGTACGAGACCACGGTGAGATCGGTGATCGCGGAGCGGAGCAGTGCCCGCACCAGGGCCATCGGCTTGCGCCGGGAGCCCCAGCCGCCGATGCCGAGGGTCATTCCGCTGCTCAGCTGCCCGACCACCTCTTCGGGGGTCATGGTCTTGTCCGTCATGCGGTCCGTCCTTTGCCGAAGGTGTCGCGGACGCGGTCGGCGACCCCGCTGAGGTTGGCCTCGAAGGTGAATCCCTGTTCGAAGCGGTAGCTGCGGCGCACGTCGACGGGGTCGATGCCGTTGATGGCGGCCTTGGCCAGGCGGATCAGGTAGCCGTCCTTCTTGGCGATCTCGGCCGCCAGCTCCAGGGCGGTGTCCCGCAGCCGTTCGGGCGGGACCACCTTCCAGACGGAGCCGTGCGCGTGGAGTTCGGCGGCGGTGGCGGTGCGCGAGGTGTAGTACAGGGCCCGCATCAGGTGCTGCGGGACGAGCCGGGCCAGGTGGGTGGCGGCCCCGAGGGCGCCCCGGTCGAGTTCCGGGAGCCCGAAGACGGCGTCCTCGCTCGCCACGATCGCGTCGGCGTTGCCGACCAGGCCGATGCCGCCGCCCAGGCAGAAGCCGTTCACGGCGGCGACCACCGGCACCTCGCACTCGTAGACGGCGGCGAAGGCCTCGTAGCAGCCGCGGTTGGCGCCGATGAGGGCGCCGTGCCCGGTGTCGCGCTGCATCTCCTTGATGTCGACCCCGGCGTTGAAGCCCCGGCCCTCGGAGGCCAGGACCACGCAGCGGACCTCGGGGTCCCGGCCGGCGGCGCGCAGGGCGTCGGCCAGGTCGTACCAGCCCTGGACGGGGAGTGCGTTGACGGGCGGGAAGTCGGCTGTGACGAGTGCGATGCCCTTGGCCGGGCCGGAGGTGGAGACACCCATGAGCGGATCAGCTACCTTTCCACCAAACATTTGTTAGGTGCTTGCCAGGTGAGGAAGGTAGCAGCCGATGGAGCTCAATGGGAGGGTTGTCGTCGTCACCGGCGGAACCCGGGGGGTGGGCGCCGGGATCGCGCGCTCGTTCCTCACGGCCGGGGCGGAGGTAGTGGTCTGCGCCCGGCGGCCGCCGGAGGAGCCGGTGGCGGCGGACGGGCGGCGGGCCGCCTTCACCGCCGTGGACCTGCGCGACCCGGCCGCCGTACGGGGGTTCCTCGACTCCGTCGGCGAGCGCCACGGGCGGCTCGACTGCCTGGTGAACAACGCCGGCGGGACCCCGTACCGGCTGCTGGGGGAGGGCGGCGCCGAGCGGCACGCCCGGGTCCTCGAACTCAACCTGGTGGCCCCGATGACGGCCTCGCTCGCCGCCTACCCGTGGCTGCGCGAGAGCCGCGGCTCGGTCGTCATGGTCGGCAGCGTCAGCGGCACCCGCCCCTCGCCCGGGACGGCCGCCTACGGCGCGGCCAAGGCGGGCCTGGAGAACCTGGCCCGCTCGATGGCCGTGGAATGGGCGCCCGAAGTACGCGTCAACTCGCTCGTCCTGGGCATGGTGCGGACCGAGCTGGCGCACCTGCACTACGGGGACGAGGCGGGCGTCGCGGCGGTCGGCGCCACCGTGCCGCTGGGACGGCTGGCCGAACCCTCGGACGTGGGGGAGGCGGCGGTGTTCCTGGCCTCCGGCCGGGCGGCCTACGTGAGCGGCGCGAGCCTGCTGGTGCACGGCGGCGGGGAACGGCCCGCGTTCCTGGACGCGGCAACGGTCAACAAGGAGAGCTGAGGCGGACATGGGCATTGCGGACGGACGCGTGGTGATCGTGACGGGCGCGGGACGGGGACTGGGCCGGGCCCACGCCCTGGCCTTCGCGGCGGAGGGCGCGCGGGTGGTCGTCAACGACCTCGGAGTGGGCCTGGACGGCCGTCCGGGGCCCGACAGCCCGGCGTCGCTGGTCGTCGAGGAGATCCGGGCACGGGGCGGCGAGGCGGTGGCGCACGGCGGGGACATAGCCTCGGAGCAGGGCGCGGCCTCGCTGGTGGACTGCGCGGTCTCCGCCTTCGGCGGCCTGGACACCCTGGTCAACAACGCCGGTTTCCTGCGGGACCGGATGCTGGTCAACCTCGGGGAGGCCGACTGGGACGCGGTGATGCGGGTGCACCTCAAGGGGCACTTCCTGCCGCTGCGGGCGGCGGCCGCGTGGTGGCGGGCCGAGGCGAAGGCCGGGCGGCCGCGGGCCGCCCGGGTGGTCAACACCTCCTCGGGGGCCGGGCTGCTGGGCTCCGTCGGACAGGGCAACTACAGCGCGGCCAAGGCGGGGATCCTCGGCCTGACGCTGGTGGCGGCGGCCGAGATGGACCGGTACGGGGTCCAGGTCAACGCGATCGCCCCGGCGGCGCGGACCCGGATGACGGAGCAGACCTTCGCCGACTCGATGGCCGCGCCGGCGGGCGGGGACTTCGACGCGATGGCCCCGGAGAACGTGTCCCCGCTGGTGGTGTGGCTGGGGTCCGGGGACTCGGCCGGGGTCACGGGGCGGGTGTTCGAGGTGGAGGGCGGCCGGATCACGGTGATGGAGGGCTGGCGGCCGGGCCCCACGGCGGACCGGGGTGCGCGGTGGACTCCGTCCGGGGCGGGCGCGGCGGTCACGAAACTCCTCGCGGACGCGGAGCCGCCCCAGCCGGTGTACGGGGCCCGGTAGCCGCCGGGTGCCGGGTGCCGGGTGCCGGGTGCGGGTGCGGCGGGTGGCCGCTGCGCGGGGCCGGGTCCCCTACCCGCCCTTCGCCCGTTCCCCGGGCTGCGCCCGGACCCCTCCTGGGGGCTCCGCCCCCAGACCCCCGCGCCTCAAACTCCCCCAGCTACCGCTGGGAGGTGCCCCCAGGCGGGGCTATAAATAGCCCCGACGGCGACGAGGGTCAGGGGCGGAACCAGCGGCGCCCGGGTGGTTCCGCCCCGGAGTCGCGGGCCGTGGCCGCGGTCCGGGCCCGGGGCACCTGGCTGCGGCGGAACACGCCCGAGGCGGCGATCTCGGCCAGGCCCTCGGTGCGGTGCCTCAGTCCCAGGATCAGGTGGCTCCTGTGGTCGGAGCGGTCGTTCTCGTCGAGGAGCCTGGCCAGCAGGAGGAGCTCCCGGTGCGGGGCCCGGGCGCCGGCCTCGGCGAGCACCTCGCACGCCCACGGGGTGAGCGGCATGAAGGTGTCGTTGCCGTTCCCCCGATAGAACTTGATCTGGGGCGCGGTGAGTTCGATGATGTCCTTCGCCCTGCACAGCGCGCCGATGCTGCGGCTCAGCCGTGCGAGTTCGAGCGGACGGCGGGTATCCCTGAACACGGCGTACAGCTCGGCGAGCGCCGCGGCCGGCAGTTCCCCCGCCGCGAGGGCGAGCAGCCGGTCGGCCCGCTCGTCCGCCCCTTCGTCGCGGAACGCGGCGACGGCGTCGGCGATCGCCGACGGGTCGCCCGCCAGGGGGGCCGGCACGCCCCCGCGCCACAGGTCGATCTCGGAGGCGGTCTCCTCCCGGGCCCGCCGGGCCCGGTCGGCGTCGGCCCGCAGCAGCCGGACCGCCGCCTCGTGCTGGCGCACGAGGTCTTCGAGCTCCTCGATCCGGCGGGTGACGCGGCCGAGCTCGCCCTCCAGGTCCGCCACCTGCTCGTGGGTCCCGTCGGCCCGGTCGAAGAGGTCGCCGAGGCCCTTCTCGATCCGCTCGCGGTGGAGCCGTTCCCGGTCGGCCTCCTCGCGCAGCACGGCCAGTTCGTGCGCGGTCCGGACGCGGTCCTCCTCCACCGCGATCCACGAAGCCTCGTCCTTGTACGCGCGTGCGACCAGCGGCCCCTTGGTCCGGGCGGCCGCGTACAGGAGCCGCCAGCCCTCCGCGATCCGCTCGGGATCCACGGCCCGACTGCTCGCCAGGAGCCGGTACAGGGCGGGGAGCAGGGCCGGCGGCGGCAGGTCCGAGCCGCTCAGGAAACGGGAGAGCCGGCTCGCGTCCACCGAGGCCCCGGGCTCGTTCTCTTCGAGCCACTTCGCGATGCCCGAGGAGGGCATCCCCAGGTCCTCGCGCACATCGCGCAAGTGCTGCGCGAACGCGGCCTGCTCCGGGGTGAGCCCCTCCAAGGGGCGCAGCCGCTGCGGCGGCTGGGGCCCGCGCGGCCTCAAGGACTGCTCCGACATGCGCTTTTCCCCTCTTGCGGGGCGCGCAAGTTGCGGGCCTCCGCGCAATACGGGCTTGCGGCGTCGCCAACGTGACGCCCGGGCGGTCTCCTTGCTCCGACGGCCCGCCACCGGGCCCCGGAAGAAGGAGAAACCACGTCATGTCGCGCACCCTACGCAAGGCGGACCACGAGACACGCCCGTTCCTGGAGATCCGGGTCCGGGGACTGCACCTGACCGTGGAGCGGCTCCCGCACCGCCTGCTCACGGCGATCGGCACGCTCGGCGGAGCGGTCGCGGGGGCGTTCCTGTACGCGCGCTAGGCCGTCTCTTTCGGATCTTGCCGGTTAAGCCCGCGTCGTCCGGTGCCGTGCATCGGCGTGTTGGCGGGGCGCCCTTGTACTGGACGTACTCGGGTGCTCCGCCAACGCGGCGAGGTGCGGTGCCGGGCGGCGCGGGTCAGGCAAGATCCGGAAGAGACGGCCTAGCTCCCGTCGAGGGGTTCTGGACATCTCCGCCCCGGCCCGCTCGGCCGGGGCGGGGTGACGGGGCTGATGGGCCGCGGTCGCCGGGGGGCGCGGACTCGTGGGTTCCGGCCAGGGGCAGGGGGGTGGCAGGGGGGGTCGGGGGGCTTGTCCGGTACGCGTCCCCACCCGCCCGCTGCGGCTGTGATGGCATGTCCACGCCGAAATCCGGCACCTGCCGTGCCCGTCCGCACGAATGGAGATCCGAACATGCCGATCCGCAGAATGGCCGTCGGCGCCGCCGTCGCGGTGTTGTCGGCGGTCGCCGTGCCCGCCCAGGCGCACACCCCGGCCGACCCCCCTTACATCCCGCCGCCCGGCCGCATCACCGTCGACGTCGTCGGCGTCAACGGCTCCGGCTGCCCCCAGGGCACCGCCACCGTCGCCACCGCCTCCGACAACACCGCCTTCACCGTCACCTACAGCAACTACCTCGCCCAGACCGGCGCCGGCTCCGGCGGCACCGACTTCCGCAAGAACTGCCAGCTGGCCCTGCGGATCCACGTCCCCCAGGGGTTCACGTACGCCATCGCCCGCGCCGACTACCGCGGCTTCGCCCACCTCCAGCGCGGGGCCTACGGCCAGGAGCGCGCGAACTACTACTTCCAGGGCAACGCCCAGACGGCCCGCACCACCCACCAGTTCAACGGCCCCTTCAGCGACAACTGGCAGGCCAGCGACCAGACCGAGTACGCCGACCTCGTCTGGGCCCCCTGCGGCGAGGAGCGCAACCTCAACGTCAACACCGAACTGCGGGTCTACG
The DNA here is from genome assembly GCF_056434525.1 of Streptomyces sp. NPDC044002. Lineage (NCBI taxonomy): Bacteria > Bacillati > Actinomycetota > Actinomycetes > Kitasatosporales > Streptomycetaceae > Streptomyces > Streptomyces sp. NPDC044002. Next base: position 45,175 of record NZ_JBWKEZ010000039.1, read on the forward strand.
GCGGCACCTCCAGCCCGCAGGCACTGAGCTTCATGAGCATGGACTCCACCGACGGCAGCGTCAGCACCGTCTACCACTTCGAGTGGAAGGAATGTCCCGTCGGCTGACGTCGGCCGACGTCAGCGCCTGAAGCCACCCGAAGGTCAGGAGTGACAACGATGTCTCGTCCCAGGACCCGCACCCGCCCCCTGCTCATCGGCGCCGCGGCCGCCGCGCTGGTCACCGCCTCCACCCCCGCCGTCGCCGGCGGCCCGATCACCGTCCCGCCCGACAAGATCGTGATCGAACTCGCCACCGTCAACGGCTCCGGCTGCCGCGAAGGCACCGCCCAGGTCGCCGTCGCCCCCGACAACACCGCCTTCACCGTCACCTACAGCGACTACATGGCCCAGGTCGGGCCCGGCGCCCCGCCGACCGCCTTCCGCAAGAACTGCCAGCTCAACCTCCGCGTCCACGTGCCCTCCGGATTCACCTACGCCATCGTGCAGGCCGACTACCGCGGATTCGCGTTCCTCCAGCCCGGCGCCTCCGGCCAGGAGAGGGCGAACTACTACTTCCAGGGAATGCCGCAGACGTCCCAGCGGACCCACCAGTTCACCGGCCCCCTCAACGACAACTGGCAGACGAGCGACAAGACGGAGTACGCCGACCTCGTCTGGGCCCCGTGCGGCGAGAAGCGCAACTTCAACATCAACACCGAACTGCGCGTGAACGCCGGCACCTCCAGCCCCCAGAGCACGAGCTTCATGGCCATGGACTCCACCGACGCCAGCGTCAGCACCCTCTACCACCTCGCCTGGCAGGTCTGCCCGGGCGGCCCGAAGAAGGGCTAGCCCACACCGGCGGCCGCGCCACCGGGCCGGTGTTCCCGCTCAGCGGGAACACCGGCTCCCGCACGCCACCGCCCCGCGCCTACCGTCTGCGGCACCACACACCACCGCAGCCGGGAGGACCCCCATGCCGGACGAACGCCTCAGGCACGAGGCCGCCGAGCTGCTGCGCGCGGCGGAGCTGGCACGGACGCCGGTACGGCCGCTGGCCGAGCTGTTCGAGGGGATCGGCACGCAGGACGCGTACGAGATCCAGCTCCTCAACGTCCGCCGCCGCTGCGCCGACGGCGCCACCGTGACCGGCCACAAGGTCGGCCTCTCGTCGCCCGTCATGCAGGCCATGATGGGCGTCGCCGAACCCGACTACGGCCACCTCCTCGACACCATGGAGCTGCACCCCGGCACCCCCGTCCGGGCCGCCGCGTACTGCGCGCCCCGGATCGAGGTCGAGGTCGGCTTCGTCCTCGGCGCCGACCTGCCGGGGGAGGACTGCACCGAGGCCGACGTCCTGGCCGCCACCGAACGCGTCGTGCCCGCCCTGGAACTCATCGACAGCCGCATCGCGGACTGGAACATCACGATCGCCGACACCATCGCCGACAACGCCTCCTCCGCCGGCTACACCATCGGCGAGGGCCGCGACCCGCGCGAGCTGGACCTGAAGGCCATCGGGGCCCGCCTCGACGCCGACGGCGAAACCCTCGCCACCGGCCGCTCCGACGCCGTGCTCGGCGACCCCGCCACCGCCGTGGCCTGGCTCGCCCGCACCGTCGCCCGCTTCGGCGTCCGCCTCCGCGCAGGGCACCTGATCCTCCCCGGATCCTGCACCCGCGCCGTCGACGTCCACGCCGGACGGACCTACACCGCCACCTTCACCGGGCTCGGCCCGGTCTCCCTCTCCTTCCGCTGACCTCCCTTCCGCTGAACGCTGAGGTGCGCATGAAGAAAGCGACCGCCGCCATCGTCGGCTCCGGCAACATCGGCACCGACCTCCTCCACAAACTGCTCCGCTCCCCGTACGTCGAACCCCGCTGGATGATCGGCGTCGACCCCGGCAGTGAGGGCCTCGCCCGCGCCCGCCGGGCCGGGATCGAGGCCTCCCACGAAGGCGTCGACCGGCTCCTCGCCCAGCGGGAGCTGCCCGACCTGGTCTTCGAGGCCACCTCCGCGTACGTGCACCGGGCCAACGCCCCCCGCTACGCCGAACTCGGCATCAAAGCCGTCGACCTGACCCCCGCCGCCGTCGGTCCCGCGGTCGTCCCGGCCGCCAACCTCACCGCCCACCTCGACGCCGCCAACGTCAACATGATCACCTGCGGCGGCCAGGCCACCATCCCCATCGTGTACGCCGTCTCGCGCGTGGTGCCCGTCGCCTACGCCGAGATCGTCGCCTCGGTCGCCTCCGTCTCGGCCGGCCCCGGCACCCGCGCCAACATCGACGAGTTCACCCGCACCACCGCCCGCGGCATCGAGCAGATCGGCGGCGCCGCCCGCGGCAAGGCGATCATCATCCTCAACCCCGCCACGGAGACATCAGCGGCTGGCGTCGCGGGCCCCGTCGTCATGCGCGACACCGTCTTCTGCGCCATCCCCGCCGACGCCGACCGCGAGGCGATCACCGCCTCCGTCAAGGCGGTGGCCGAGGACGTCGCCTCGTACGTGCCCGGCTACCGGCTGCGCGCCGAGCCGCAGTTCGACGACCCCTCCCCGGAGAACGGGGGCAACGCCCGGGTCGCGGTCTTCCTGGAGGTGGAGGGCGCCGGCGACTACCTGCCGCCCTACGCCGGGAACCTCGACATCATGACCGCCGCCGCCACGAGGGTCGGCGAGGAGTTCGCGAAGGGCCTCCACCTGTGAAGACGTACTCCGCCGCGCTCGACGTCCGCGTCACCGACTCCTCCCTGCGCGACGGCTCCCACGCCAAGCGCCACCGGTTCACCGCCCGGGACGTACGGGCGGTCGTCGCCGCCCTCGACGACGCCGGCGTGCCCGTCATCGAGGTCGCGCACGGCGACGGACTCGGCGGCTCCTCCTTCACCTACGGCTTCTCGAAGACCCCCGAGCAGGAACTGATCAAGGCGGCGGCCGAGACCGCCCGCCACGCGAAGATCGCCTTCCTGATGCTCCCCGGACTCGGCGTCAAGGACGACATCCGCGCCGCCCACGCGGGCGGCGGGCGGATCTGCCGGATCGCCACCCACTGCACCGAGGCCGACATCTCCGTCCAGCACTTCGGCCTCGCCCGCGAGATGGGCCTGGAGACCGTCGGCTTCCTGATGATGGCCCACTCCACCACCCCCGAGGCCCTCGCCCGCCAGGCCCGGATCATGGCCGACGCCGGCTGCCAGTGCGTGTACGTCGTCGACTCCGCCGGAGCGCTCGTCATGGACGAGGTCACCGACCGCGTCGCCGCCCTCGTCGCCGAACTCGGCGACGACGCCCAGGTCGGCTTCCACGGCCACGAGAACCTCGGCCTCGGCGTCGGCAACTCCGTCGCCGCCGTCCGCGCCGGCGCCCTCCAGATCGACGGCTCCACCCGCCGCCTCGGCGCGGGCGCCGGCAACACGCCCGTCGAGGCCTTCGCCGCCGTCTGCCACAAGATGGGCATCCGCACCGGCATCGACGTCCTGAAGATCATCGACGCGGCCGAGGACGTGGTCCGCCCCGTCATGGACGAGGAATGCCGCCTCGACCGGATGTCCCTGCTCATGGGCCACGCCGGCGTCTACTCCAGCTTCCTCAAGCACGCCTGGCGGCAGGCCGCGCGCTACGGGGTCTCCGGCGCCGAGATCCTGCTGCGCGCCGGCGAACGCCGGCTCGTCGGCGGCCAGGAGGACCAGCTGATCGACATCGCGATCGAACTCGCCGCCGAGCGCTGAGCGCTGCGTGCTGCGTGCTGCGCGTCGAGCGCCGAGCCGTGCCCCCGTCCCAGACCGCTCACCCCGAAGAAGTGGAGGGCGCCAGCCCATGACATCGACCATCCCCACCCCCACGGCCGGCGAGGACGACGGCCCCCGCGTCATCCGGGCCGCCGCCGTCCCCACCCGCTTCGCCCGCGGCTGGCACTGCCTCGGCCTCGCCGACGCCTTCCGCGACGGCACCCCGCACGAGGTGCGGGCCTTCGGCACCCGGCTGGTCGTCTTCCAGGGCGCGGACGACGGCGCCCTGCACGTCCTGAACGCCTACTGCCCCCACATGGGCGGCAATCTCGCCCACGGCACCGTCAAGGGCGACACCGTCGCCTGCCCCTTCCACGACTGGCGCTGGTCCGGCGACGGCCGCTGCGCCGCCGTCCCCTACGCCCGCCGCGTCCCGCCCCGCGCCCGCACCCGCGCCTGGACCACCCTGGAACGCAACGGCCAGCTCTACGTCTGGCACGACCCCGAGGGCAACCCGCCCCCCGCGCACGTCACCATCCCCGCCATCGAGGGCTACGGCGGCGACGAGTGGAGCGACTGGAGCTGGAACTCCCTGCTCGTCGAGAACGCCAACTGCCGCGAGATCGTCGACAACGTCGTGGACATGGCGCACTTCTACTACGTGCACTACGCCTTCCCGCACTACTTCAAGAACGTCTTCGACGGCCACGTCGCCACCCAGTACATGGAGTCCACCCCGCGCGGCGACGTCGACCTCGGCACCCTCTCCACCGGCGGGGGCCTGCGCTCCGACGCCTCCTACCACGGCCCCTCCTACATGATCGACCGGCTGTGGAGCGATGTCGGCGGCGGCCAGGAGATGGAATCCGTCCTCATCAACTGCCACTACCCGGTCGACGAGAACAGCTTCGTCCTCATGTACGGGGCGATCGTGAAGCGGCTCCCCGGCATGAGCGGCGAACAGGCCGCCGAGGCCGCCCGCCTCACCGCCGGGGGACTCGCCGTCGGCTTCGAACAGGACGTGGAGATCTGGCGGAACAAGACCCGCATCGACAACCCCCTCCTCACCGAGGAGGACGGCCCCGTCTACCAGCTCCGCCGCTGGTACGAGCAGTTCTACGTGGACGCCGCCGACGTCGGGGAGGAGATGGTCCGCCGCTTCGAGTTCGAGATCGACACCACCCGCGCCACCGCCGCCTGGAAGGCCGAGGTCGACGCCAACCTCGCCGCCCGCCGCCGCGCCGAGGCCGGCTGATGCGCCCCGTCGTCTGCGCGGAGTGCGGCAACGAGGTGCTGTGCGAGAAGTTCAGCCCCGCCCACACCCAGGTCCAGTGGACCGCCGAAGCCGCCGCCGTCTGCCCGCGCATCGCCGCGGAGGCCGCCCACGGCCTGCCCAGCGCCCGCGTCCGCTCCTGCCCGGCGCTGGGCGCGAGCATCGAGGCCGCCGTCCGCGAGGGCCGGCTGGAGGTGCCCGCCGGTGCCTGACCGCCCCGACATCCTTACGCGGACCCGCGCGCCCGGACCCGGGGACCCGGCGGCGGCTGCGCCCCGGGGCGGAGCCCCCGGCAGGCTGCCGGTCCGCGTCACAGCCCGCGTCCAGGAGACCCCGGACGCCGTCTCCCTCGTCCTGGACGCGGAACTGCCCTACCGCCCCGGCCAGTTCCTCACCGTCCGGATACCCGGCGGAGCGGCCCGCTGCTACTCACTGGCCAGCTCCCCGCACACCGGCGAGCCGATGCGCATCACCGTCAAGCGGGTCCCCGGCGGCCCCGGCTCCACCTGGCTGTGCGAGCGCGTCGGCCCGGGCGACGAACTGGAGGTGCTGCCGCCCGCCGGAACCTTCACCCCCGGCCCCGGCGGCCTGGACGCCGACCTGCTGCTCGTGGCCGGCGGGAGCGGGATCACCCCGGTGTTCTCCCTGGCCAAGTCGGCCCTGGCGGCCGGCGGGGGACGGGTGGCCCTGGTGTACGCCAACCGCGACCCCGGGTCGGTGATCTTCCGGGACGAGCTGCGGGAACTGGCCGGGGCGCACCCCGGGCGGCTCACCGTCGTGCACTGGCTGGAGGAGCTCCAGGGGCTGCCGTCCGCGGACCGGCTCGGGGGGCTGCTGGCCCCGTACGCCGGGCGCGAGGCGTGGCTGTGCGGGCCGGGCCCGCTGATGGACGCCGCCGAAGCCGCCCTGCGCGCGGCGGGGGCACCCGGGAGCCGGATCCGCCGCGAGCGCTACTTCTCGCTGGGCACCGACGTGTTCGCCGAGCCGGCCCCCGGGCCCGCTCCCGCCGGGGGAGGGGCCGCCGTCGCAGAGGTGGGGCTCGACGGGCGGACCCGGACCGTCGCCTGGGACCGCGGGACGGTGCTGCTCGACGCGCTGCTCGCCGCCGGGCTCGAAGCCCCGTACTCCTGCCGGGAGGGAGCCTGCGCGGCCTGCTGCTGCCGGGTGGTGGAGGGCGAGGTGCGGATGGCCCGCAACGAGGTCCTGGACGGCGAGGACCTGGCCGAGGGGTACGTCCTGGCCTGCCAGGCGCTCCCGCTGACCGACCGGGTCCGGATCACCTACGACCCGTAGCGCGGACGGCGGAAGGGCCCCGGGCCCGGCCCCCTGGCGAGGGGTCGGGGCCGGAGCCCTTCTGGTGCGCTGCCATATGACTACCCGCTACATCCACTCGCTGAACCGCAGCCAGCCCATCATGTTGTCCATCGCCCGCGCCGACACCGCCGGCTCCAGGTCAGGGGGCGGCGCGGACACAGGACGGCCCGCGCGGCCGGGCCCGTACAACTCCCGCCACACCGCCCGCGCGCAGGCCTGCACGGCCGGCGCGAGCCGGGCCAGTTCGCGCTCGCCCCGGCAGGAGGAGACCGAGACGGCGGCGATGGCCCGCCCGGAGCCCCGCAGCGGCGCGGCCACGCAGGAGACCCCCCGGAAGCTCTCCTCCCGGTCGTAGGCGATCCCCCGCTCCCGGGTCGCCGCCAGCTCGGCGCGCAGCGCGAGCGGCCGGACCAGGGTGCGGGCCGTGCGCGGGCGCAGCCCCTGGGCGAGGACGTGCTCGACGGTGCCCGGATCGCTGAACGCGAGCACCGCCTTCCCGGCCGCCGTCGCGTGGGCGGGCATCCGGCCGCCGACCCTGGAGGGCACGGCGGTGGCGTCCGAGCCGCCGATCCGCTCCAGGAAGACCACCTCGGCCCCGTCCAGCACCGAGAGGTGCACCAGCTGCCCGGTCCGCTCGTGCAGTGCGTGCAGCAGCGGCAGGGCCGCCCGGCGCAGCCGGTTGTGGTGGGAGGCGAGGGCGCCCAGCTCCAGCATCCGCATGCCCATCCGGTAGTCCCGGCCGTCGCGGTCCAGCCAGCGCAGCCGCACCAGCTGGTCCAGGATCCGGTGGGCGGAGGAGCGCGGGATCCCGGAGCGGCGCACCACCTCGGTGAGCGAGAGCCGCGGCTGCGCGCCCTCGAAGGCGCCCAGCACCTTCGCGGCCTTCTCCAGCAGTGACAGCGGCGACAGCGGCGGCAGCGGCGCCGGCCCGGAGTCCATGACCTGGTCGAGCACGAGGAAACCCCCTGCGTGAGGCGTTGGGGCGACCCTGCCACGGGCCCCGGGGTGCAGGGAAGCACCGGGAGCCATGTATTTCATTCAGTAATACTCCTGATAGTCCTGTGAGGGACTCCGACGGGCTCCGAGTGACTCCGAGGGCTTCCCGCTCAGCGGGAACAGCGCGTTCCACGCCCCGCGGCCGCGGACGTACCTTCACCGCACCCCGAAGCCGTCGGCCCGTCCGACGACCCAGAGAAGGGACACCATGAGCGACGAAGACGTCCTCGACGCAGTCCGCGCCCTCGCCCCGGCCCTGCGCGAACGCGCCGCCGAGGCGGAGGCCCAGCGCAAGGTCCCCGACGCGAGCATCAAGGAGCTGACGGACACCGGCTTCTTCCGGCTCCTCCAGCCCCGCGCCCACGGCGGTCGCGCCGCCCGCCCCGGCGTCTTCTACTCCGCCGTCAAGGAAGTGGCCAAGGCCTGCGGCTCCACCGGATGGGTCGCCTCCGTCCTCGGCGTCCACCCCTGGCACGTAGCCCTCTACGACCCCCGCGCCCAGCAGGAGGTCTGGGGCGAGGACCGCGACACCCGGATCTGCTCCTCGTACGCCCCCACCGGCCGGGTCACCCCCGTCACCGGCGGCTTCACCCTCAGCGGCCGCTGGCACTTCTCCTCCGGCTGCGACCACGCCGGCTGGGCCCTGCTCGGCGGCCTCGTCACCGACGACGAAGGCCGCCCCCTCGACATGCGGACCTTCCTCGTCCCCCGCTCCGAGTACCGCGTCGACGACGTCTGGGACACCGTCGGCCTGCGCGGCTCCGGCTCCAACGACATCGTCCTCGACCAGGTCTTCGTCCCCGAACACCGCGCCCTCAGCTTCGGCCCGGTCACCGCCCTCCAGGTCCCCGGCCACGCCGCCAACCCCGAACCCGTCTACCGCCTGCCCTACGCGGCCGTCTTCACCACCACCATCTCCACCCCCGTCGTCGGCATCGCCGAAGGCGCCTACGAGGAGTACGTGGCCGCCACCCGCGAACGGTTCCGCGTCTCCTACGGCCAGCAGGTCGCCGAGGACCCCTTCGCGCAGGTCCGCATCGCCCGCGCCGCCAGCGACATTGACGCCTCCTGGCTCCAGCTGCGGCGCAACATCGACGAGCTGTACGCCCTCGCCGAACGCGGCGAACCCCTGCCCGTACGGCTGCGCACCCGCGCCCGCCGCGACCAGGTCCTCGCCACCGAACGCTGCGTCGCCGCCGTCGACCTGCTCATGGAGAACGCGGGCGGCAGTGCCATGCGCACCGGCCCGAACCCCCTCCAGCGGGCCTGGCGCGACGTCCACACCGGCCGCGGCCACGCCGCCAACGACCCCGAGCGGGCCCTGGTCCTCTTCGGCCAGGGCGCCCTCGGCCTCGACATCCAGGACACGATGCTGTGAGCCCCCGCGAAGACCTCACCTACGCGAACACCTCCCGCCTCGTGAAGGCCGGCGGCCTCACCCTCCACCTCCACGAGGCCGGACCGGTGGACGCCCCCGCCGTGATCATGCTGCACGGCGGCGGCCCCGGAGCCTCCGGATGGTCCAACTTCGGCGCCAACCTGCCCCACTTCGCCGCCCGCTTCCGCACCCTGCTCGTCGACCAGCCCTGCTACGGCCGCTCCGACAAGCCCGAACCCGACCGCCACTACTTCGCCTACAGCGCCCGCGCGGTCGTGGCCCTGATGGACGAACTCGGCATCGGGCGCGCCCACTTCATCGGCAACTCCCTCGGCGGCGGCACCGCCGCCCGCCTCGCCCTCGACCACCCGGACCGGGTCGCGAAGCTGCTGCTCATGGGCCCCGGCGGGATCTCCCTCAACCTCTTCTCCGCCGACCCCACCGAAGGCATCCGCCGCCTCACCGAGTTCGCCGCCGCCCCCGAGCCCACCCGCGCGCAGATGCGTACGTTCCTCACCACCCTCGCCCACGACCCGGCCGTCGTCACCGACGCCCTCGTCGAGGAGCGCTACGCGCAGGCCACCGACCCCGAGGCCCGGCTCGGCAACGCCCGCATGGCCGCCTCGTTCGCCAAGTGGCCCGAGGAGACCATGCTCTGGCGCGACGCCCACCGCATCACCTGCCCCGTCCTGCTGACCTGGGGCCGCGAGGACCGCGTCAACCCCGTCGACGGGGCCCTGCTCGCCCTCAAGGCCATCCCCGACGCCCGCCTGCACGTCTTCCCCCGCTGCGGCCACTGGGCGCAGACCGAGGCCGCCGACGAGTTCAACCGCCTCGCCACCGACTTCTTCTCGGACCAGCACAGCTTTCTCCACTGAACCGGACAGGGACCCCGCATGGACATCCGCGCACTCGGCTACCTCCGCATCGAGACCACCGACCTGCCCGCCTGGCGCACCTACGTCCTCGACGTCCTCGGCATGGCCGAGGCGCAGGGCGGCACGGACGCCCTGCTGAACGTCCGCATCGACGACCGCGCCCACCGCTTCCAGTTCACCGCCGGGGACCACGACCGGCTCCTCGCCGCCGGCTTCGAACTCCCCGGCGCCCGCGCCCTCGCCGAGGCCGCCGCCGAACTGGAAGCCGCCGGCTTCCCCGCCAAGCCCGCCGACGCCGCCACCCTCGCCGACCGCCGCGTCCAGGGCCTGATCCACACCGAGGACCCCAGCGGCAACCCCCTGGAGCTCTACTGGGGCCAGGCCCAGGACCACACCCCGCTCCCCGCCCGCTACGGCAACCGCTTCGTCACCGCCGCCGCCGGGCAGGACCTCGGCCTCGGCCACGTCGTGCTCCCCGCACCCGACACCGACGCCACCCTCGCCTTCTACGAGGACCTCCTCGGCTTCCAGCTGCGCGACTCGATGAAGCTGCCCCCGGCCGCCGTCCCCACCGCCGCCCCCGGCCCCGACTTCCACCGGATGCACTTCCTCAGCCCCAACCGCCGCCACCACAGCCTCGGTCTCTACCCCGGCGCGCTGCCCCCCGGCATCGTCCACTTCATGGTCGAACTGGAGCGCCTCGACGACGTCGGCTACTGCCTCGACCGGATGAACGCGGCCGGCATCCCCATCGCCTCCACCCTCGGCCGGCACTCCAACGACCACATGGTGTCCTTCTACGCCCAGGCCCCCGGCGGCTTCCAGGTCGAGTACGGCTGGGACGGCCTCCTCGTCGACCCCGCCGCCTGGACCGCGAAGGAGATCACCGCCGACAGCTTCTGGGGCCACCAGTGGAACGGCTGACGGAGCCCGCCGCCTTCCGCGAGGTCCTCGGCGCCTTCGCCTCCGGCATCACCGTCGTCGCCGCCCTCGACGGCGACGGCCGCCCCGCCGGACTGGCCTGCCAGTCCTTCGCCTCCCTCTCCCTCGACCCGCCGCTCGTCCTGCTGTGCGTCGGCCGGTCCTCCACCAGCTGGCCCCGGATCCGGTCCGCCGGCCGGTTCGGGGTCAGCGTCCTCGCCGAGGAGCAGCGGGCCGTCTGCGAGGCCCTCGGCCGGCCCGGCGACGACAAGTTCGCCGGGCTGGAGTGGGAGGCCGGCGCCGGCGGGGCCGTCCGCATCCCCGGCGCGCTCGCGACCCTCGACTGCGCCGCCGAGTCCGTGCGCGACGCGGGCGACCACCACCTCGTCACCGCCCGCGTCCTCGGCCTCGCCGGCCGCGCGGACGGATCGCCCCTGCTGTACTTCCGCAGCGACTACGCCACCGGAGCCTTCGGATGACAGAGCAGCACGAGTACGCGTACGAGTACGACGTGGTCGTCGTCGGCTCCGGCGCCGCCGGCCTCGCCGCGGCCGTCACCGCCCGGCTGCGGGGCCTGAGCGCCCTCGTCGTGGAGAAGACGGAACTGTACGGCGGGTCCACCGCGCTGTCCGGCGGCGCGATCTGGGTCCCCGGCAACCTCCACCTCGACCGGGCCGGCATCGCCGACACCCGCGACAAGGCGCGCGCCTACCTCGACGCCACCGTCGGAGACCGGGTCCCGGCGGCCCGCAAGGAGGCCTATCTCAGCCACGGGCCGCGGATGGTGCGGGAGTTCCACGAGCGGACCGAGGTCCGCTTCATGTACACCCCCGGCTATCCGGACTACTTCCCCGAGGCGCAGGGCGGCATGGCGCAGGGGCGCTCGGTCGAGCCGTGCGTGGTGGACCTGCGGCGGCTGGGGGAGCGGGCCCGGCACATGCGCCGGGCGGGCCTGCCCACGTACGGGCTGACGATGACCTCGTACGACTTCCGCTTCCTGAACATGGTGACCCGCACCCGGGCCGGCCGGCTGACCGCCCTGAAGGTGGGGGCGCGGGCGCTGGGCGCGCTCGCCACCGGGCGCAGGCCCGTCTCCCTCGGCGAGGCGCTGGTGGCGCGGCTGAGGCTCTCGCTGGACCGGCTCGGCGGGGAGCTGTGGCTGTCCGCCCCGCTGACCGGGCTGGTCACGGACGCGGCCGGCCGGGTGGCCGGCGTACGCGTGACGCGGGCGGGGCGGGAGGTCGCCGTACGGGCCCGGGGCGGGGTGGTGCTGGCCTCGGGCGGTTTCTCGCACGACCAGGAGCTGCGCGAGAAGCACCTGCCCGCACCCACCTCCACCGCGTGGACGCACGCCTCGCCAGGCCAGACCGGCGACGCGCTGCGGCTCGGTGAGGAGCTGGGCGCGGCGACGGACCTGCTGGACCGGGTGTGGGGCGCGCCGTCGGTGTGCCCGCCGGGGAGGAGGCCGTTCTTCCTGGTCGCCGACCGGGGCATCCCGGGGATGGTCATCGTCGACGAGGCGGGGGAGCGCTACGCCAACGAGGCCCTGCCGTACCACGCCTTCACGGACCGGATGTACGCCGCCGACCGGCCGGAGGCGACCACGGTGCCGTCCTGGCTGGTCCTCGACGCCCGCTCCAGGGCCCGCTACATCTTCGCGGGGCTCTTCCCCGGGCAGCCCTTCCCGAAGAGGTGGCTGGAGAGCGGCTTCCTGAAGAAGGCGGCCACCGTGGAGGAACTGGCCCGGCAGATCTCCGCGCCCGCCCTGGCGGCGACGGTCCGCCGGTTCAACGGCTTCGCGGAGCGTGGCGTGGACGAGGACTTCGGGCGCGGAGCGAGCGTCTACGACCGCTACTACGGCGACCCGACGCTGCCCAACCCGAACCTGGCGCCGATCGACAAGGGCCCCTTCTACGCGGTCCCCGTGCACCCGGGGGACATCGGCACCAAGGGCGGCCTGGTCACCGACGGGGACGGCCGGGTGCTGCGCGAGGACTCCACCCCGATCGGGGGCCTGTACGCCGCGGGGAACTGTTCGGCGGCGGTGATGGGGGACACCTATCCCGGTCCGGGGGCGACGATCGGCCCGGCGATGGCCTTCGCCTGGGCGGCGGTCAACGCGATCGCGGGGGAGCGGGGCGCCGCGGCCGGCGGCTCCTGACGGAGCCGTGTGTTCCGCTGTCCGCCCACGGGAACATATGCCCGATACGACGGTGACGGGGGTGGGGCGTGAGGGGCGAACGCTGGATGGCGGCCTTCCTGGGGCTGAACGTCGCCGCGTGGGCGGCGGAGTTCTGGATCCTCTGGGATCCGGACCTCCAGGGCGTCCAGGACGCCATCGGCTGGTGGATGGTCGCCATCTTCCTCGGCTTCCCCATGCTGGTCGGCATTCCGTTCGCGATCTTCTACGAAGAGACCGCGGCACCCGGCGACGGCTCCGGCTCCGGCGAGACCCACGGCGCGCACGAGGAGAGCTGCGGCAGCCGGCTCTACGGCTGCGGCGGCTGAGGCTCGGGCCCCGCAACGGGCGGCCGCCGGGTGGGCGGCCGCCCGCGCGCGCCGGCTCAGGACAGCTTGCCGCCGTAGTCGGGGAGCTTGACGGTGCGCTCGGCGTGGCCGCCGACCAGGTCGCTCTCGTTGTTCCCGATGTTGGCGATGATCGTGTAGCCGCGCGCCTCGATCTCGGCCCGCTTGGCCGTCTTGTACGCGCTGACCTGCTCGAACAGGGCGGGCAGGTCCCGTACGTACAGCCCGTCGACCGGGTATCCGACCTGCTTCAGGTTCCGCTCCGTCATCGAGTAGACGATCCCGGGGCGGGCGGTGACGAAGAAGATCGCCACGCCGCGCTGGTCCGCGTACTGGGTCAGCGCGCGGACCTTCTCGATCGCGGGCGTCGGGAACGTCCAGAACCAGTGGAAGTCCGTCTCCAGCGACGAGTTGTCGATGTCGAGGACGATCGCGGGCTTCTCGCCGGCCGGGGAGGCGGCGATACGCCGCTCGATGGCGGGGCGCGCGGCGTCGACGACGGCGGCCACGTCGCGCTGCCAGGTGGCGTAGTCGATGCCGAGGATCGCCGCGTTCCCGCCGGGCGCGGAGGTGATGGCGGCGGCGGTGACCGGCGCCGGGACCGGCGCGGGGGCGGCGGCGGGGGCCGCTTCGGCGGCGGTGGCCGGGAGCAGGGTCAGCACGGCGGCGGCGACGGCCACGGCGGCGGCTGCGGTACGGGACGTGGGGGTGCGGCGGGTGCTGCGCATGTGGGGGCGCTCCTCGGTCACGGGTTGGCATGTACGTGACCAGAGTTGGCCAGAACCCCACCCATGTCTACTGGCCGGTAGGGAACTTTTCGTGGCCGATCGGTGAATGATCTACGTTCTTCCCGGGGCGGGCCGAACTTGTCCGAAAAGGCGTTCTTGATGGCGGCGCGGCGGCGGATGTGTCATGGACGCGTCATTCACCCGATGACACGCACGGCCCAACCCCCCACGAAAGGCAGTGTGTTGACCGTGACCACCCTCGGCAGAATCGTCAAGCGCTCCCTCGCCGTCGGCGCCGTCGCCCTCGCCGCCGTCAGCCTCCAGCCCGCCGCCGCCAGCGCCTCACCCGCCCCCGTCGTCGGCGGAACCCGCGCCGCGCAGGGCGAGTTCCCCTTCATGGTCCGCCTCTCCATGGGCTGCGGCGGAGCCCTCTACACCCAGCAGATCGTCCTCACCGCCGCCCACTGCGTCAGCGGCTCCGGCAACAACACCTCCATCACCGCCACCGCCGGCGTCGTCGACCTCCAGAGCAGCAGCGCCATCAAGGTCAAGTCCACCAAGGTGCTCCAGGCCCCCGGCTACAACGGCCAGGGCAAGGACTGGGCCCTGATCAAGCTCGCCCAGCCCATCAACCTGCCCACCCTCAAGATCGCCGAGACCAAGGCCTACGACAACGGCACCTTCACCGTCGCCGGCTGGGGCGCCGCCCGCGAAGGCGGCAGCCAGCAGCGCTACCTCCTCAAGGCCCAGGTCCCCTTCGTCTCCGACGCCTCCTGCCAGAGCTCCTACGGCAGCGACCTCGTCCCCGCCGAGGAGATCTGCGCCGGCTACGCCCAGGGCGGCACGGACACCTGCCAGGGCGACTCCGGCGGCCCCATGTTCCGCCGCGACAACAACAACGCCTGGATCCAGGTCGGCATCGTCAGCTGGGGCCAGGGCTGCGCACGCCCCAACTACCCCGGCGTCTACACCGAGGTCTCCACCTTCGCCGCCGCCATCAAGTCCGCGGCCGCCACCCTGTAGCCCCTCCCGCACCACCGTCCTCGTCCTTCCGGCCGGACCCGAACCGGCCGGAAGGACGAGGCGCAATGTCCCGTACACCCCTAAGGTCGGTATCCGCGCCGCCCGCCGCCCTGCGGTTGCGGGCGGCAGCGCACGCGGGTCCCATGGGAGGCATCCAGCGGCATCGGCGGGCGACAGTGGGGCAGGCGGCGCATGACGATCAGAGTGGTCATCGCGGACGACCAGGACATGGTCAGAACCGGATTCCGCATGATCCTCGAAAGCGTGCCCGACATCGAGGTCGTCGCCGACGTCGTCGACGGCGAAGCGGCCCTCGCGGCCGTCGCCGAGCACCGGCCCGACGTCCTCCTCCTCGACATCCGCATGCCCCGGCTCGACGGACTCGAAGTCACCCGCAGGCTCTCCGGCCAGGACACCCCCCGCATCGTCATCGTCACCACCTTCGACCTCGACGAATACGTCCACGCCGCCCTGCACGGCGGAGCCTCCGGCTTCCTCCTCAAGGACGCCAGCCCCGCCATGCTCGTCGAAGCCGTCCGCGCCGCCGCCGCCGGCGACGCCCTCGTCTCACCCGCCATCACCGTACGGCTGCTGCGCGAGATGGCCCCCCGCACAGCCGCCGCCCGGACCGCCCGCCGCCCCGCCGAACCCCTCACCGAACGCGAACTCGAAGTCGTACGCTGCCTCGCCCGCGGGCTCACCAACGCCGAGATCGCCGCCGAGCTCTACGTCTCCCTCTCCACCGTCAAGACCCACCTCGCCAACGTCCAGGCCAAACTCCACGCCCGCAACCGCGTCGAGATCGCCGCCTGGGCCTGGGAGAGCGGCCTCGCCGCCACCACGGCGTGAGCCCCCTCGCCTCCTGGGCACGCCGCCACCCCCGCGCCGCCGACTGGATCCGGCTGCTGCTCTGCCTGCTCCTGCTCTCCCTCGTCACCTTCGAAGGCGTCGTCCTCGCCCGGCAGCCCAGCCCCCCGCACGCCGCCGTCTGGGCCTCCGGCCTCCTCGTCTGCCTCAGCGCGGCACCCTGGCCCGGCATCCCCCTCCTGCCCCGCGCCTGGTTCGCCGCCGCCACCACCTGGACCGTCACCCTCCTGCTGATCTTCGGCAACCGCCCCGTCGTCGTCTGGGGCGCCGGCGAAGCCATCGCCCTGCTCGTCCTCCTCTCCCAGGTCCTGCTCCGCGCCCCCGTCCGCACCGCCGCCGTACTCGGCCCCCTCCTCGGCCTCGGCTGCATGGCCGCCCCCGTCCGCGACACCAGCCCCGGCCGCTTCACCCTCCTCTTCTCCGTCCTCGCCGTCGTCGTGGCCGCCTACTCCCTCGTCCTGCGCCTCCAGGCCGTCCAGCGCGTCCGCGAACTGCACGCCGTCCGCACCGCCGAACGCCTGGAGCTCGCCCGCGAACTCCACGACCTCGTCGCCCACCACGTCACCGGCATCGTCGTCGAAGCCCGCGCCGCCCGCTTCACCCACGTCGACGCCGACCGCGCCGCCGAGGTCCTCGGCCGCATCGAAACCGCCGGCGACGCCGCCCTCGGCTCCATGCGCCGCCTCGTCCGGATCCTCCGCGAGGACGACACCTCCGCCGCCCACCCGGCCACCGCCCCCGTCGCCGGCCTCGCCGACATCCGCGAACTCACCGCACGCTTCTCCGCCACCGGCCCGCCCGTCGTCCTCTACGTCGAACAGGACCTCGAAAACCGCCTCCCCGCCCACGTCGCCGCCACCGCCCACCGCATCGTCCTCGAAGCCCTCACCAACATCGCCAAACACGCCGCCACCGCCACCGCCGTCCGCATCGGCCTGCGCACCGTCCCCACCGGACTCGAAGTACGCATCGCCGACGACGGCGGACACCCCGCCCGACTCTCCGAGAACGCCCGCGGCGGCGGCTACGGCCTCGCCGGAATGGCCGAACGCGCCGAAGCCCTCGGCGGCTCCCTCACCGCCGGCCCCGCCCCCGAAGGCGGCTGGCTCGTCACCGCCCACCTGCCCCTGTGACCCCGCCGCCCGGCCCCCGTCTCACGGACCGACTGACAGAGGTGCCGGCGACGCCCGCCACGTAAGCTCGGGAACCATGAACAACAGCGACATCGACGAGATCGACGAGAACGTCACCGCCGAACTGTCCCGCCTGCGCGACAGCATCGACAACATCGACGCGGCCGTGGTCCACATGCTCGCCGAGCGCTTCAAGTGCACCCAGCAGGTCGGCCACCTCAAGGCCAAGCACCAGCTGCCCCCGGCCGACCCGGGCCGCGAGGCCAGCCAGATCGCCCGCCTCCGCCAGCTCGCCGAAAACGCCAAACTCGATCCGGCCTTCGCCGAGAAGCTCCTCAACTTCATCATCGCCGAAGTCATCCGCCACCACGAGACCATCGCCGCCGGCGAGGAGTCCGGCGAGGACTGACGCCCCCCGGGGCCGGGCACCCGCCCCGGCCCCCCCCCGAAACCCCCGTGAGCAGCCCCCGCCCCCCGGCAGCACGGGACGCACGTCCGCACCGACG
>NZ_JBWKEZ010000039.1:62436-82997 GCF_056434525.1 Streptomyces sp. NPDC044002
AAAGCCCCCCCTCCCTCCCCCCCCCCCCCCCCCCCCCCCCCCCCCCCCCCCCCCCCCCGGGGGGGGGGGGCGCCCCCTCCCCCCCCCCCCCCCTGCCCCCCCCCCCCCCCCCCCCCCGCCCGCGAAACCCCTGGGAGCAGCCCCGGCCATCCGGCAGCATGGGCCGCATGTCCGCACTGACGCGCACCGAAGCGCAGCTCCGAGCCCAGCTCCTCGACGTCCACCACTACGTCGTCAGCCTCGACCTCACCACCGGCGACGAGACCTTCGACTCCTCCACCGCCATCCGGTTCACCGCCCGCGCCGCCGGAGACACCTTCGTCGAACTCAAGCCGGACGAGCTGCTCACCGCCACCCTCGACGGCAACCCCCTCGACCCGGCCGGCCTCGACGGCAACCGCCTCCCGCTCACCGGCCTCACCCCCGGCCCCCACGAGCTGCACATCGACGCCCGCATGCGCTACTCCCGCACCGGCGAGGGGCTGCACCGCTTCACGGACCCCGCGGACGGAGAGACGTACGTCTACTCCCAGATGTTCATGGACGACGTCCAGCGCGTCTTCCCCGCCTTCGACCAGCCCGACCTGAAGGCCGTCTTCGAGTTCACCGTCACCGCCCCCGCACACTGGACCGTCCTCGCCAACGGCATCGCCACCCGCTCCGGCGACCGCGAGGAAGACGGAGCCGGCATCTGGCTGTCAGCCCCCACCCCCGTCATCTCCACCTACCTCGCCGCCGTCGCCGCCGGCCCCTGGCACAGCGTCACCACCACCCACGCCGGACTCCCCTTCGGCATCCACTGCCGCAAGTCCCTCGCCCCCCACCTCGACGCCGACGCCGACGAGATCCTCTCCGTCACCACCGCCTGCTTCGACCGCTACCACGAGAAGTTCACCGAGCCCTACCCCTTCGACTCCTACGACCAGGCCTTCGTCCCCGAGTTCAACGCCGGCGCCATGGAGAACCCCGGCCTCGTCACCTTCCGCGACGAATTCGTCTACCGCTCCGCCGTCACCGACACCGAACGCCAGCGCCGCGCCATGGTCATCGCCCACGAGATGGCCCACATGTGGTTCGGCGACCTCGTCACCCTCGCCTGGTTCGACGACATCTGGCTCAACGAGTCCTTCGCCGAATACATGGGCTACCAGACCCTCAACGAAGCCACCCGCTTCACCGGCACCTGGACCGAATTCGGCATGGAACGCAAGCCCTGGGGCTACGCCGCCGACCAGCGCCCCTCCACCCACCCCGTCGCCCCCGGCCCCGACGACGTCCCCGACACCGCCTCCGCCCTCCTCAACTTCGACGGCATCTCCTACGCCAAGGGCGCCTCCGCCCTGCGCCAGCTCGTCGCCTGGCTCGGCGAGAAGGACTTCCTCGCCGGCATCAACACCCACTTCAGCCGCCACAAGTTCGCCAACGCCTCCCTCGCCGACTTCGTGGACTCCCTCGCCGCCAACACCGACCGCGACGTCCACACCTGGGCCCAGACCTGGCTGCGCACCACCGGCCCCGACACCCTCACCCCCCGCGTCCAGGACGGCCCCGGCGGCTGGACCCTCACCGTCGACCGCCACGGCAGCCGCCCCCACCGCATCCAGGCCGGCACCTACACCCGCGCCGCCGACGGCACCCTCGAACGCACCGCACTCCTCGACCTCGACGTCCCCACCGACGAAGTCCTCTCCGCCGCCGGCCCCCGCCCCGACCTCCTCGTCCTCAACGACGGCGACCTCACCTACGCCAAGATCCGCCTCGACGAGACCTCCCTCGAAACCGCCCTCCGCGGCCTCTCCCGCATCCCCGACCCCCTCACCCGCACCGTCGTCTGGGGCTCCCTGCGCGACATGGTCCGCGACGGCGAACTCGACCCCACCGTCTACCTCCACACCCTCGCCGCCCACATCCCCGAAGAATCCGACCTCGCCATCGTCCAGGGCGTCCTCGCCTTCGCCCGCACCCAGATCGCCGACCGCTACACCGCCCCCGCCGACCGCGACACCGCCCTCGGCCTCATCACCACCGCCACCCGCGACCTGCTGCGCCGCACCGAGGACGGCACCGACCCGGGCCTGCGCCTCGCCGCCGTACGCACCCTCATCGACAGCGCCACCCAGCCCGACACCCTCGCAGCCTGGCTCGCCGACGGCACCGTCACCGGCGGCCCCGAACTCGACCCCGAACTCCGCTGGCGCATCCTCGCCCGCCTCTCCGTACTCGGAGCCGTCGACGGAGCCGCCATCGACGCCGCCCTCGCCGAGGACCCCAGCGCCACCGGACAGCAGGGCGCCGCCCGCTGCCACGCCTCCCTGCCCACCCCCGAGGCCAAGGCCGCCGCCTGGCAGCGCCTCTTCCACGACGACACCCTGTCCAACTACCTCTTCACCGCCACCGCCCACGGCTTCTGGCAGCCCGAACAGGCCGGCCTCGTACGCGACTACGTACCCCGCTACTACCCCGAAGCCGTCGCCCTCGCCACCCGCCGCGGCCCCGCCATCGCGGACGCCGCCGGCCGCTGGGCCTTCCCCGCCCACGCCGTCGACCCCGCCAACCTCCAGGCCGGCCACACCTGCCTCGAAGACCCCGGCATCATCCCCATGCTGCGCCGCGTCCTCGTCGACCAGCTCGACGACCTCGCCCGCGCCCTGCGCGTCCGCGGCGCCTGACCCCGCACGCACGCACCCACACGCCCGCCGGGCGGCCGCGCCACCGCACCGGCCGCCCGACGGGCCCCGCCCACCCGCGTACCCTTTGTCCCGTGCCGCCCTCCCACCTGCATCGCGTCGCCGTTCTCGTCCTAGAGGGAGCCAAACCGCTCGACGTCGGCATCCCCGCACAGGTCTTCACGACCCGCGCGAGCATGCCGTACGAAGTCCGCGTCTGCGGTGCCGCACCCGGCCTCGTCACCGGCGGCGACGGACTCTCCTACTACGTCACCCACGGACTCGACGCACTCGCCTGGGCCGACATCGTCTTCGTCCCCGGCTACCGCTTCCCCGACCGCGACGACCCGCCCCGGCCCGTCCTCGACGCCCTCACCGCCGCCCACCGGCGCGGCGCCCGCCTCGCCGCGATCTCCACCGGCGCCTTCGCCCTCGCCGCCACCGGCCTCCTCGACGGCAAACGCGCCACCACCCACTGGCACTACGCACGCGCCCTCGCCGCCAAACACCCCCACGTCCACGTCGACGAGAACGTCCTCTTCGTCGACGAAGGCAGCGTCCTCACCTCCGCCGGCGCCGCCTCCGGCATCGACCTGTGCCTGCACATCCTGCGCCGCGACCTCGGCGTCGCCGCCTCCAACCACGCCGCCCGCCGCCTCGTCGCCGCCCCCTACCGCAGCGGCGGCCAGGCCCAGTACGTACCGCGCAGCGTCCCCGAACCCCTCGGCGAACGCTTCGCCGCCACCCGCGAATGGGCCCTGCACCGCCTCGCCGAACCCCTCACCCTCGAAACCCTCGCCCAGCACGCCGCCGTGTCCCCCCGCACCTTCTCCCGCCGCTTCGTCGAGGACACCGGCTACACCCCCATGCAATGGGTCATGCGCGCCCGCATCGACCTCGCCCGCGAACTCCTCGAACGCTCCGAACGCGGAGTCGAACAGATCGCCGCCGACGTCGGCCTCGGCACCGGCGCCAACCTGCGCCTCCACTTCCAGCGCATCCTCGACACCACCCCCACCGAATACCGCCGCACCTTCACCCAGGGCGACTGACGAGCCACTGGCGGGATCCTTTCGAACCATGGCGATCTCGCCCCTGTCACGCCCGGGCGCCACACGCGAACCTGATGGCGCGAACAGAAGGGACACGCACACATGACTCGCATCGCCATCAACGGATTCGGCCGCATCGGACGCAACGTGCTGCGCGCGCTCCTCGAACGCGACAGCAACCTGCAGGTCGTCGCCATCAACGACCTCACCGAACCCGCCACCCTGGCCCGGCTGCTCGCCTACGACACCACCTCCGGCCGCCTCGGCCGCCCGGTCACCGTCGAGGGCGACGTCCTCGTCGTCGACGGCCACCGCATCAAGGTCCTCGCCGAACGCGAGCCCGCCCAGCTGCCGTGGGCCGACCTCCAGGTCGACCTCGTCCTCGAAGCCACCGGCCGCTTCACCTCCGCCGAGGCCGCCCGCGCCCACATCAAGGCCGGCGCCCGCAAGGTCCTCGTCAGCGCCCCCTCCGACGGCGCCGACGTCACCCTCGCCTACGGCGTCAACACCGACGCCTACGACGCGGAACTGCACACGGTCGTCTCGAACGCCTCCTGCACGACCAACGCCCTCGCGCCGCTGGCCTCCGTCCTGGACGACCTCGCCGGCATCGAGCACGGCTTCATGACCACGGTGCACGCCTACACCCAGGAGCAGAACCTCCAGGACGGCCCGCACCGCGACCCGCGCCGCGCCCGCGCCGCCGGCGTCAACATCGTCCCCACCTCGACGGGCGCCGCCAAGGCCATCGGCCTGGTCCTGCCGCAGCTCGACGGCAAGCTCTCCGGCGACTCGATCCGCGTACCGGTCCCGGTCGGCTCCATCGTCGAGCTCAACACCACCGTCGCCCGCGACGTGACCCGCGAGCAGGTCCTGGAGGCCTACCGCACCGCCGCCGAGGGCCGCCTGGCCGGCGTGCTGGAGTACTCGGACGACCCGCTGGTCTCCGCCGACATCACGGGCAACCCCGCCTCCTCGATCTTCGACTCCGAGCTCACCCGCGTCGAGGGCCGCCACATCAAGGTCGTCGCCTGGTACGACAACGAGTGGGGCTTCTCGAACCGCGTGATCGACACCCTCACCCTCCTCGCAGGCTGACCCCAGCCCCCCATACCGAGCGCCGCAGTTGGTACTGACCTGGCAACTGCGGCGCTCAGCCATGTCCGCCTCCGGCGGCTACCTTCCGCCCCCGGCCGGCACCCTCCCGCCCTGGCCGGCAACATCCAGCCTCGCCGGCGTTTGAGGCGCGGGGGTCTGGGGGCGGAGCCCCCAGGAAGGGGTCCGGGCGCAGCCCGGGGAACGCTGGAAGGGCGGGTAGGGGACAGCCCCGCGCAGCGGCACCGCACCGGCACGCACACCACCGGCAACCCACGGGCCCCGACCGGTTACCCCATTCGGGTCTGATCGTTATACCGGCAGGGTGTCCCGCCCACCCCCGGCCCCGCACAGCGGATCGGCCGGTCCGCCCGCCGCCGGAGGCCCCCATGACCGAGCCCGCGCCAGCGACCCCGCTCGCCGGCGGAGCCAGCGGCCCGGACGCCCTCCGCCCCCTCCTCGACACGGTCCTCACCGCCCTCCACACCGGCGCCGCGCAACGCAAGGGCCCCCTCCCCGCCGGCGGCCCCGCCACCGTCACGGCCCGCGTCCGGGCCGCACTGGGCGACGTACTCCCCACCCACGGCACCGGCGACCACGAAGCCCTCGCCACCCTCGTCCACATCCTCGCCGCCGGCGCCGCCGACCCCGCCGACCCCCTCTGCGCGGCCCACCTGCACTGCCCCCCGCTCGCCGTCGCGGCCGCCGCCGACCTCGCCGTCAGCGCCCTCAACCCCTCCCTCGACTCCTGGGACCAGGCCCCGGCCGCCTCCGCCATCGAGGCCCTCCTCACCCGCGCCCTCGCCGCCGAGTTCTACGACACCCCCCGCGCCGACGCCCTCCTCACCACCGGCGGCACCGAAGCCAACCAGCTGGCCCTCCTCCTCGCCCGCGAACGCCACGGCCCCCGCCTCACGGTCCTGCACGGCGCGAACGCCCACCACTCGGTCCCCCGCGCCGCCTGGCTCCTCGGACTGCCCCCGGCCACCGCCCTCCCCACCCCCACCGGCACCCTCGACCCCGCCACCCTCGACGCGGCCCTCGCCACCACCCCCGGCCCCGCCCTGGTCACCGCCACCGCCGGCACCACCGACGCGGGCCTCATCGACCCCCTCGACGCCCTCGCCGACGTCTGCGCACGCCACCGCGCCGAACTCCACGTGGACGCCGCCTACGGCGGGGCCCTCGCCTTCAGCCCCCGCCACCGCGACAAGCTGAACGGTCTCCACCGCGCCCGGTCCATCACCCTCGACCTGCACAAACTCGGCTGGCAACCCGTCGCCGCCGGCCTCCTCGCCGTCCCCGACACCACCCTGCTGGCCCCCCTCGCCCACCAGGCCGACTACCTCAACGCCGCCGACGACACCGAAGCCGGCCTGCCCGACCTCCTCGGCCGCTCCCTGCGCACCACCCGCCGGCCCGACGCCTTCAAGATCGCCGCCACCCTCCGCTCACTCGGCCGCGACGGCCTCGCCCGGCTCATCGACCACACCTGCGCCACGGCCCACCGGCTCGCCGAAATCCTCGACGCACACCCCGGCTTCGAACTCCACGCGCACCCCACCATCACCACGGTCCTCTTCCGGCCCACCCCCGCCGACGACGACCGCCTCGCCGCCCTGCGCCGCACCCTCCTCCACGACGGCACCGCCGTCCTCGGCCGCGCCACCGCGGACGGCCGGCTCTGGCTCAAGGCGACCCTGCTCAACCCCCACACCACCACGCGGGACCTGGACACCCTCGTCGCCCTCCTGGAAGGCAGCACCCACCGATGACCGCCCAGCACGATGCACCCCACGACCTCGTCGGAATCGGCATCGGCCCCTTCAACCTCTCCCTCGCCGCCCTCGCCCACGGCCTCCCCCAGCAAGGCGCCGACCGCCTCGCCACCGCCTTCTACGACCAGCGCCGCGACTTCCGCTGGCACCCCGGCCTCCTCCTCGACGGCGCCACCCTCCAGGTCCCCTTCCTCGCCGACCTCGTCACCCTCGCCGACCCCGCCAGCCCCTGGACCTTCCTCAGCTACCTCAAGCACAAGGAACGGCTCTACCCCTTCTACTTCGCCGAGCAGTTCCACATCCAGCGCGCCGAATACGACGCCTACTGCCGCTGGGTCGCCGGCCGCCTCCCCGGCCTCCACTTCGGCCACCAGGTCGACGCCGTCCGCTGGAACCCCGAACGCGACCTCTTCGAAGTCGACTACACCCAGCTCGACACCGACGGAGAAGCCGAAGCCCTCGGCCGCACCTACACCCGCAACCTCGTCCTCGGCATCGGCACCGCCCCCTACGTCCCCGAACCCCTGCGCCCCCTCGCCGACGCCCCCACCGTCCCCGTCATCCACTCCGCCGACTACCTCGACAACCGCGCCCGCATCCTCGGCGCCGAACACGTCACCGTCATCGGCTCCGGCCAGTCGGGCGCCGAGGTCTTCCTCGACCTGCTCCGCAACCGCCCCGCCGGCCGCGAACGCCTCACCTGGCTCGCCCGCACCCCCTCCTTCGCCCCCATGGAGTACTCCAAGCTCGGCCTCGAACACTTCACCCCCGACTACACCCGCTACTTCCACGACCTCCCCGAACCCGTCCGCGACCGCCTCGTCCCCGCCCAGTGGCAGCTCCACAAGGGCATCGACACCGCCACCATCGCCGCCATCCACGAAGAGCTCTACCGGCGCACCCTCCACGGCGGCTGGCCCGACACCGTCCTCACCCCCGGAGTCACCGTCCGCACCGCCGGCCGCGTCGCCACCACCAAGGTCGAACTCCACCTCGAACACGCCCAGCAGGGCACCCGCTCCCGCCTCACCACCGACGCCGTCGTCCTCGCCACCGGCTACAAGGAACGCCCCCTCACCAGCCTCTTCGCCGGCCTCGACCCCTACATGCGCAAGGACTCCTCCGGCCGCCCCCGCATCGACGACCGCTACCGCATGATCCTCGACCCCTCCGTCAGCGGAACCGTCTTCGTCCAGAACGGCGAACGCCACACCCACGGCGTCGGCACCCCCGACCTCGGCCTCGCCGCCTGGCGCAGCGCCGCCATCCTCAACACCCTCACCGGCAAGGAGCCCTACCCCCAGCCCCACCGCACCGCCTTCACCACCTTCGGCCTCGAACAGCGCACCCCCGTCCGCACCCACCCCCCGGCAGGCCTGCGGCCCCTCGTCGAACACCCCTGACGTCCTCCGGCGACCCCGGCCGACCGCCCCCGCACCCCCGGCACTAGGGTCGCCGCCATGCAGCGAACCAGTGCCGACGGGGTCACCGTCCTGTGGACCCCCGCCCGTACTCCGGACCCGGACCTCCTCACCGCCGAGCTGTCCTTCGGCACCGGCATCCAGGACGAGACCGCCCCCACCCTCGGCGTCACCCAGGTCATCGCCGCCCTCGTGAGGTCCGAGGCCGGCGACCGGCCGCACGACGTCATCATCGACGTCGAGGAAGAGCGCACCTCCTTCGCCGCCCACGGCACCGCCGAGGAGATCACCGACTTCCTCCGGGCAGTCTGCCGGGCCGTCTCCGCGCTCCCCCTGGACCGCCTCGGACGTACGGCCCGGCTCCTCGGCATCCACGACCCCGCCACCAGGGACCACCGCGGGGCCGAACCCCTCAGCGCCCGCTACGGACCCCACGGCAACGGGCTCGCCCTCCAGCAGGACCCCGGCATGTACTCCTGGATCACGGCCGACATGGTCCGCGCCCACGCCGCGGCCCGCTTCACCCGGGGCAACGCCGTCCTGGCCCTCGACGGCCCCCCGCCCGAAGGACTCACCCTCCCGCTCCCCGACGGCCCCCGCCCCCGACGGACCGCCCCCCGCCCGCGCCCCGGCGTCGGCGGCACCTGGCAGCACCGCCCCCTGGACACGGTCTCCCTCCTGTTCACCTCCCGCGCCTGGGAGCCCGCCGCCGTCGCCGCCCACCTCGTACTGGGCCGCCGCGTCGACCGCACCACGTACGGCGAACGGGGCATAGCCGACGCCGCCATCGAGCACTGGTTCCTCCGCGACCGCTCCACCCTCGACCGCGTCCTCACCCTCCACCCCGCCGACGGCCACGCCGAGGAAGCCGCCCACGTCCTGTGGCGCAGCACCCTCGACCTCGCCTCGGGCGGCCCCGGCCAGGAAGAACTCGACGAGTTCACCGCCGGAGTGCGCGAACAGCTCGACGCGGCCGACGGCCACTGGCGCTCGCTCAACCGGGCCGTCGACGCCGAACACTTCGGCGTCCCGTACTGCGACGACGCCACCCTCCTGGAGGCCTACGCCGCCGTCACCCCACAGGACGTCCGCGACTTCCTCCAGCGCGTCCTGCCCGACGCCGTGCTCGTCGTCCCCCACCAGACCCACCCCGATCTGAAGACCCCCCGGGGCACGCCCCTGCCCAACTCGGACTGCTGGCGCCTCCACGCGGAACACCCCCCGACCCAGGGCACTGTCTTCCGCATGACCCCCCTGCGCCGTGTCACCAGCCGCCGCGACGAGCGCGGCGAGTACGTCCTCACCCCCTGGGGCATCGTGACCCGCGACGGCAACCAGGACGAGCACGACATCCGCTTCGACGAGATCGCCCTCGTGCTCCCCGACGGACCCGGACGCGTCGTCCTCACCGGCTGCGGCTGCGACATGCACGTCTACCCCCACCAGGTCCGCCACGGGGAACGCCTCGTCGCCGCCCTCGACGCCGCCGTCCCCGCCCACCTCGTACGCCCCACCCCCGACACCCCCTGAACGCGAACGGCCGGGACCCGCCACAGCAGGACCCGGCCGCACCCACCGCGCGGGGGGACTAGAACACCGGCACGCCCGCCCGCGTCAGCCGCCAGTCCACCGAGGCGAACTGCGCCGGATCCACCGTGCCCTTCGCCTTCACCCACTGGATGATCGTGTTGCGGATCTCGTCCGAGTTCGCCCACAGCTGCTTCGCCTTCGGCACGTGCGGGAACGCCCCGCCACCCGAAGCCCGGTAATTGTTCACCGCGAACACGAACTGCGCCGCCGGATCCACCGGCTTCCCCGCGAACGACAGCCCCGTGATCCGCGAACCCACCGGCTGCGCGATGTCGATGCCGTACGTCAGCCCGTACACCGCGTCGTAGTTGTAGTCCGGGATGTTCTCCGCGTTCGTCAGCTTCGCCGGATCCACCGCACCACCCGGAGCCGTCTGCACGTAGTACCGCGCCGAGTACTCCAGGTAGTCCTTCAGCTGCGCACCCGTCAGCAGGCGCGCCTCCAGGGTGTTCTCGAACGGGTACAGCCCCGCCGCGTCCCTGATCGTCACCTGGCCGGCCGGTATCGCCGCCGTCCGCGAGAAGCAGGACGCCTGCGACAGCACCGGCAGCGACCCCCACTCGGTGCCGGCCAGCGCCGCCTTCACCGTCTCCGCCTGCACGTGGTTGATCAGGTCGATGATCGGCACGTCCTTCACCGGCCCCTCGGCCGAGGACATCGCCTGCGTCGACGTCCCGATCACCTGGTTGACGTACGCCACCACCTTGCGGTGCTCGTCCGACAGCAGCCGCGTGATCTTCGGGTCCTCGGCCGCCGTGTTCGAGTTCAGCACCTTCGCCGAGACCTTCGCCACCGACCAGCGGCCCCGCTCCCACGACAGCTCGAAGTCGAACAGCGTCAGCCGCTGCCCCCACTTCAGCGGCTCCGACAGCACCACGTCCTTGCCGGTCGCCTTGTTCTTCACCCGGTACTCCGGGATCTCCGTGTGCGCGTGCCCCACCAGGATCGCGTCGATCCCCGGCACCTGCTCCGCCACCAGACCCGCGGCGTTCTCGATGTACGGCAGCTGGTCACCGTACGAGGACGTACCGCTCGACCCCGAGTGCGCCGACACGATCACCACGTCCGCGCCCATCGACCGCAGCCTCGGCACGTACTTCGCCGCCTGCTCCTCCAGACCCGGGAACGTCATCTTCCCCTGGACGTTCGCCTTGTCCCAGATCGCGATGCCCGGGTTCGTCAGACCCAGCACCGCCACCTTCACGTCCCGCCCGTGCGGGGTCCGCAGCCGGTGCATGCTGTACGGCGCGAACGCCGGCCGCAGGGTCTTCGCGTCCAGCGCGTTCGCCCCCAGCAGCGGGAAGCGGCACTGCTCCTCGAACTTCCGCAGCACCGGGATGCCGTAGTTGAACTCGTGGTTCCCCAGCGCCGCCGCGTCGTACCCGATCGCGTTCATCGCCTGCGCCATCGGATGCACCGGACCGCGCCGCGCGGTGATCGGATCCACCTTCGCGTAGTAGTACGAGAGCTGGGTCCCCTGGATCGT
Organism: Streptomyces sp. NPDC044002; assembly: GCF_056434525.1. Lineage (NCBI taxonomy): Bacteria > Bacillati > Actinomycetota > Actinomycetes > Kitasatosporales > Streptomycetaceae > Streptomyces > Streptomyces sp. NPDC044002. The sequence goes on from NZ_JBWKEZ010000039.1 coordinate 73,525, forward strand.
GTCACCCGCGTCGATCAGCAGCGTGTTGCAACGCCCCTTCTCCGCGCGGACCTGCTCCACCAGCGTCGAGATCTTCGCCAGGCCGACGTCGTTGTGCGCCTTGTCGTCGAACTCCTTGTCCGTGAAGTAGTCCCAGTTGAAGACGTTCCCGTGCAGGTCGGTCGTGCCCATCACGGTGAACGCGTACGTCCTGGACCCCTTCGACCCTTCCGACGGCGCGGTCGCCGCGGCGGCCGGCGAGCTCGTGGCCCCCGCCACCGCCACGGCGGCACCCGTCGCGGCCGAAGCCCCCATGAACGTCCTGCGGTCAAACGCCATTGCCATCTCCCCTTGTGAGGCGTGTTACGAAGCGTGAACGACGCGCGTAGATTCTGACCCACCGGTAACAAGCCGCAACACCCCCCTCAGGTTTCGATCCGATGACCACACCCGAACGGGCGCCGGTGCGAGAGTGAAACCATGACCCAGGACGCCCCGAACGCCACCCACCAGCCCTACGGAACCCCCGAGGTCCCCCGCGTCGCCGTCCGCGGAGAAGCCCGCCTCGAAGTCGACCCCGAAATCGCCCGCATCGGCATCACCGTCAGCGCGCGGGGCACCGACCGCCGCGCCGCCCTCGACGACCTCACCCGCCGCAACACCACCGTCCTCGAACTCCTCAAGAGCTACGGCGAACCCGTCGAGAAGATCGAAACCGGCTCCTTCTCCATCACCCCCGAAACCGCCCGCCACGGCCGCGGCGAACGCGTCCGCGCCTACCAGGGCCGCGTCCACATCACCGCCGAACTGAACGACTTCACCGCCCTCGGCGAACTCGCCACCCGCCTCGCCGACCTCGAACTCACCCAGGTCGACGGCCCCTGGTGGGCCCTGCGCCCCACCTCGCCCGCCCACGGCGAAGCCCGCCGCCAAGCCGTGCTCGAAGCCGTCCAGCGCGCCCGCGAATACGCCCGCGCCCTCGGCTCCGAACTCGCCGCCCTCGTCGAACTCGCCGACCTCGGAGCCGAGGACGCCACCCCCTACCCCCAGCCCGGCGGCGGCATGCGCAGCATGGCCTTCGCCGTGGCCGCCGAGGACGCCGGAGCCCCGCCCCTCGACCTCGAACCCCAGCGCCAGACCGTCTTCGCCCAGGTCAACGCCCGCTTCACCATGACCCCGCCCAGGCTCTGAGGGCCCCCTCGGGGGGTGCTCATCAGAGCACCCCCGCGCACATTCAATAAATGTCAACAAGCTTTCGCTCAAAGGTCGTTGGGGAGACGCCCGGACCACATTTCCTACCCCCCGGTAGGGCATACGCTCGCCCCATGCGCCGAGCGAAAATCGTATGTACCCTGGGCCCCGCCACCGACTCATACGACCAGATCAAAGCCCTGGTCGAAGCCGGCATGGACATCGCCCGCCTCAACCTCAGCCACGGCACCTACGCCGAACACGAGGAGCGCTACCAGCGCGTACGAAAGGCCTCCGACGAGACCGGCCGCAGCGTCGGCGTCCTCGCCGACCTTCAAGGCCCGAAGATCCGCCTCGGCCGCTTCCACGAAGGCCCCGTACTCCTTGAACGCGGCGACGAGTTCACCATCACCGTCGAAGACCACCAGGGCGACCGCCACACCTGCGGCACCACCTACAAGGGCCTCGCCGACGACGTCACCACCGGCGAACGCATCCTCGTCGACGACGGCCGCGTCACCCTCGAAGTCACATCCGTCGACGGCCCCCGCGTCCACACCCGCGTCATCGAAGGCGGCATGGTCTCCGACCACAAGGGCCTCAACCTCCCCGGAGTCGCCGTCTCCGTCCCCGCCCTCTCCGACAAGGACATCGAAGACCTCCGCTGGGCCCTGCGCACCGGCGCCGACGTCATCGCCCTCTCCTTCGTCCGCACCGGCCGCGACATCGAGGACGTCCACCGCATCATGGACGAGGAAGGCCGCCGCCTCCCCGTCATCGCGAAGATCGAAAAGCCCCAGGCAGTCGAAAGCATCGACGACATCGTCGCCGCGTTCGACGGCATCATGGTCGCCCGCGGCGACCTCGGCGTCGAAATGCCCCTCGAACAAGTCCCCATCGTCCAGAAGCGCGCCATCAAACTCGCCAAGCGCAACGCCAAGCCGGTCATCGTCGCCACCCAGATGCTCGACTCGATGATCGACAACAGCCGCCCCACCCGCGCCGAGGCCTCCGACGTCGCCAACGCCGTCATCGACGGCACCGACGCCGTCATGCTCTCCGGCGAAACCAGCGTCGGCAAACACCCCATCGACACCGTCCGCACCATGGCGCGCATCGTCGAAGCAGCCGAGGAAGACATCCTCGCCAAGGGACTCCCGCCCCTCACCGACCGCAACAAGCCCCGCACCCAGGGCGGAGCCGTCGCCCGCGCGGCCGCCGAAATGGGCGACTTCCTCGGCGCCAAGTTCCTCGTCGCCTTCACCCAGAGCGGCGACACCGTCCGCCGCCTCTCCCGCTACCGCAGCCCCATCCCCCTCCTCGCCTTCACCCCCGACCCCGCCACCCGCTCCCAGCTCAACCTCACCTGGGGCGTCGAAACCTTCCTCGGCCCTCACGTCGACTCCACCGACGCCATGGTCGCCCAGGTCGAAGAGGAACTCCTGCGCATCGGACGCTGCGTCCCCGGCGACGTCGTCGTCATCACCGCCGGCTCACCCCCCGGCGTCACCGGCAAGACCAACCTCGTCCGCATCCACCACATCGGCGACCCGGTCCGCTGACACCACGACGCCGCCGGCCGCCCCCCACGAGGGACGGCCGGCGGCGCCGTTTCCGCTCGGCCGTCACCAACCGAACCGACGGTCCACCTCCGCCTCGAACTCCTCGAACGACAACACCGCGTCACCGTTCTTGTCCGCGGCATCGAACAACGCCGACGACGCGTCAGCGTCCCCCAGCCCCCAGAACGGCAGATCCCCCCGAGCCGCCAGCGTCGGCCCCTTCGCACGCAGGGCCGAAATCACCTCGGCCCTGGTCAGCTCCCCGTCATGGTTCAGATCCAGCGCATCGAACAGCTTCCGAGCCTTCTCGCTCACCGAAACGTCCCTCCACCACGAACACCGTTGACCCCCTCAACGTAGGCCACCCACCCCGGAACCACCTCCCACCCGCTGGAAGGTCAAGCTGGGCTCAGTACTTCGGCCCGACGTGGGCGTCCATGAGCGCGACGGATTCCTTGCGGGCGATGGACACGTTGTACGGCTTCCCGTGCCGTGTGCAGTTCCTCCAGGCGACGCCGAGCCGGTCGAGGGTGTCCGTGAACAGTCCCCGGATGTCATCGGAGACATTCGTGAACCAGTAGCGGGGGTACTCGTAACGCTTTCCCTTCCGCACCGTCCAGTTCGTGATCCGGCAGCCGTCCGAGTGGATTAATCCCCGGATGAACTTCCAAGGGTGCTGATCGACGATCTCCTGCTGCCAGGGGGCGAGCGCTATGGGCCGTTCGTGCTTCCTGCCGGGTCCGTGCTGAGGGAACAAGCACGGCAGGTGCTTCGAGTACACCTTGATGTTGTGCGCGCCCTTCACCCGGACCCTGCATGTCGAACGTCCCGGGAACACCGCTCTCAGCGCGGCCTCCGCTTCGTCCTGGATTCCCGGCCAGTGGTCGTCCAGCGTGATCATGAGCGTGAGCGTCCGGTGTCCGGAGTAGTGGCTGATGTGGCCATCGCCCAGGTAGAGGCCAAGGAGGTACGCGTAGGCGGCGTGGTCCAGAGGTACCCCGTCGCATCGTGGGCAGTCGTGGGATCCTCGGCCCGGACACTCGCCGCGCTTGGCGCGGTCCATGTGCTTCCAGTAGCTGATGGTGCCGGTGGGTACGTTCAGTTTCCGGGCGACTTCGGCGTTGCGGACACCGGAGCGGAGGAGTGAAAGCGCGGTCTGCCTCACCTGGAGGCTGTGCAGGGACATATGGCCACTGTGACCCGGATCATTCCTTCCGGGATGCGAAAAAGCGAACGTTCACGCGAAGGTGAGCGTCCGCTTATCGAACGATGTGCCGGGTGCGGGATTCGAACCCGCACGCCCTTTCGGACAGATGTGTTTGAGACATCAGCGTCTGCCATTCCGCCAACCCGGCAGGGTTGCTCGTCGGAGTGTACCGGGTGACCATGCGCCGCCGCTGCTAGGTAGGCTCATACAAGCAGCACAGCCCCGCAAAGAGGAGCCCTCCGTGACCGCCGAGCACGAGTCGACGCCCACGCCCGACGCCGACCAGTCGCACGTTCCGCCGCTGACGACCCGCGTCGTCATCGCCGAGGACGAGGCGCTCATCCGTCTCGACCTGAAAGAGATGCTCGAAGAGGAGGGCTACTCCGTCGTCGGCGAGGCCGGGGACGGGCAGACGGCCGTCGAGCTCGCCCGCGAGCACCGGCCCGACCTGGTGATCCTCGACGTGAAGATGCCCGTGCTCGACGGGATCTCCGCCGCCGAGCAGATCGCGGGGGAGTCCATCGCCCCCGTGCTCATGCTCACCGCGTTCTCGCAGCGCGACCTCGTCGAGCGGGCCCGGGACGCCGGGGCCATGGCGTACCTGGTCAAGCCCTTCAGCAAGAGCGACGTCGTCCCGGCCATCGAGATGGCCGTCTCCCGGTTCGCCGAGCTGAAGGCGCTGGAGAAGGAGGTCGCGGACCTCTCCGCGCGCCTGGAGACCCGCAAGCTCGTCGACCGGGCCAAGAGCATCCTGCAGACCGAGTACAAGCTGTCCGAGCCGGCCGCGTTCCGGTGGATCCAGAAGACCTCCATGGACCGCCGGATGTCCATGCAGCAGGTCGCCGAGGCGGTCATCGAGGACGCCGAGGAGAAGAAGCAGAACGCCGGCAAGTAGGCGGCGAGAGGAACGCGTGAGGCCCGTCTCCCCCCGAGGGGAGACGGGCCTCACGGCTTGGGTGGCGAAAGGGCTAGTCCTCGCCGAGGTAGGCCTTGCGGACGTCCTCGTTGACGAGGAGCTCGCGGCCCGGGCCCGACAGGACGATCTTGCCGATCTCCATGACGTGGCCCTGGTCGGCCAGCGACAGCGCGGCCTGGGCGTTCTGCTCGACCAGCAGGATCGTGGTGCCCGCCGCCTTGAGCTCGGCGATGGTCGCCATGATCTTCTGCATCATCAGCGGCGACAGGCCCATCGAGGGCTCGTCCAGCATCAGCAGCTTCGGCTGCGACATGAGCGCACGGCCCATGGCCAGCATCTGCTGCTCGCCGCCCGAGAGGGTGCCGGCGGCCTGCTTGCGGCGCTCTCCCAGGATCGGGAAGAGGTCGTAGGCGCGCTGGACGTCCTTCTGGATGCCCTCCTTGTCGTTGCGGAGGAAGGCGCCGAGGAGGAGGTTGTCCTCGATCGACATGCGCGGGAAGATGTGCCGCCCCTCGGGGGAGTGGGCGAGTCCGAGCGAGACGATGTCGTGCGCGGGGACCTTCTTCAGCGACTTGCCCTGGAACTTGACCTGGCCGCCCTTGGGCTTGATCAGGCCGGACAGGGTCCGCAGGGTGGTGGTCTTGCCGGCGCCGTTCGTCCCGATGAGGGTGACGATCTCGCCCTCGTTGACGGTGAAGGAGATCCCCTTGACGGCCTCGATCTTGCCGTAGGCGACGCGGAGGTCCTCGACCTCCAGGAGTGCGGTCACTTGGCCTCTCCGTCCGTGCTGGTGGTGCTGTCCGCCTCGCCGGTACCGGCGGTTTCGTCGTCGTCGGCCGGGGCGGCGGCCTCGGTCTCGGCGACGGTCTCGGCGACGACCTCGGCCTCCGCCGCGGCTTCGGCGGCCTCGACCTCGGCCGCCTCCTCGGCGCCGGGGGCGCCTTCGAAGGGTTCGCCGAGGTAGGCGGCGACGACGCGCTCGTCGCTCTGGACCTCGCCGGCGGTGCCCTCGATGAGCTTCTCGCCCTGGACGAGGCAGGCGACGCGGTCGCAGAGGTTGAAGATGAAGCGCATGTCGTGCTCGATGACGAGGACGGCGATGCCCTTGTCCCGGATGGCGAAGATGAGTTCTTCGGCGGCCCGGGTCTCCTGCGGGTTCATGCCGGCGGTGGGCTCGTCCAGGAGGATGAGGCCCGGGTCGCTGGCGAGGGCGCGGGCGATCTCCAGCTTGCGCTGCTCACCGTAGGGGAGGTTGCGGGCGAGGTGCTCGGCCTTGTGGTCGAGGCCGATGAACTCCAGCAGCTCCATGGCGCGCTCGCGGCTGGCCTGCTCCTCCTTGCCGAAGCTGGGGAGGCGCAGGAGGGCGGACCAGAGGCCCTCCTTGGTGCGGGTGTGGCGTCCGACGAGGACGTTTTCCAGGACCGTCATGTTGTTGAAGAGACGGATGTTCTGGAAGGTGCGGGCGATGCCGGCCGCGGTGACCTTGAAGGACTTGGGGGGCAGGACCGTGCCCTTGTACCGGACTTCGCCCTCGGTGGGGATGTAGAGGCCGGTGAGGCAGTTGAAGAAGGTGGTCTTGCCGGCGCCGTTGGGGCCGATGAGGCCGACGATCTCGCCGCTGCGGACGGTCAGGTCGACGTTCTTGACGGCGGTGAGGCCGCCGAAGCGCATCGTGACACCGCGGGCGTCGAGGACGGTCTCGGCGGTTGCCGTTTCGGTCGTGGTGGTGGTCATGGATCAGGCCCCTGCCTTGCCGAGGACTGTGGGCGCTTCGAGGTCCTTGTGGAGTTCGAGCTGGTTGCGCCGGTTGGGGATGAGGCCTTCGGGGCGCAGGCGCATCAGGATGACGAGCGCGATGCCGAAGACGAGGAGCTGGTACTCGCCCAGGAACTGGAGCTTGTTGGGGATCATGAAGAGGAGGGCGCCGCCGACGAGGGGGCCGGAGATGGTGCCCATGCCGCCGAGTACGACTGCCGCGAGGAGGAACGCGGAGTTCGGGGGGACGGCGTTGGCGAAGACGTACTGGTCCGGGGTGACGGTGTAGTTCACGTGGGCCTGTACGGCTCCGGCGAGGCCGGCGAGGGTGGCGCCGAGGGCGAAGGCGATGAGCTTGACGCGGAAGCCGTTGATGCCCATGGCTTCGGCGGCGGTCTCGTCCTCGCGGATGGCGACCCAGGCGCGGCCGATGCGGGATTCGGCGCTGCGGCGGAAGACCATGATCACGACGAGGGTGACCAGGAGCATCAGCAGGAAGTAGTTGGCGAAGCGGCCGACCGCGATTCCGGCGATGCTGTGGGTGGCGCCGAAGTCGAACCCGAAGAGGTTGACGTTGGGGACGCCGGCGACGCCGTTGGGGCCGTTGGTGAGGTCGGGGCCGCTGACGCCGTCGAGGTTGTTCATCGAGATGCGGAAGATCTCTCCGAAGCCCAGGGTGACGATGGCGAGGTAGTCGCCGCGCAGGCGCAGGGTCGGGGCGCCGATGAGGACGCCGAAGACCATGGAGGCGAGGGCGCCGAGGAGGATCGCGGCCCAGAAGGGGAGGTGCACTCCGAAGGGGGAGTTGGGGGAGCCGGAGACCAGGGCCGCGGTGTAGGCGCCGACGCCGAGGAAGGCGACGTATCCGAGGTCGAGGAGGCCGGTGAGGCCGACGACGATGTTCAGGCCGAGGGCGACGGTGGCGAAGATGAGGATGTTGACGCCGAGGGTCGCGTACTGGTCGTCGGTCTGGGTGAGGGGGAAGGCGGCGGCCGCGACGAAGGCGCCGACGAGGGCGACGTTGCGGTGCTTGTTGGTGAGGGCGGTGAAGCGGGCCACCAGGCCGGCCTTGTTGAGGGCCGTGAAGCCGAAGCCGGCGGTGATCAGGAAGCCGATGAAGAGTTCCTGGTACGGGGTGGTGACGCCGTAGGTGAATACGCCGAGGGCGACGGCGAGGACGGCGGTGATGATCAGGATCTCGGCGTAGGCCGGGAGCGCGGGGGCCGGCTTCGGGGTGCCGCTGGCGTGGGCGGCCTTGGTGACGGCCCAGCTGTTGCCGATGTTGTGCTTGGTCTGCTCCCACCAGGTGTCTTCGGGGTCCGCGAGTTCGGTCGCGGGGCGCTCGAAGGGGAGGGAGCGGGCGCCGAGGTAGGCGGCGAGCGCGGTGACGATGGCGACGAAGCCGCCGGGCTCCAGGTTGACGAGGCCGCCGAGGGTGTTGCTGATCGCCCAGGCGGTGTAGGCCACGGTCAGGAGGGTGCCGAGGGCGCAGAGCTTGATCGCGGCGTCGGTTCCGGCGGGGGCGAGCCAGCGCAGGCCCTTGATGCCGTAGGAGCTGAGGCCGAAGAGGGTGGTGAGGGCGCCGCCGGTGAGGACGAGCCACTGGAGGCCGCCGGGGTACCCGTAGACGGTGAGGTCGCCGGGGAAGGCGGAGGTCCAGGTCCAGGCGAGGAAGCAGGAGATGACGGTGAGGGCGCCGCCGGCGGTGGCGAGGGCCCGTGCGGTCTTCTCGGGGAAGGAGATTCCCCGTCGGCCGGTGGCCTGGGTCTGCGGCGTGGTGTCTGTGGTGGTGGTCGTCATGGTTCTCACGCCCTGTCCGCCACGCGCTCACCCATCAGGCCCTGGGGCCGGAAGAGGAGCACGAGGATGAGGAGTACGAACGCCCAGGTGTTGCCCCAGGACTGGCCGCCGAGCTGCTGCATGCCCGGTACGTCGGCGATGTAGGCGGTGGTCAGGGTTTCGGCGAGGCCGAGGACGATGCCGCCGATCATGGCGCCGTAGATGTTGCCGATGCCGCCGAGGACGGCTGCGGTGAAGGCCTTGAGGCCGAGGATGAAGCCCATGCGGTAGTTGACTTCGCCGTACTTGAGGCCGTAGGCGACGGCTCCGACGGCCGCGAAGGCGGCGCCGAGGGCGAAGGCGACCGTGATGATGCGGTCGGTGTTGATGCCCATGAGCTTGGCGGTGTCCGGGTCCTGGGCGGTCGCCTGCATGCCGCGGCCGGTGCGGGTCTTCTTGACGAAGAAGCCGAGGAAGGCCATGGAGATGGGGGCGGCGAGCAGGAGGAAGACGTCACCGGTCTGGATGGTGATGCTGCCGAGGTGGAAGGGGCCGCCGGGGATTTCGGGGAAGACGACGGAGGACTTCGCGTCGGGGTACCAGGCCCACACGACCTGCTGGAGGACGATCGAGAGGCCGATGGCGGTGATGAGCGGGGCGAGGCGTGGGGCGCTGCGCAGGGGCCGGTAGGCGAAGCGTTCGGCGCCGACGGCGATGAGGGTGGCGACGATGATGGCGCCTATGAGCATCAGCGGCAGTGCGATCCACATGGTGGTGCCGCCGGGGAGCATCAGCCAGACCGTGAGGGCTCCGAACCCGCCGGTCATGAAGATCTCGCCGTGGGCGAAGTTGATGAGCTGGACGATGCCGTAGACCATTGTGTAGCCAATGGCGACGAGCCCGTACATGGATCCCAGTAGCAGGCCGTTGACCAGCTGTTGCGGCAGTTCGTGCACCGCAGGTCCTCCGAGTCTTTCGACGGATGTGACACCGGGGGGGGGGGGGGGGGGGGGGGGGGGGGGGGGGGGGGGGGGGGGGGGGGGGGGGGGGGGGGGGGGGGGGGGGGGGGGGGGGGGGGGGGGGG
>NZ_JBWKEZ010000040.1:0-79313 GCF_056434525.1 Streptomyces sp. NPDC044002
CCCCTCCCTCCCTTTCTGGGGGTGTCCCCTTTTTGCTAGGCACCCCGCGAGAGAAAAACGAGAGGGGGCGGCGGGGGGGGGGTGTGCGTTTTCCCCCTCCCCCCCACCGGAAGGGGTGAAGAGTCGTAACTTTCCCGTACGGTTCGCGTTCGAGCACGCTAAGAAGGGCGTTACGCGAAGGCCTCCTGACGTTCGGTCCGGCGTGCGGAGCGGCGTTCGGCGGCGAGCGCCGGATCGAGCGCGGGGACGGCGTCGAGGAGCTGTCGCGTGTACGCGTGGGCCGGCCGGCCGTACACCTCCTCCACCGGGCCCTCCTCGACGACCACGCCGCCGCGCATGACGGCGACCCGGTCGCTGACCTGGCGGACCACCGCGAGGTCGTGCGCGATGAAGACGAGCGCGATGCCGAGCTCCCGCTGGAGTTCCGCGAGCAGTTCGGTGACCTGCGCCTGGGTGGTGACGTCGAGGGCGGAGACCGGCTCGTCGCAGACGATGAGCCGGGGGCGCGGTGCCAGGGCGCGGGCGATGCCGACGCGCTGGCGCTGGCCGCCGCTGAACTCGTGCGGGTAGCGGTCGTAGTGGGCGGGCTCCAGGCCGACGCGGGTCAGGAGCCCGTCGACGCGGGCGCGGATGACGGTCTCGTCGCGTTCTCCGGCGGCGCGCAGCGGGTCGGCGATGGACTCTCCGACGGAGCGGCGCGGGTTGAGGGAGGAGACGGGGTCCTGGAAGACCATCTGGGCGCCGCCGGCGATGCCGGAGACCTCGGTGCCGGCGTGCCGGACCTGTCCCGAGCTGGGCTCCAGCAGTCCGACGAGCATCCGTCCGAGGGTGCTCTTGCCGCTGCCGGACTCGCCGACGATGCCGAGGGTCTCGCCGGCGCGTACGGCGAGGGAGACCCCGGCGACCGCGCCGACCCTGCTCCGGCCGCGGCCGAAGTCCCGGCGCAGGCAGATGGCTTCGACGACGGGCGCCGCCGGCTCCGGCCCGGGCGCGCCGGAGTCCGCGACCACCCGGAGGCGGGGGGTGCGGGGGGCGTCCAGGCGCGGTACGGCGGCCAGCAGGTCCCGGGTGTAGGGGGCCTCGGGCTCGGCGAGGACCCGGCGGACCGGGCCCCGTTCGACGGCGGCGCCGTTCCGCATGACCAGCAGTTCGTCCACGCTCTCCGCCGCGACGCCGACGTCGTGGGTGACCAGCAGCAGCCCGAGGCCGTGCTCCTGGCGCAGTCCGTGGAGCAGGTCCAGGATCTGGGCCTGGACGGTGACGTCGAGGGCGGTGGTCGGCTCGTCGGCGATCAGCAGGCGGGGTTCGCAGGCCAGGGCCATCGCGATGAGGGCGCGCTGGCGCATGCCGCCGCTGAACTCGTGGGGCCGGGCGCGGGAGCGGCGTGCCGCGTCGGGGATGCCGACGCGGTCCAGGACCTCGGTCGCGCGGGCCCGGGCGGCCCGGCGGGAGGCGCGGGTGTGGACGCGGTACACCTCGGCGATCTGGTCGCCGACGGCGTGGTAGGGGTCGAGGGAGCTGAGGGGGTCCTGGAAGACCATGGCGGCGGTGCCGCCGCGCAGGGCGCGCAGCCGGGCCGGGCCTGCGTCGGCCAGGTCGGTGCCGTCGACGCGGACGGTGCCCGTCAGGCGGGCTCCGGTGCCGTGGTGCAGGCCGAGCAGGGCGGCGGCGACGGTGGACTTGCCGCTGCCGGATTCGCCGACGATGCCCAGGGCGCGGCCCGCTTCGAGGGTGAAGGAGATCCCGTCGACGGCGCGTACGTAGTGGCCGGGGCCGCCGACCGGGAAGTCGACGGTGAGGTCGGTGACGTCCACCAGCGGGCCGGTCATACGAGGGCCACCCTTCGGTCGGCGAGGGCGTGGAGCAGGTCGGCGACGGCGCCGGCGATGACGACGGCGGCGCCGATGGCGAGGACGACTCCGACGACGACGGGCAGGTCCACGACCCGGACGGCGTCGATGAGGGTCTTGCCGAGGCCGGGGATCCCGAAGAGGGACTCGGTGAGCACGGCGCCTCCGATCAGGGTGCCGAAGTCCACGGCGCTGAGGGCGATCACGGGTCCGAGGGCGCCGCGCACGGCGTGCCGGGTGACGATGGCCCGTTCCCCGACGCCGTAGGCGCGGAAGGTGCGGATGTGGTCCTCGGCGAGGGTCTCCAGGGTGGAGCTGCGGGTGAGGCGCGCGTACTTGGCGCTTTCGAACAGGCCGAGCGTCACCCAGGGCAGCAGCAGGTTCCAGGCCCACTGTTCGGGGTCCTTGCCGAACGGCACGTAGGTCGGGAAGGGCAGCCAGCGCAGGTAGGCGCAGACGGTCATGAGGAGCAGCAGCCCGAGGATGAAGACGGGGGTGCCGGTGCCAGCGAGGGTGAGCACGGTGAGGGCCCGCTCGGTGGCCCCGCCGCGCCGCAGGGCGGAGAGCAGGCCGGTGCCGACTCCGACGACGAGCCAGATGGCGAGGGCGCCGAGCGCGAGGGAGAAGGTGGCGGGCAACCGCTCCAGGAGCAGCTGGGTGACCTCCCGGTCGTTCTGGTACGAGAAGCCGAGGCAGGGCGCGTCGCAGTGCAGGGCGATCCCGGCGCCGGCGGAGTAGTCCCGGCCGGTCAGGAGGCCTTCGAGGAAGCGCAGGTACTGGCCGACGACGGGCTCGTTCAGCCCGAGCTGTTCGCGCACCTGGGCGATCTGCTGCGGGTTGCAGCGTTCTCCGCAGGCGAGGCGGGCGGGGTCGCCGGGGGCGACGTAGAAGAGGGCGTAGACGACGACGGACAGGGCGAGCAGCACGAACAGTGCGCCGCCGGCCCGTTTGAGCACGAACCGGGTCACGGCTTGCGCTCCTTTCCGGTACCGACCCGCAGGCGCGAGGTCTCGCGCGGGTCGAGGGCCGAGCGGACCGCGTCGCCGAGGACGGTGAAGGCGAGCACGGTGACGAAGAGCAGCCCGGCGGGGAGCAGGACGTAGGCGGGGTCGGCGCGGAACCAGGTCTGTGCGCTGGAGAGCATCTGGCCCCAGGAGGGGGTGGGCGGCTTGACCCCGACGCCGAGGAAGGAGAGGGAGGCCTCGGCCACGATGGCGGTGGGGACCTTGATCGCGGCGAGGGTGATGACGGGTGCGGCCAGGGAGGGCAGCAGTTCCCGGCGGGCGACGCGCAGGGGTCCCCAGCCGGAGAGCCGGGCGGCTTCGACGAAGTCGAGGCGGTTCAGGGCGAGGGTCTGGGAGCGGACCATGCGGGCGGTGCCGCCCCAGTCGAAGAGGCCGATGACGAGGACCAGGAGCAGTGGCCGGGGGAAGCCGGGCGGGACGACGGCGGTGAGTGCGATGGCGATCACCAGCATGGGCAGGGCGATCATCACGTCGGTGAGGCGGCCGATGAGCTGCCCGACCCAGCGGTTGCCGAGCGCGGCGGCGATCCCGACGCTCACCCCGACGGCCGTCTGCACGGCGACCGCGCCGAGGGCGACGAGCAGGGAGACGCGTGCGCCGTGGAGGAGCCGGGTGAACAGGTCGCGGCCGGTGCCCGGTTCGACGCCGAGCCAGTGGTCGGCGGAGATCCCGCCGAAGGAGCCGAGGGGGACGCCGCCGCGCGCGGAGTCGACGAGGTCGTCGTGGTAGGCGTTCGGGTCCTGTCCGGTGAGCTGGGTGAGGAGGGGGGCGGTGAGGGCGAGGAGGACGAGGAGGGCCAGGACGGCGGCGGCCGCGAGGGCGGAGGGGCGGGTGCGCAGCCGTCGCCAGACCTGGCGGGCGGGGGGGGGGGGGGGGGGGGGGGGGGGGGGGGGGTGGGGGGGGGGGGGGGGGGGGGGGGGGGGAAGGGGGGGGGGGGGGGGGGGGGGGGGGGGGGGGGGGGCCACGCCTTCCCCCAGCTCTGTACCCCGCCCCCGCCGGCCGGGGTGGGGGCCCCGGCCGGCGGCGCCGGCTGGTCGAGGAGCAGGGTCACTTGACCGCGACCTGGGAGATGTCGAGGACGCCGGTCCAGTCGCTGATGACGACGTTCTTGACGTCCTTGCCGACGAGCCGCTTGTAGACCGGGTGGAAGAGGGGGACGGCGAGGGCCTGTTCGCCGATCTTCTTGTCGAGGGCGCCCCAGCGCTTGCCGGCGGCGGCGAGGTCGGTGAGCTTGGCGATCTCGTCGACCTCGGTGTTCACGGCCGGGTCGTTGAGCTGGGCGTGGTTGTAGTTGGAGCCGTTGGTGACGATCTGCCGGCCGTCGTAGATCGGCGCGAGGAAGGGGCCGCCGGAGGGCCAGTCGGCGCCCCAGCGGGAGAGGAAGAAGCCGGGGGTGTTCTTGGCGTCCCAGCGGCGCTCGTTGAAGGCGTTGTTCTCCAGGCCTTCGAGCTTGACGGTGATCCCGGCGGCGGCGAGGCCCTGCTGGACGGCGGTGGCGACCTCGGGGCTGGTCTGGCGGTTCTGCGCGTTGGAGTGGGTGAGGGTGATGGTGAGCCCGTCGGGGTGGCCGGCCTCCTTCAGCAGCTCCTTGGCCTTGGCCGGGTCGCCGGTCTTGCCGGCGGGGAAGTGGTCGTAGGGGGTGAAGCCGAAGGCCTCGCGCTCGGGCAGGAAGGTGGTGGCCGGCTCGGCCAGTGCGGAGCCGCCGGCGGCGTTGATCACGCTGGTGCGGTTGATCGCGTACGAGATGGCCTGGCGGACCTTCGGGTTGTCGAAGGGGGCGACCTTCGGGTTGAAGGCCAGGTAGTTGACGTAGCCGAAGTGGCCGGTGCCGACGCGGCCCGCGAGTTCCTTGTTGTCGCCGATCTGGGCGAGTTCGGCGGGGCCGAGGTTGGTGTCGGTGGTGACGGCGGCGGCGTCGGGGCCGGAGCTGGTGGACAGCCGCTGGTTGATGACGGCGGCGTCGAGGCCGGAGCGGACGTCGATCTTGTCCGGGTAGGCCTTGCGCTCCTCGTCGGTCTTGGGGTCCCAGTGTTCGTTGCGTTCCAGCAGCAGGGTCTCGCCGTCGCCGGTGTTCTTGGCGACCTTGTAGGGGCCGGAGGAGACGGGGTGCTCCTCGTACTTGGTGCCGGTGTCCTTGGCCTTGGGCACGGGGGCGAACTGCGTCTGGGTGGCGAGGAAGGGGAACTCGCCCTCGGGCTTGCGGAGTTTGAAGACGATGGTCTTCGCGTCGGGGACCACGATGGAGTCGAGGCCCTTGCCGCCGTCCTTGTACGGGCCCTCGTAGGTCTCCGCGCCGACCAGCCAGTCGCGCAGGTAGGGGGCGCCGCCGGAGAGTTCGGCGGCGAAGGAGCGCTCGATGCCGTACTTGATGTCGGCGGTGGTGATGGGGCTGCCGTCCTCGTACTTCAGCCCGTCCTTGAGGGTGTACGTCCACTCCGTGGCGTCGGCGTTGGGCCGGCCGGTGTCGGTGGCGAGGTCGGGGACGACCTTGGCGCCGGCCGGGCCGTCCTCGCGGTTGCGGGTGGTGAGGGTGCGGAAGACCAGCGAGGGGACGTTTCCGCCGCCGGAGGTGTAGAGCCGGGCGGGGTCGAAGTCGTTCTGCGGCTCGTTGTTGAGGACGGTGAGGGTGCCGCCCTTCTGCGGGGTCCCGGCGGCGCCGGGCTTGCCGGACTCGCCGCCGGCCTTGCCCGCCGCGTCCTCGGGCCCGCACGCCGCGGCGCCCCCGGCCAGGACGAGGCTGACGGTGACCGCGGCGATGCGGCGCGATATGCGGGACTGGCGGGATGAACCGGCGGAAAGCATGGGGAAACGGGACCTCTCGGCGTGGAAGGAGATACGTCGGGGGCCACGCGGGGTCGGCGTCCGGCGCCGCGGCGGCGCACAGGGCGCCGGGAGGACCGGGAAGGGAGGACGAGGAGCCGCACCCGCGGGCAGGGGAAGTGCCCGGGCGCGGCGAAGCCAAGGAGAAGCAGGGTGGTCGCGCGCTCAGACAGGGCGTCAGCGACAGAAGATGTCGGCCACGCTGTGCGCGGCCACACCGAGGAGCGCCAGCTCTATGGCGGCGCTCGCGGCGGAGGTGTGGCGGTGCGACATGCGGAGAACAATTACCGACGATCGGACGGCTTGTCAACGGAAGAACAAGCCGCCCGCCCGCACCCTTCGGTCAACTCCCCGGATACACCCAGGGGTTGGCCTT
The DNA here is from genome assembly GCF_056434525.1 of Streptomyces sp. NPDC044002. Lineage (NCBI taxonomy): Bacteria > Bacillati > Actinomycetota > Actinomycetes > Kitasatosporales > Streptomycetaceae > Streptomyces > Streptomyces sp. NPDC044002. Next base: position 6,072 of record NZ_JBWKEZ010000040.1, read on the forward strand.
GCAGTGGATGTTGTCGATGTCGAGGGACTTCGTCTGCTGCTGCATGATCGGAGCGAGCGCGCCCGGGGTCTGGCAGCTGACGTGCCCGTGCCCGAGCCGGTGCCCGACCTCGTGGTTGATGAGCATCTGCCGGTAGGCGAGCATCTGGTCGGCGCCGTAGGTCTGCGAACCCTGCCCCCACCGGAAGGCGTTGATCATCACGCGCTCGGTGGACGCGGAGTCGCAGGAGACGTTGTCGATCGTGGTGTCGAGCCCGGACTTGGCGCACCAGACGCCGGTGGTCCCCGGGCTGGCCAGGGTGATCACGAACTCGGCCTCGCCGCCCGGCACCCGCTCGAAGGTCATCGCGTCGCCGTGGGCCCAGCTGCGCGGGTCGTTGAGGGTGCGCTGCACGGCGTCGGCGAACAGCTGCGCGTCCATGCCGAGGCCCTGCTCCACGTCGACCCGGTAGCGCACCTTCTTCCCCTTGCCCGGGGCCTTGGCGACGCCCGGCACGGTGTCGAAGGTGCCCGGGCCGGTGAGCTTCGCGTCGATGGGCAGCTGCTGCGCCATCTGCTGCTCGTACGTCGCGGGCTGCGCGGCCGCGGCCGGCGGGACGGAGGGGGTGGGGCGGCCGTCGGAGCGGGAGGCCGGGGAGCTGTCGGTCTGGGTGCGCTTCGGGGTGTCGTCCCCGGCGGCGCGGGTGGCGGTGTCGGAGTCCCCGTCGGCGGCGACCTGTCCGGCGACGACGACGGCGAGCACGGTGGTGACGGCCGCCGCGGCCATCCCGGTGTACGTACGGATCTTCGTGCCGCGGCCGGTCGCGGGCGCGGCGGCGTCCGCCTCGGGTCTGCGGGGGCCGGGCACCCGGCGGTGCGAGCCGGTCGAGGTGAAGGGGTCGCGCGGGGCGGGCTCCGCCGGGGCGGGCGCGGGCGCCGCCGGGGCGGCGGCGGCGCGGGGGGTGCCGCGCCAGTCCCCGTAGACGGCGGCGGGGGCGGGGACGGGGCCGGTGCCCCAGGCGCCGCCGCCCTCCCGGTGCTCCGGGTGGCCGGCGGGGCGGGCGCCGCGCGGGGGCGCGTACCCCTGGTGGACGACGGTCGGCTCGGCGTACGGGCCCGTACCGCCCGGCTGGGGCCCCGCGTACGGCGCGGGCACCGGCTCGTACGGGTCGGGGGCGTACAGCCCGTCCCCGTAGTAGGGGTCGGCCGCGTACTCCTGCGGCTCGTACGGCGCCTGCGGTGCCTCGGGCTCCGGCTGCGGACGGACCGGGGCCGGCGCCTTGCGACTATGTCGTCCCACGTCCTCAGCCCTTGCCGTCTTCGGTACTTCGGTCGGTCTCCCGCCCGGCGGTGTCGCGCAGCAGCTCCTGGAAGGCCGCGGCCACCACCTCGGGGTACTCCATCATCGCGACGTGCCCGGCCTCGGGCAGGCTCAGCAGCCGCGAGCCGCGGAAGTGCGCGGCCGCCTTGCGCGCCATACGGTACGAGACCAGTTGGTCGCGCCCACCGTAGACGAGGAGGGTCGGCGCGAGCACGCGCTGCGCCTGGCGCCACAGTCCGTGTTGCCCGCCGAGGGTGTACGCGTCGACGATCCCCCGCGAGGAACGGGTCATCGCGTCCCAGAAATAGGGCAGCGCCATGCGCCGCTCCATCTCCTCGACGGCGGCGCGGAAGCCCTCCGCCGTCACCCGTGAGGGGTCCCCGTAACAGAGGTCCGTCACTCCCCTGGTGCGTTGTTCGGCCGTCAGCCCGACCGTGAGCCGCCCGAACAGGGCGGCCACGCCCGGCAGCGCCAGCAGGGCGGTGGGCACGGCCGACTTCTGCACGCGCAGCTCGGGCAGCGCGGGCGAGACGAGGGTCAGGGTCCGCACCAGGTCGGGCCGGACGGCGGCGACGCGGGTGGAGACGGCCCCGCCGAGGGAGTTGCCGAAGAGGTGCACCGGGCCGCGCCCGGCGGCGTCGAGGTGGCGGATGACGGCGCGGGCGAGCGCGGTCACCGAGTAGTCCCGGTCGGCGGGCGGCGGGGACCAGCCGAAGCCGGGCAGGTCCAGGGCCTCGCCGTCGACGGTGCCGGCGAGCCGCCCCATGAGGTCCGACCAGTTCTGGGAGGAACCGCCGAGTCCGTGCACGAACAGCGCGGGCGGCAGACCCTCCCGCAGCGGTGGCCGGAAACGTACGTTCATTTCCAGGCCCGGCAGCGCGACGGTGCGCAGCTGCTCCCCCTCGGCCACCCGGACGGCACCCACCTGGGAGGCCGCTTCGGCGGTGGACCGTACGCCCGGCGGCTCGGTCGAAGACATGGGCCAATGTTACGAGACGATCACGCCGGGCCCCTTGCGTTCTCCTGTGTCCGCGGTCACAGGACCGTCTGGCGGCGCACTCCCGATCCTCCTAGGCTCGTAGTGAGGACGAGCGAAGGCGAGGGGAGCGGAATGACTGTCGACCCCGCGGAACCGGACACCTTCCGGGAACAGCTCCGGGAATCCCTGGACGCCGAGGCTCCGGAGGCGGACGCCGCCGAGCAGCACACCGAGATCCAGCCGCAGGACGATGAGCCGCTCTTCGGCATGGAACGGGGTGAGGCCCCGGAGGCGGACGCCGCCGAGCAGGCCCGGGTGGTCCCGCTGGACGAGGAGGACTACCGCTGACCGCTCCCGCCGCCGCTCCGACGGGCGCTGACCAGCGTGTCAGGCGTGTGTCCAAGCGGTCCGTACCGCGAGAAAACTCGGCTTGAACCCACCAGATTCGGTTACCGAAAAGTACGATGGCGGCGCGGCGCAGAGCGCACTGTGTTCTTAGAGAAAGTGGGAGGCGGCGTGACAGCCATCGAGCAGACCGAGGCAGCGCGTCCGCGGGGTACGCGGCTGCCGCGCCGTGCCCGGCGCAACCAGCTGCTGGGCGCGGCCCAGGAGGTTTTCGTCGCGCAGGGGTACCACGCGGCGGCGATGGACGACATCGCCGAGCGGGCCGGCGTCAGCAAGCCGGTGCTGTACCAGCACTTCCCCGGCAAGCTCGACCTGTACCTCGCCCTGCTGGACCAGCACTGCGAGAACCTGCTGCAGGCGGTGCGCGGGGCGCTGGAGTCCACGAGCGACAACAAGCTGCGCGTGGCGGCGACGATGGACGCCTACTTCGCGTACGTGGAGGACGAGGGCGGCGCGTTCCGGCTGGTCTTCGAGTCGGACCTGACGAACGAGCCGGCGGTGCGCGAGCGCGTCGACCGGGTCTCGCTCCAGTGCGCCGAGGCCATCTCGGACGTGATCGCCGAGGACACCGGCCTGTCGAAGGACGAGTCGATGCTGCTCGCGGTGGGTCTGGGCGGGGTCTCGCAGGTCGTGGCCCGGTACTGGCTCTCCAGCGAGAGCCCGGTGGCCCGTGACACGGCGGTGGGGCTGCTGACCTCGCTGGCGTGGCGCGGCATCGCCGGTTTCCCGCTGCACGGCACGGAGGCCTGACCGGCGCTGTTCGCTGCCAGCGTGTCCGCCGCGAGCCGATCGTGTCCCCTCTCCGGGCTAATGTGGACCGGGTACGGCGCGGCTGATCGCGCGAACCGGACCGTCGGAGGGACAAAGCCGTGGAGGTCAAGATCGGCGTGCAGCACGCACCCCGGGAGATCGTGCTGGAGAGCGACCTGAGCGCCGAGGAGCTGGAGGCCATCGTGGCCGCCGCGCTGTCCGGCACGGCGCCGCTGCTGAGCCTGACCGACGTCAAGGGCCGCAAGGTCCTCGTGCCGTCCGACCGCCTGTCGTACGTCGACCTGGGCGAGCCGAGCGTGCGCAAGGTCGGTTTCGGGGCGCTCTGACGCTCTCCGAGGCAGCCAGCAACGAAGGAAACGGCCCGGCGGATGGTTCCGCCGGGCCGTTTCCCCTTCTTCCGCTTCGGGTAGGACCGCAGTGACCCGGTTCGCCCTGACGCATGGGAGTGACCAGATGCTGCTGATGGAGGCGCTCGGCTCCGGTCTGCTCGGCCTCGCCCTGGCCGCCACCGCCTCGCGGGTCCTCGCGACGCGGCTGCCCTCCACCAGAACGGTGCTGGTCAGCGGGGTGGTCGGGGCGCTGTTCGGGGCGTACCTGACGCATATGTCGCTGGGTCCGGGGCACAACACCCTGTTCGCGACGCTGCTGGGCGGCGCCGGCGTCTCGGCCGTCGTCCTGTCCCTGCTGCTGCGCCCCGCCACCGGCTCCGGGAGGTCCCCCCGGCGCACTCCGTTTTCGCTCTCGTCGGGCGGCTGAGCGGGGCTCGCGGCGCGCTTGAGCCGCACGGAACGGGGCCGGGGGAAGTGCCCCCGACCCACGTTGCCACGTAAAAGCCCGGCCAGGGACTAGGCCGCGAGGCCCAGCGCCGCCATGCGCTTGGTGTGCGCCTTGGTGATCCGGGTGAACATCTCGCCGACGGCCGCCAGGTCGAAGCCGGCCGCCATCCCGTCGACGCCGCCGACCAGCATGGTCGACAGCGCGTCGCGCTCGGCGACCACGCGCTGCGCCTGCGAGAGGGCCTCGCCCATCAGCCGGCGGGCCCACAGCGCGAGCCGGCCGCCGCAGCGCGGGTCGGCCTCGATCGCGGCGCGGACCTTCTCGACGGCGAAGCCGCCGTGGCCGGTGTCGTCGAGGACGCCGACGACCAGGGCGCGGGTGTCGGTGTCGAGGTGGGTGGCGACCTCGCGGTAGAAGTCGCTGGCGATCGAGTCGCCGACGTAGGCCTTGACCAGGCCCTCCAGCCAGTCGGAGGGGGCGGTCTGGCGGTGGAAGTCGTCCACGCCCTTGGCGAAGGGCTCCATCGCCGCGGTCGGCTCGGCGTCGATGGCCGCCAGGCGGTCCCGGAGCCGCTCGAAGTGGTGGAATTCGGCGGAGGCCATCTTCGCCAGCTCGGCCTTGTCACCCAGGCTGGGCGCGAGCTTCGCGTCCTCCGCGAGGCGCTCGAAGGCCGCGAGCTCCCCGTACGCCAGCGCGCCGAGCAGGTCGACGACGGCGGCCCGGTACTGGGGGGAGGCGGAGGCCGTCGCCCAGTCCTGGGCGGCGATGCCCTGCGGCTGCTCCTGGGCGTCGTCGTCGGCGGGAGATGCGTTTTCTACGGTCGACATGCTCCGCACAATAGCCCGCCCAAAGGCCCCACAAGTCACCACACCTGCGCACTGTCCGGCCCCGTAAACACGCCTACCTGGTGAATTCACCCGACACACCTGCGCGATTCCGGGGTACAGTGGTAATGCGCCTGCCGAGTAATCGGCGGGCCATCCGAATGAGGATGCCCGGTCGGTGGCCCGATCGGCTCCACCCGACCGCCCTCTGTGTGGTGGTGCGTCCATGCGCACCGTTCCGCACGAGGGGCCCCCTCAGCGGCAGAAGCGCTTGAGCGAAGGCCAGTGGTCCCGCGCAGCTTTGTATGTACACAGCAGTACTGCAAGCCCGGCACGGTAGGACCCCCCTCGCCGCCTCGCGCCGCGTCTCACAGAAGAGGCAGCACCCTGACTACGTTCCGAGAACTCGGGATCTTTCCCGAGACCGCCGAGGCGCTGGAAGCCGTCGGCATCGTGTCCCCCTTCCCGATCCAGGAGATGACCCTCCCCGTCGCCCTCTCCGGCACGGACGTCATCGGCCAGGCGAAGACCGGAACCGGCAAGACGCTCGGTTTCGGCCTTCCGCTGCTGGAGCGGGTCGTCGTCCCCGCGGACGTCGAGGCCGGCCGGGCCAAGCCCGAGCAGCTGACCGACTCCCCGCAGGCCCTCGTGGTGGTTCCGACCCGCGAGCTGTGCACGCAGGTCACCAACGACCTGCTGACCGCGGGCAAGGTCCGCAACGTCCGCGTCCTCGCCATATACGGCGGCCGTGCGTACGAGCCGCAGGTCGAGGCCCTCAAGAAGGGCGTCGACGTGATCGTCGGCACCCCGGGCCGCCTGCTCGACCTGGCCGGGCAGAAGAAGCTCGACCTGTCCCGCGTCAAGGCCCTCGTCCTGGACGAGGCCGACGAGATGCTCGACCTGGGCTTCCTGCCCGACGTCGAGAAGATCATGAACCTGCTGCCCGCGAAGCGTCAGACGATGCTGTTCTCGGCGACCATGCCGGGCGCGGTCATCGGCCTGGCCCGCCGCTACATGTCGCAGCCGACGCACATCCGCGCCGTCTCCGAGGACGGCGAGGGCGCCACCGTCGCCAACATCGCGCAGCACGTCTTCCGCGCGCACAACATGGACAAGCCGGAGCTCGTCTCCCGCATCCTGCAGGCCGAGGGCCGCGGGCTCGCCATGATCTTCTGCCGCACCAAGCGCACGGCTGCCGACATCGCCGAGCAGCTGGAGCGGCGCGGCTTCGCCTCCGGCGCCGTCCACGGCGACCTCGGCCAGGGCGCCCGCGAGCAGGCGCTGCGCGCGTTCCGCAACGGCAAGGTCGACGTGCTGGTGTGCACCGACGTCGCCGCGCGCGGCATCGACGTCGAGGGCGTGACCCACGTCATCAACTACCAGACGCCCGAGGACGAGAAGACCTTCCTGCACCGCGTGGGCCGCACCGGCCGCGCCGGCGCGAAGGGCACCGCCGTCACCCTGGTCGACTGGGACGACATCCCGCGCTGGCAGCTGATCAACAAGGCGCTGGAGCTCGACTTCCACGAGCCCGAGGAGACGTACTCCACGTCCCCGCACCTGTACGAGCAGCTGAACATCCCGGCCGGCACCAAGGGCATCCTGCCGCGCGCCGAGCGCACGCGGGCCGGCCTGAAGGCCGAGGAGCTGGAGGACCTGGGCGAGACCGGCGGGCGCGGTGGCCGTGGCGGCCGCGGTGCCGCTGCCGCCGCCGTGGTCACGGAGGAGCGCCCCGCGCGCACCCGTACGCCGCGCCAGCGCCGCCGTACCCGTGGCGGTGCCGAGCTGGGCGACGGGGCGGGCGTCGAGTCCCCGGCCGTGGCCGAGGCCCCGGCCGCCGAGGCTCCCGCCGCCGACGAGCCGCGCCGGCCGCGCCGCCGCCGGACCCGCGTGACCGCTTCGGCCGTCGCCGCCGTGGCCGAGGCCGCCGTGGTCGAGGCGCCGGTGGCGGTCTCCGCCCCGGTCGCGGAGGCCGTGGCCGAGGCCCCGGCCGTGGTCGAGGAGGCCCCGGCCAAGCCCAAGCGCACCCGGACCCGCAAGACCGCCGCCGCGGTGGTCGAGGCGCCGGTCGCCGAGGCCCCGGCCGCCGCCCTGGCGCCGGTCGCCGAGGAGGCCCCGGCCAAGCCGAAGCGGACGCGGACCCGCAAGGCCGCCGCCGCGCCGGTCGAGGCCGTCGAGACCGTCGAGACCGTCGAGGCCGCCCCGGCCCCGGTGGCGGAGGCCCCGGCCGCCGAGGCCGCCCCGAAGAAGCCGCGCCGGGTCCCGACCCGCAAGGCCGTGGCCACCCCGATCCCCGACGTCGTCACCGGCGTGGTCACCGAGGCGCCCGCGCCCCGGCGGACCCGGTCCCGCAAGCCGGCCGCCGCGGCTCCGGAGCCGGACTTCCAGATGGCCCCGCCGACCGAGCCGGCCCGCACCACCCGCCGGTTCCGCTGACCCGGCCGGGCACACGCCCGCAGAACGGCCCCGGTCCCCTTTCGAGGGGGCCGGGGTCGTTCCCGTATCCCCGGGCAGTGCTACGGACCGGTAACCTCGGGCCATGAGCAAGCCGCCGCGCCTCACCCTGCCGCCCGCCGCCCGTGCGTACCGCCTGACCACCGCCCGCGGCGAGTTCGCCGTGCACGAGGCGGGTGAGCCCGTACACGGAACGGCCCTGCTGGTCCCCGGGTTCACGGGCAGCAAGGAGGACTTCATCGGCCTCCTGGAGCCGCTCGCCGCCGCCGGCTACCGGGTGGTCGCCGTGGACGGGCGCGGCCAGTACGAGACCCCGGGCCCGGGCGAGGAGACCGCGTACGAGCTCCAGGAGCTCGCCCTCGACGTGCTGGCCCAGGCCGCGGCCCTGGACGCACCGGGCCCCCTCCACCTGGTCGGCCACTCCCTCGGCGGGCTGATCTCGCGCGCCACCGTGCTGCGCGACGCCTCCCCCTTCACCTCCCTCACCCTGATGAGCAGCGGGCCCGCCGCCATCGCGGAGGACCAGCAGGCCCGTACGAAGCTGCTGGTCATGGCCCTGGAGGAGCTGCGCGACACCGCGCCCGACACCTGCATGGAGACCGTCTGGGCCGCGATGCGGGCCCAGGACCCGGCGGACGCGGAGCCGGACTCCCCCGAGCTGGCGGCGTTCCTGCACGAGCGCTGGCTGCGCACCGTCCCGGAGCAGCTGATCACCACCGGGCGGGTGCTGATCTCGGAGCCCGACCGGGTGGCGGAGCTGGCGGCGGTGCCGCTGCCGAAGCTGGTCCTGTCCGGGGTGGTCGACTACGCCTGGCCGGTGCCGCTGATGGACGACATGGCCGTCCGGCTGGCCGCTTCCCGTGTGGTGGTGGAGGGCGCCGAACACTCCCCCAACGCGGAGAACCCGCAGGTCACGGCGGGTGCACTAGTGGACTTCTGGCGGCCCTTTAGCGGTCGGTAGTTAGCTAAGGAAAAAATTTCCTTAGCGTAGGGAATGTTTCAGGCAGACCCCCCGTTGAACCCTGTGCAAGGAGAACACCGACGAAGGGAGAAGCCGTGCGCTTCGAGATTCTGCGCCTGGACGACGTCGACGGAACCGCCGTGGACAGCACCGTCGTGGACGCGGCCTCCGTCAACCGGATCGTGCAGCAGGCGGCCGCCATCGGCCAGCGCATCCTGATCCGACCGGCCGAGAGTGCGTCCTCCTGACGATTTCACGCGCGAACGCCCCCGCACCGATCCGGTGCGGGGGCGTTCGTGTGTCCGGGGGGTGTGGACTCAGGCGCCGCGGACGACCTGGAGCACACCGTTGATGATCTGCTGGACCGCGATGGCGGAGAGCATCATGCCGGCGAGGCGGGTGACCAGGACGACGCCGCCGTCCTTGATGACCCGGATGATCACCAGCGAGTAGCGCATCGTCAGCCACAGCACGACGTGCATGGCGGCGATCGCCGTCCAGACGGAGAGCTGGCCGCCGAACCCGTCGGCCTTCTGCACGGCCAGGATGACGGACACGATCGCACCGGGACCGGCCAGCAGCGGCATGCCCAGCGGGACGAGGGCGACGTTGACGTCCTTGGTCTGCTTGGGCTCGTCGGTCTTGCCGGTGAGCAGGTCGAGCGCGATCAGCAGGAGCAGCAGACCACCGGCGATCATCAGCGCCGGGACGGAGACGTGCAGGTAGTCCAGGATCTGCTGGCCGCAGAGGCCGAAGACGGCGATGACTCCGAAGGCCACGCAGACGGCCTGCCAGGCCATGCGGCGCTGGACCTTGGCGGGACGGCCGGAGGTCAGGGCGAGGAAGATCGGCGTGATCCCCGGGGGGTCCATAATCACAAAAAGCGTGAGAAAAAGGGATCCGAAGACGGCGAAATCAAACACAGCGATGCCTTGCAGTGAGGGGTGTTACCAAAAAGCGGGAGGGGGACGTGTGGACGCGGCGCTTACGCGCGGGCGTCTCCACCGGCGCCGGGCACGGGGAAGGCCCCCGCCGCGCGGCGCGTGATCTCGCCGTAGATCTCGGGGTCGGTCGTGTACTCCCCGAGACGACAGGTCTTGCGGCTGCCGTGGTAGTCGCTGGAGCCGGTCGTCAGCAGACCGAGGTCCCCGGCCAGTCCGCGCAGCCGGGCGCGAGTGGCGGTGTCGTGGTCCATGTGGTCCACCTCGATGCCGTCGAGGCCGGCGGCCGCGAGCGCGGCTATCGCGGACTCGGGCACGCACTCGCCCCGCTTGACGGCGGCGGGGTGCGCGAACACGGTGACCCCGCCGGCCGCCTTGACCAGGCGGATGGCGTCGAAGGGGTCGAGCTCGTGCTTCTCCGCGTACGCGCGGCCGCCGTCGGCGAGCCAGTCCGCGGTGAAGGCGTCGGACACCGTGGGGACGACCCCCAGCTCGACCATCGCGGTCGCGATGTGCGGGCGGCCGACCGAACCGTTCCCCGCGATCCGGGCCACCTGCTCCCAGGTGACGTCGACACCGAGCCCCTGGAGCTTGCCGATCATGGCCTGGGCGCGAGGGGTCCGGTCGTCGCGCACGAGCTCCCGCTCACGGGCGAGCTCGGGCTCCTCGGGATCGAACAGGTACGCCAGCATGTGCATCCCGACGCCGTCGAGGCGGCAGGACAGCTCGGCGCCGGTGACCAGCGTCAGCCCGGCGGGCAGCGCGGCGATCGCCTCGGCGTATCCCCCGACGGTGTCGTGGTCGGTCAGCGCCACCACGTCCAGCCCGGCCGCGGCGGCATTGCGCACCAGCTCGGCGGGGGTGTCGGTGCCGTCCGAAGCGGTGGAGTGGGCGTGCAGGTCGATGCGCACAGCCGGACTCCAGGGTTCACGCGGACGGGGGACACTCCAGGGTACCGCCCACGGACGCCCGAATGATCCCACTGGGCGGGGGCGGGGCGGGGGCAGTACGGGGATTGCGGCGCGGGCCCGCTATCTCCCCCTCGACCCCGCGGGGTGGGGCGGGGGTTGCCCACCCGCCCCCTTGGGTGCGGGTGGGTGGCCGGGGGCGGGATCCCCTCGCCCCGGATCAGAGCTGGTTGGGGGTTTCCCGTCAGTCCCATCGTCCTTCCGTGTCGTGCCGGCCTGTCAAGGGCGCTCCTTCGTCGCGTCACTTCGTGATCGCCTTCGGCGACCCTTGACAGGCCGACCCGCCCCGGAAAGCCGAAAGACTGCCGGGAAACCCCCAAAGAAACGGCACGGTCCATGGTTGGAGGAGCGGGTCCGTCAGCGATGAGCGAGGGGCCGGGAGCCAGCCCGCCGGGCATCCGGGCCCGTCCGGCCCTGACCCAGGGCCGGGAGCCCGGCTACCCGCACGAGAGGTTGATCAGAGCCCCCGGGGAAGCCGACAGACGCGTCAGATCGCTACGCGCTCCTCTCGTCTCGGCGGCCGGCCGCCGTCTCCTCCTCATCCGGGAACAGGTGCGCGTACACGCACATGGTGATCGACACGGTGTCCCCGGCCGGCCTGCGACCGTATTCTTGGCCACATCAGCCCAGGTATCCGCGCAGTACAGCGGGGCGCCACGGCCTAGGCAGAGTAGATCGAGGGTCGGGCTGCTACCTGGTCTGGGGTTGTTTCTTCCACGGTCAGGTTCCCAGTCCACAGGTGGTCCCGGTTGCAGTAGCCCCCTAGGTTCGCCCGCTTCCCGGGCACGAGCTTCCACGTGCCCGGGGAGAGCTTCACGACTACGTCGCTACCGCAGATGAACGAGCGGTTCGCCTGCGCCGTGATCCATTGGGCGTGTTCGCGGTCGCCCTCGGCCGGTCGGCACATGGTGCGTGCCATTTCCCACAGCCGGCCCCACTCGACACCAGGGGTCAGGGGGCCGACTACGGCGACTTCCCCCAGGTTCCGGTCGTCAAGGGAGTGGGTCGCGTAGCCGAATACCGTGCCGAACATGGCGAACACGATGACCCTGCTGCAACCCGTCAGGACATCATCAACTGCCATGCTCCATACCCTCGTTCTGGATGGAGTCCGGGCGCATTGGCCGCACCCGGACCCCCGTTCGTCAGCTACTCAGCAGCCGTCGCCGTCACCGCAGCAAGCCGGGGGGTTGCAGTCCTTCGCGGCGCCCCACAGGCGCTCGTCCACTGCGAATCCGGCAGCCTTGACGCGGTCCACGACGGCGCCGATCAGTGGCCGCGTGCGGACCGTGGCCTTCGGCTGGTGGTGCAGGAAGTAGCCGAACTGCTCCTGACACCACTCCGCGTAGTCCTGGGTGTGGAGGGCGAGCGAGTGCCAGCCCGGGTCAACGGTCTGGGAAGGGGTCATGTCGAACGCGCGGGCGTCTCCCATGACCTTGAGGAAGGCAAGGGCCTGGTCCACGATCCGGCGGGCCACGGACAGCTCGTGCCCGTACTCCTCCGCGCAGAACTCGGACACCTTCTCGAACAGCTCGGGGCTGACGAGGTCCCGCCCGTGCCGTAAGGCGACGGGGCTTTCGACCATGGTCGTCATTTCTGGTACTCCTCTCGGGTCAGGTGGCGGGCGGAGGCGGGAACTGGCCCCCGCCGGTACCTCCGGAGTTGTCGCCGGGGTCGGTCATCACTGCACCCCCTGATTTGCTTGACGGCCCGGCAAGACCGTCCCCGCCCCCATCGGGCGGAAGTCTCCGTGGCCCTCATGGCCTCAGCGATCTGCTCAACCAGGTCGGCGCGGATCATCCCCAGGTGCACGAACCCGTATCGCTTCGGCGGCGTCGGCGGCCCGCGTACGGGCGTCTCTCCACGTCTGCATGTCCGTGCACTCGTTGTGCCGGTAGACAGTGACGGGAGCGCCCGACGTGCGGTCGATGGTTCCCCGGCGGACGGGTTCGAGGGGCTTGATGGTCCGCAGGCATGCGGAGCACTCGTGCCCGGGCGCGTAGGTCAGGTACTCCCACACGTCCCGATCGAAGTCAAGGGTCTTCGTCTTCGCCCGTGCCATGCCGCACCCCTTCGCCGTCGCTTGGTGTGCTGACGACGCTAGGAACAGGCGTAGGTCGGCCTCAACGAATGTGTACGGACTTGCACGGATTCACCCGAGGGCGTCGATCGCCGCCGTGATCAACAACCGCGCCGCAGCCCCGTAGACCGCGATCGCCGACAGCTCCGTGAAGGTCCTGGCGTAGTCATCGATCTCCCGAGGCTGGGTCACTGTGAGGTGTGCGGATACCAGCTCGACGTTCACCTGTTGATCGTCGTACATCGAAAATGATTCGACCGGCCAGCCTGCGCCCCGTGGAGTGCCGAGCGGGATGACTCCGAGGCTGACCGCGGGCAGTGACGCTGTGGCGATGAGATGGCCGAGCTGCCCGGCCATGACCTCAGGGTCCCCGATGAGCGTGCGCAGCACCCACTCTTCGACCACCATCGCGAACCGGTGATCACCAGATTGCAGGATGCTCTGACGTGCCATTCTCACGGCCACGGCGGCGTCGATGTCGTCCGGAACGTCGCGCAGGTCGGTGATGGTACTCAGCACGGCCCTGGTGTATGCCGCAGTCTGGAGCAGGCCGGGAATCACCCACGACTGGTAGGTCCGGAAGCGCCGGGTGCGCTCAAAGAGCGGGGCAACGGACTCCTGAACTCGCTTGAGCCCAGCGCGTTCCATCCTGCGCCACTCGACATACTGCCCCTCGATGCCGCGTGCCGTCGCGATCAGATCCGCTGCCTGGTCTTGGGCATCGCAGTAGAGGGCGTAAACGCGGATGTCCGCGTCTGACGGCGGTGTCCGGCCGTGTTCCAGGCGCGAGCATTTCGACTCATGCCAGCCCGCCCGCCTGGCCAGCTCCCGCGAGGTAAGACCGGCTTCCTTGCGGATCTCGCGGAGACGCTGGCCGAGTGCCTGCTTGGCCTGCTGAACGCTGGAGGACGGAGATGACACGCGCGGCTTTCAGTGTGGTCAGGACAGTCGGTAGTCCGCGTGGTCGACTGCCCGCGCCCACACCGACTCGAAGGCGGACGCGCAGAGCTTCACGACGGCAGGGTCGGTCGTGATTTCCTCGTCGCCGTCCGGGGCCAGCTCGCCGTCGCCGTCGAAGTGGTGGAACACGACAAGACGGTTGTCCAGGCACCAAAAATCGTTGCCTGGCAGGGCCAGATCGGACGCCCGCCGTCGTGGCAGCCATCGCACCCACTCTCCAGCCGCCACCGTGGGGCCCGTGAGTGAGTGCTCCCAGCGGATGTAGTCGCTGACCGGCTCGGACACGATGCGGGCACGCCTGATCTCGACGCCTCGGCCCACCATGTCCGCGATCAGGGAGAGCCAGGGCCGCTGCGCAGGGTCACTGCCGGCCGGATCGTCGCGGCGACTCTGCTGCCATGCGGCAAAGCGCGGGTCGGAGCGCATGTACCCGTCGCGCATCTCCAGATGGACGGCAGACCGCTCGCAGCTCCGCAACCGGTCCTCAAGCGTCGGCTCGCCCACCGCTCACCTCCGGAAAGAACTGCATCATGCGGCGTGGGAACTCGATCACTGTCTCGTGACCAGGGATGTCCATCTGCGCAAGGCGCTCCGCGTCCGTCACCTTCCATCCCTGGAGGAGGTAGTTCCCGGTCTCGTCGTCGTAGTAGACGGTAGGGGACTTGCCCTTCCGGGCTGTTCGGGTCCTGGCCCAGCTTGAGCAGCGCCATGGTGGTCTCCTTCGCCGAGGTGGACGATCACTATGAACGAGCTTGTACTGAAGGGCTGCTCAGCGCTACGAACTTGCGCGAACTTCTACGGATGCGCGGTCTCTGATCGCGACCACCGTGCCGATGTCGACTACGCGTCGAAGTCGTATTCCAGGACGTAGGACGCGGAGTCCAGGGTCATTTCGTTGACCTCGACGGCACGGCCGTCCTCGGCGAACGCGGTGCGCACGATGTGGATGACGGGGGTCCCCATGGAGAGGGCGAGGCTCTCAGCCTCTCCGGCGGAAGGCATACGGCACCGAACCTCCTCACGGAAGTGAACGGGCTTGTGGCCCAGCTCTGCCAGCCTCGCGTATGTCCCACCGGGCCCGGTGTCGGATTGGGTGATGGCGGAGTCGGCCACGACGTCTGACGGCAGATACGAGGTCGCGAACAGCACCGGCTTGCCGTCCAGTACGAACCGGCGGCTGCGCACCCAGACCGGAGACCCGTCCGGAACGTCGAGAGCCACGACGATCTCGTCGCTCGCCTGCTCTTCGTGCACCTCGACCTGGTCGACGACCAGCTCCCGATCCTCGCTGTCCGTGGACCAGATGGAACGTCCCGAGCCCCACTGCTCCTGAGCGAGCCGCTGAATGCCGTGCCGCCGCAGGGGCCTGAAGGCCCGGACGAAGACGCCGGCCCCCTTCCGGGCTTCCGCGAGGCCTTCGTTCTGGAGCACGCCGAGGGCTTGGCGTGCGGTCATCCGCGCGACGTCGTAGGTGGCCATGAGGTCGTTCTCGCCCGGCAGGCGGTCGCCCGGGCCGTACTCACCCGACCGGATCGCCGCCCTCAGCGCATCAGCAATCCGCTGGTACTTCGGCTGGCGAGTGCTGCCCTGGCTGGTCATCGAACGATCACTCCTTCTCTTCTCTAGACACCCTAGGGCCAGCGGTAGGGCACCGCACTTATCAGCCTTGCGGGCGAACATCTCTAGAGACCCATTGACGAGACGAGCGGGGTCGACTTCAGTGATGACATCTCTAGAGATGCCATCTGACTGAGAGGTGTACCTGCATGTGCCTGATGCCCGTCAGTACAGAGGGCTCTGACCCTCTCGCGAATCGCTGCTCCTGCGGAGCGGTGTTCGACCTCAGCGAGGACCTCCTGGATCGTGCCCACGTCGGCTGGGAACGCTTCCTGCGCACCTTCGAGGCGGCGGCGTCCGATGAGTGAGTGCTACGAGTACGTGCCGCACCGGCTCCTCCACCGACGCGTGCGTGACATCGCTTCAGGCGTCGAGGGCCTACTGATGGCCGTGATCAACGAAAACGTCTCCGACACCGGCATCGAGCGCTGGATGGAGCTCGCCTACATCCGGGGCGCCTCCGGCCGTGAATTCACCACCGCCGCCACCAACGTCGAACCCGCCCCAGACCAGCCCGAGACGACCGCCAGCCGCCGAGATCAGAGGAGCGCGTAGCGATCTGACGCGCCCACGCGCTCCCCGGGCTGCTCTGTTCGCCCTCTCGTGCAGGTATCAGCCCAAGACGGCCGCCGGACGCTGAGACGTGAGGAGCGCGTAGCGATCTGCTGCGTCCGGGTAGTCTGCAGGTCTCGCTGGTCAACCTCTCGTGCGGGTAGTGGCGCCCATGGCCCGGGATCGCAGATGTGGGGGCTCGGATGCCCGGCGGGCCGGGGCCCGGCCCCTCGCCTCATCGCTGAGGGAGCCGCTCCTCGCCTGTCTGCCCCGTGACCGTTCTTTTGGGGGTTTCCCGGCAGTCTTTCGGCTTTCCGGGGCGGGTCGGTCTGTCAAGGGTGGCCGAAGACCATCGCGAAGCGACGCGACGAAGGAGCGCCCTTGACAGGCCGGCACGACACGGAAGGACGATGGGACTGACGGGAAAACCCCCCAACCTTCTCTGATCCGGTCCGGGAGGGTGCCGCTCCCCTGCCCCCGGCCCGCAGACGAGGGGGCGGGTGGGCAAACACCGCCCCGCCCCCACCCCTCGAGGGGGAGATAGCGGGCCCGGACCGCGCGCCCCCTACCCCAGGATCCGCGGGCTCAGGGCCCCGCACGGCAGGAGTTCCACCTCCGAGCCCGCGTCGCGGAGGTCGGTGAGGACGAGTTCGTCGTACATGAGGAGGCCCGTCTGTTCGGGCCAGACGATGGCCCACAGCCACAGGCCGCGGGCCTCGCCCGCGAAGACGGCGCGGTCGTCCGGGGCGCCCTTGACGTGCCACAGCGGGGTGGGGCGGCCCGCCGCGACGACCTTGGCGTGCGGCGGGGCCGAGACGTTGATGTAGGGGCCCGGGTCGGGGGCGTCGATGCCGGCGAAGCGGGAGCCGAGGCCGACGCCGAGCTCCTCCGCGATCAGCAGCAGCTCCCCGAGGCCGCCGAGCGGCCCCGGACCGGTGCAGGCCACGGCGGTGGCGCGGCCGCCGCTGCGGTCGTCACCGGCGCTCGCCACTCCGGTGAACAGCCAGCCGACCGGCAGCGGCCACGGCATCCACACGGGCACGTTCGCCCGGTTGACGACGACCTCCAGCCCTTCGACGCTGGGCGGGATCACAGGCTGTAGCGGGTGGACGGCGCCGTGCACCGCGCACTGCCAGGAGTCGGAGAAGAGGCCGGGCGCGCGGACCCGGCCACCGCACTTCGGGCAACTCGGTTCGCCCCTCATAAGAAGCACGCTCCTCCCCGCCCGGGGCGTCGTCAAGACGCGATCACCCGTCCGGGCTCACTCCGGGCTCACTCCGGGCTCAGTCCAGTGCGACGGCCGTACGCAGAGGGTCCCGCAGATCCGTGCCGCGCGCGAGCCAGCGCTCCTGGAGCGCGGCGGCTCCGTGCACCCGCTTCCAGGCGGCCTCGTTCGCCGTCATGGGGAGCAGCGGGAGGAAGCGGACGGGGTCCATGGGGTCGTCGAGATCGAGGTCCTCGACGAGTCCCCCGGGCTCGGCTACGAGTACGGAGGTGAACGGAGCGCCGTCCCAGAGCGGTTCGCCGACGTCCAGCGAGGCGCCGGGGGCGACGACGAGCCCCTCGACCATCGGGGAGGCCGCGAGCACGGCCAGTGGCCGCAGCAGCTTGTCGGTGGGTGCGAGGCCGGCCCGTACGGTCAGCACCAGTTCGGCGCGCGGGCCGCGCACCGGGTCGGCGACGACGGCGGTGGGGTCGGTCATGGGGTGGGCGGACATGCCGAGGGTCGCGTACCGGACGAGGTCGCCGTCGGTGAAGCGGAGGACCTCGATGCGGTCGGTGCCGAGGAAGGTGACGGAGGCGCGGGCGTCGGGTTCGCCGAGCGTGCTGCGCAGCCGGGCTTCGACGAGGGCCAGAATTTCTGCCATGGAGCGAGCATAGAACTCGTATCCGCCGGGTAAAGGGCGGGTCTTGACCATCCGTCGGCTGATAGTGTTGACAGCTGGTCGGGGCCGCACTCAGAAGAGTTGTCTCAGGGCTCCGGCGACAGGACGTCCCCCACGGGGGACCGGCCGGAGGAGGTGGGGCTGCGATGGATCGAAGTCGATCGTGCAGTACCAGCCGCTCTTCGGCGTCCTTCCAGGGCTTCTCCAGCCCTCTTTGATCTTCTGATCAGCAGAAGAGCGACGGCAGAACTTTGTCCTCCCGTCCTGTTTCCCTCCGTGGGCCCCGGGCTGTCCGCCCCCGGCCGCCACAGGGGGCCTCCCACCCGTGCGGTCCGCAGCCGTGCGCGAGAAGGAGCCTGCCATGTCGATGCTGCCCTACCTCCGTGCCGCCGTCCGTCCGGCACTGCGCAAGTCCACCCCCGTACAGCCCGGCTACGACACCACCCGCGACCCCTCCGCCAGCAGTGCGGTGGTCGACTGCGCCGTGTACCGCGACGGGCGGCGCGCGCAGGGGGACTGCCTGACGCCGCGTGAGGCCCTGCGCCGGGTGCGCGAGGACGGGGGCTTCGCCTGGATCGGGCTGCACGAGCCCACCCACGAGGAGTTCGCCGGGATCGCCGCGACGTTCGGGCTGCACCCGCTGGCGGTGGAGGACGCGGTGCACGCGCACCAGCGGCCGAAGCTGGAGCGGTACGACGAGACCCTCTTCACCGTCTTCAAGACGATCCACTACGTGGAGCACGCCGAACTGACCGCGACCAGCGAGGTGGTGGAGACGGGCGAGGTGATGTGCTTCACGGGCCCCGACTTCGTCATCACCGTCCGGCACGGCGGCCAGGGGTCCCTGCGGAGTCTGCGCCACCGGCTGCAGGACGATCCGGAGCTGCTGTCGCGGGGGCCGTCGGCGGTGCTGCACTCGATCGCGGACCACGTGGTCGACGGGTACATCGCGGTCGCGGCGGCGGTGCAGGACGACATCGACGAGGTGGAGAGCGCGGTCTTCGCCGCCCCCGCGAAGGGGGTCGCCCGCGGCGGTGACGCGGGCCGCATCTACCAGCTCAAGCGGGAGGTGCTGGAGTTCAAGCGGGCGGTGTCGCCGCTGCTGCGGCCGATGGAGCTGCTGAGCGAGCGGCCGATGCGGCTGGTGGACCCGGACATCCAGAAGTACTTCCGGGACGTGGCCGACCACCTGGCGCGGGTGCACGAGCAGGTCATCGGCTTCGACGAGCTGCTGAACTCCATCCTCCAGGCGAACCTGGCGCAGGCCTCGGTCGCGCAGAACGAGGACATGCGCAAGATCACCTCCTGGGCGGCGATCATCGCCGTGCCGACGATGATCTGCGGCGTGTACGGGATGAACTTCGACCACATGCCGGAGCTGCACTGGAAGTACGGCTACCCCCTGGTGATGGCCGCCATCGTGGGCAGCTGTTTCGCGATCCACCGGACGCTGCGGCGCAACGGCTGGCTCTAGCGGCTGGCTGTAGCGGCCGGGAGCGCACCGCCTACGCTGTGCGCATGACTCTCAGCGCGCTCGACCTGGCCCTCGTCGAGGAGGCCTCCAAGAAGTCCGGCCTGATCTGGGTCCGCGGCACCGGTGCCGACCGGGCCCTGTGGCACGCCTGGGTGGACGGCGCCGCGCACGTGCTCGGCGACGGCCCCGGCGAGCAGCCCTTCCCCGGGCTCGCGGACGGTGCCTCGGCGGAGGTGACCGTACGCAGCAAGGACAAGGGCGGCCGGCTCGTGGCGTGGACCGCGGCCGTACGGGAACTCGTGCCCGGCAGCGAGTCCTGGGAGGCGGCGGTCGCCGAGCTGAAGGGCAAGCGGCTGAACGCGCCCGACTCGGAGCAGATGACGGAGCGCTGGGCGCGGGAGTGCCGGCTGCTGCGCCTGGAGCCGGTGGCGGTGGCGGACGGGCTGCCGACGGGTTCGCTGGCGGCGCGGCCGGTGGGCTCCCCGGCGGTCACCCGCAAGCCGATCCCGGCGGGTCTGCCGAAGCTGCTGCTGAAGCGGAAGAAGGCGAAGCGCTAACGCGCGCCGCCGCTCAGCCCTTGGGGTCGGCGCCCTGGCCGGAGGACTTCGAGGGTGCCGGGGAGGCGCCGGGGACGGTGCCCTTGCCGTCCTTGGTGGTCGGCAGCTGGCTGCCGTAGTCCACGGTCTGGTCCTGCGCGGGCGCCTCCAGCGGGAAGGTCTTGCCCCACTCGGACAGCTCCACCCGGCCGGCGCCGCCCGCGCGCTCCATCAGCAGCGGGTACGGGGTGCCCTCCAGGGACACCGTCAGCTTGCCGCCCTTGCCGGCGTCGGCGGAGACGGGGACCGCCTTGGTGTGGCCGACGGTGGTGTAGGAGCCCTTGGTGAGCTTGCCCTGGAGGCCGAGCAGCCCGTCCAGCAGGACGTGCATGTCGGTGAACCCGCGGAACTGCTTGTAGGAGGGGTCCCCCTCGGGCACCTTCACGTACTTGTCGCCGAGCTTGCCCGCCGAGTCCGACTTGCCCCAGAAGGCGGCGCTGGCCTTCAGGTACAGCTGTTCGCCGACCCGCAGCAGCTGGAAGGTGTCCTCGGCCGACTTCACCTCGCCGGAGCCGCCGTCGGCCTTGAGCCGCATGTCGAGGGTGAAGGTCTTGCCGCCGGTGACGAGGGTGCCGGCCAGGTGGACCGAGTTCGCGGCGGTCGCGGCGGCCTTGGCCTGGCCCTCGATCTTGTCGGCGGCGAGCTTGCCGACGCCGTTCGTGCCCTTGTCGGGGTCCTTCTTCTCCGCGCAGCCCGTACCGGCGACGGCGAGGCCCGCGCAGAGGGCACCGATGAAGGCGGCCCGGCGCAGCCGTACGGCGGGGGTGTGGGCGGTCACGGGCGTGTGCCTTCCGTCGGGGGTCTGCGGCAGCAGGCAGCGTACCCGTCCGCCGGCGCGGCCCCGGCGGTCCCCCGGACGCACCCCGGCCGGGCGGCCCCACCAGGACGCCTTCGCCCGCCACGGGCTAGCCTGAGGCACGGCACGACTGTTGATGGACGCTCTAGGAGGCGCACGGATGGCTGCAGGCGCCCCGCGGATCTTCGTGTCGCATCTGTCGGGTGTGCCCGTCTTCGACCCCAATGGCGACCAGGTCGGCCGCGTCCGCGACCTCGTGGCGATGCTGCGGGTGGGCGGCCGCCCGCCCCGGCTGCTGGGCCTGGTGGTGGAGGTCGTCAGCCGGCGGCGGATCTTCCTGCCGATGACGCGGGTGACGGGCGTGGAGTCGGGCCAGGTCATCACCACCGGCGTGGTCAACATGCGGCGCTTCGAACAGCGCCCCACGGAGCGGCTGGTCCTGGGCGAGCTGCTGGACCGGCGGGTGCGCCTGGTGGACGGCGGCGAGGAGGTCACCGTCCTGGACGTGGCCATCCAGCAGCTGCCGGCCCGCCGGGACTGGGAGATCGACCGGATCTTCGTGCGCAAGGGCAAGGGCGGTGCGCTGCGCCGGCGCGGCGAGACGCTGACCGTGGAGTGGTCGGCGGTGTCCGGCTTCTCCCTGGAGGAGGAGGGCCAGGGCGCCGAGAACCTGGTCGCGACCTTCGAGCAGATGCGTCCGGCGGACCTGGCGAACGTCCTGCACCACCTGACGCCGAAGCGGCGCGCCGAGGTGGCCAACGCCCTGGACGACGACCGGCTCGCGGACGTCCTGGAGGAGCTGCCCGAGGACGACCAGGTGGAGATCCTCGGGAAGCTGAAGGAGGAGCGCGCCGCCGACGTCCTGGAGGCCATGGACCCGGACGACGCGGCGGACCTGCTCTCCGAGCTGCCGGAGGAGGAGAAGGAGCGGCTGCTGACGCTGATGCAGCCGGACGACGCGGCCGACGTGCGGCGCCTGCTGTCGTACGAGGAGAACACCGCGGGCGGTCTGATGACCACCGAACCGATCGTGCTGCGCCCGGACGCCACCGTCGCGGACGCGCTGGCCCGCGTGCGCAAGTCGGACCTGTCGCCGGCGCTGGCCGCGCAGGTCTACGTCTGCCGGCCGCCGGACGAGACGCCGACGGGCAAGTACCTGGGGACGGTGCACTTCCAGCGGCTGCTGCGGGACCCCCCGTTCACCCTGGTCAGCTCCCTGGTGGACGCCGACCTGCCGCCGCTGCGCCCGGACGCCTCGCTGCCCGCGGTGACGAGCTACCTGGCCGCGTACAACATGGTCGCGGCGCCCGTCGTCGACGAGAGCGGTTCGCTGCTGGGCGCGGTCACCGTGGACGACGTACTGGACCACCTGCTGCCCGACGACTGGCGGGAGACGGACTTCCACTCCGAGGAGGCGCTGCGTGGGCACTGAGCGCGGGCGCGGCGATGCGGCGCGCGAGCGGCGCCGGGAGCGGCGCGAGCAGGCCCGGGAGGGGCTCTCGGAGCGTCTGGAGGAGGCCGCCGAGCGGCTCCGCAACGAGCGGACGGAACGTTCCGCCGAACGGGCCAGGAGCGCGGCCCCGGCGGGGGCGAGCGCGCTGACGCGGTCGCGCGTACGGCTGGACCAGCCGCGCCCGGACCGCCGCAAGCTGCTGCCCGAGTACGACCCGGAGGCGTTCGGGCGGCTGTCGGAGCGGGTGGCGCGGTTCCTCGGCACGGGCCGGTTCATCGTCTGGATGACCCTGGTCATCGTGGTGTGGGTGCTGTGGAACATCTTCGCGCCGGACTCCCTGCGCTTCGACCAGTACCCGTTCATCTTCCTGACGCTGATGCTGTCGCTGCAGGCCTCGTACGCGGCCCCGCTGATCCTGCTCGCGCAGAACCGGCAGGACGACCGGGACCGGGTCACCCACGAGCAGGACCGCAAGCAGAACGAGCGCTCCATCGCGGACACCGAGTACCTGACCCGGGAGATCGCGGCGCTGCGCATGGGCCTGGGCGAGGTCGCCACCCGCGACTGGATCCGCTCGGAGTTCCAGGACCTGATCAAGGAGATGGACGAGCGGCGGCTATTCCCCGGTGAAAGTGACGAAGGCGACCGCTGATCGGCTTACCTGAGGCCTGCTACCGAGCCGTACCATCGGGTGCATGGCTACCGAGACACCCTCCGCCGCCGTGCCGGAGCAGGACGCGATCCTGGACGCGCTGGCGACGGTCAACGACCCCGAGATCCACCGGCCGATCACCGAGCTCGGCATGGTCAAATCGGTGGAGATCGGCGAGGGCGGCGCCGTCGCCGTCACGGTCTACCTCACGGTGTCGGGCTGCCCCATGCGCGAGACCATCACCAAGAACGTCACCGAGGCCGTCGAGAAGGTCGCGGGCGTCACCTCCGTCGCCGTCACCCTGGACGTGATGAGCGACGAGCAGCGCAAGGAGCTGGCGGCGACCCTGCGCGGCGGCACCGCCGAGCGCGAGGTGCCGTTCGCCAAGCCGGGGTCGCTGACCCGCGTCTACGCGGTCGCGTCCGGCAAGGGCGGCGTGGGCAAGTCCTCCGTGACGGTCAACCTGGCCGCGGCGATGGCGGCCGACGGCCTGAAGGTCGGCGTGGTCGACGCGGACATCTACGGGCACAGCGTGCCG
Organism: Streptomyces sp. NPDC044002; assembly: GCF_056434525.1. Lineage (NCBI taxonomy): Bacteria > Bacillati > Actinomycetota > Actinomycetes > Kitasatosporales > Streptomycetaceae > Streptomyces > Streptomyces sp. NPDC044002. Next base: position 29,055 of record NZ_JBWKEZ010000040.1, read on the forward strand.
CGGATGCTCGGTGTGGACGGCAAGCCGACCCAGGTCGAGAACATGATCATGCCGCCGTCCGCGAGCGGCGTGAAGGTCATCTCCATCGGCATGTTCACCCCGGGCAACGCCCCCGTGGTGTGGCGCGGTCCGATGCTGCACCGGGCCCTCCAGCAGTTCCTGGCCGACGTGTTCTGGGGCGACCTGGACGTGCTGCTGCTGGACCTGCCGCCGGGCACCGGCGACATCGCGATCTCGGTCGCGCAGCTGGTCCCGAACGCCGAGATCCTGGTGGTGACCACCCCGCAGCAGGCCGCGGCCGAGGTCGCGGAGCGGGCCGGCTCGATCGCGGTGCAGACGCACCAGAAGATCGTGGGCGTCGTCGAGAACATGTCGGGCCTGCCGTGCCCGCACTGCGACGAGATGGTGGACGTGTTCGGCTCGGGCGGCGGCCAGAAGGTCGCCGACGGCCTGACCAAGACGGTCGGCGCGACGGTTCCGGTGCTCGGCACGATCCCGATCGACGTCCGGCTGCGCGAGGGCGGCGACGACGGCAAGCCGGTCGTGCTGTCCGACCCGGACTCCCCGGCGGGCGCGGCCCTGCGCACCATCGCCGGCAAGCTCGGCGGCCGCGCCCGCGGCCTCTCGGGCATGAGCCTGGGCATCACGCCGCGGAACAAGTTCTAGGAGAAGGGGCACCACCTGGCGGTGGTGCCCCTTCACGCTGCGCGGACCCTGCGGGCCGCCTACTCGTACGCCGCGAGGTCGATCGCCGAGAAGCCCAGCCCGTACGCGCTCATCCCCCGCCCGTACGCCCCCAGGTGCACCCCGCTCCCGGTGGAGCCGGCCAGCACCCACCCGAACTCCGACTCCCGGTAGTGGAACGGCGTCGGCTCCCCGTCCACCGGCAGCGACAACGTCGACCAGTCCGGCCCCGCGAGGTCGTCGGCGAGCTCCCAGGCGGCCTCCGTCTGCTGGTCGAGCCAGTCGGCGCGCCGGGTGTGGTCCATCTGCGGAGGCCAGCTGTAGGACAGCAGCCCCGAGCCGGCCAGCCAGGCCGCCGAGGAGACCGAGGTGGCCTCCAGGACTCCGGTGCCGTCGCCGCTGCGGCGCTGCGGGTTGCCGGCGACGGTGATCACCACCGCGAAGCGGTCCTTCTCGCCGGTGGCGATCTCCCCCCGGGCGGACGGCTCGTCGCCGTGGCCGGTGGATCCGTGCTCCACGCTGCCGTCGGCGCCGGTGCCGACCTGCATGAGCCAGCGGGGGCCGGTGAAGGCCCCGTCCAGGCCGTACCAGGGGAATTCGGCGCTCAGGTAGCCCGCCGCCCCCCGGCGGGCCTTCGGGACCGGCGCGGCGGCTTCCTGGGGCTGGCCGGGCGCGGCCTGGCCGCCGGTATGTTCCGGGGGCTCGGTCGGCCCGGGTGCGTCTCCGGGGGCTTCGGCGGGCTGTGCGCCCACCCGACTGCTGCTCGTCGTCTCCATGGGCGGCCTCTCGTTCCGTGGGGTCCGGAACGGCCCTCCCCCTCGCCTGGCTGGGGGGACCCCCCTCCGCGGGCGGCCTGGGTCCGGACAGATGGAGGATAGCCATCCGGTCCCGGATCGACGGGCAGGCTGCGGATCAGGTGGCGTCGGCGTCGAAGGGGGTGCGGTGCTCCTGGGCCGGTGCCGCGGGCTTCTTCAACAGGTCCGGACCGGTCCCGGCGGCGGGCGTGGCGGAGGGCGCCGCGGCGGCCTGGGACGGGTCGGCCTCCCGGCCGTTCACCGCGTCGGTGACCTCGTTGAGCTCCTTGCGGAGGTCGAAGCTGCTGCGCAGCTCCTGGAGGTCCTCGTTCTCGGTGAGCTGCTTGCGGATGAAGGTCTTCGGGTTCAGGTCCTCGAACTCGAAGTCCTTGAACTCGGGGCCCAGTTCGGAGCGGATGTCCTGCTTGGCGCTGTCCGAGAACGCGCGGATCTTCCGGATGAACCCGGAGACGTCCTGGATCACCTTCGGCAGCTTGTCCGGGCCGAAGACGAGGATGGCGAGCACCACGATGGTGACCAGCTCGAGTGCGCCTATGTCGTTGAACACCTTGCCGCTCCTCGGCTCTCTCCACTTCCGGCCCGGTCAACGGTACCCGGCCTTCCTTGCGCTCCCCTACGCCGGTGCGCGACCGTTCCCGGATTCACCCGGGCGTCATCCGGTGTTCGTGTCGCGGACGGGTCGCCCGGAAGCCGCCCGGGAGCCGTTCAGGAGCCGCTCGCCGAGCCGAGGACGACGTCCAGGGTGCGTTCCCTGCCGTCGCGCAGGACGGTCAGGCCGAGGCGGTCGCCGGGCCGGTGGGCCCTGATCTTGATGATCAGTTCGTCGCCGCCGTGCACGCGTACGCCGTCCACCTTGGTGATCACGTCTCCGGGCCGGATCCCGGCGCGGGCGCCCGGGCCGTCGGCGACCACGGAGGGCTTGCCGTCCTCGCCCTTGGCATCGACCCGGGCTCCGTCGCCCTTGTACTCCATGTCCAGGGTGACGCCGATGACGGGGTGGGTGGCGCGGCCGGTGCGGATGAGTTCCTCCGCGACCCGCTTGCCCTGGTTGACGGGGATGGCGAAGCCCAGGCCGATGCTGCCGCTCTGGCGGGTGGGGTCGTCGCCGTCCTCGCCCTTGTCGGCGCCGCGGATGGCGCTGTTGATGCCGATCACGTGGGCGCGGGAGTCGAGGAGGGGGCCGCCGGAGTTGCCGGGGTTGATGGGGGCGTCGGTCTGGAGGGCGTCGACGTAGCTGATGTCGCTGCCGTCGCGCTTCCCGCCGCCCGCGGTGATGGGGCGGCCGGTGGCGCTGATGATGCCCGAGGTGACCGTGTTGGAGAGGTCGAAGGGGGCGCCGATGGCCACCACCGGGTCGCCGACGCGGACGTTCTCGGAGTTCCCGAGCGCCAGCGGGCGCAGGCCGCGGACCCCGCTGACCTTCACCACGGCCAGGTCGTAGCCGCCGTCCCTGCCGACCAGCTCCGCGCGCACGCTCTCGCCGGTGCTGAAGGTGACCGTTATGTCGCGGGCGTCGGCGACGACGTGGTTGTTGGTCAGGATGTGGCCCTGGTCGTCCAGGACGAAACCGGTTCCGGTGCCGCTGCCGCCGCCCCCGCTGACGTGCAGGGTGACCACGCCGGGCAGGGCGGTGGCCGCGATGCCCGCCACGCTGTCGGGGGCCCGGTCCTTGGCGTCGGCGGCGGCCTGCGGGAGCTCCAGCCGGGTGCTGGTGCGCCGCTCGGCCAGGATGCCGAGGTAGCCGCCTGCGCAGCCCGCGAGGAGGGCGATGACCGCGCCGACGACCGCCAGCCGCCACAGCGCGGGCCCGCCGCGCGGCGCCCTGCCCTGGTCGACGACCTGGAGCGGACCGGCGGCCCAGGGGTCGTAGCGGGGGCCGGGAGCGGAGCCGGGGGCCGGCTCCGGGTCCGCGTCAGGGGCGGGCGGGGTCCGGCCGGCGTCCGCGTCCGGGCCGGGCTCCGGCGTGGCGGCGGGCCGGCTCCACCACGTCGGAGCCGGACCGTTCTGCTGACTGTCGGACATGGGCGCTCCCCCGCGGGCCTGGCGCACCGCGGGGCGGCGCGTGTGCCGCAGATTCAACCAGGTACCCGGGCCCCTCGGGGGCCCGGGTCAGCGGGAGAGGGAAACCGGCTGGGCCGTCGCCGGGGGCGAGGAAGCCGCTGTCGGCAGCTGCCCCACCGGGACCGGGCCGGTCGTCACGCCGGGGGTCGGGACCCGGTCGCGCACGAAGGCGTCGGTCAGCGGCACCGCGGGTCCGGGCCTGGTCGCGGGCGCCTCCCCCCGGGCGTTCGGCTCGATCCCGTCCAGCGGCAGCGCGCCGCCGAGCGCGATCGCGGCCAGCGACACGGCCCCCGCCGCCACGAAGGCGAAGCGGCGTCTGGGACGGCCCACCTCGTGGATGCGGAAGCCCTCGCGCGGGGCGGCCGGAGCGGAGTACCCGAACGAGGAGAACGGGTCGACGCCCGGAGCCGGGGGCGCGAGCGGAGCCCCCGGTCCGCCGCCCGGACCGGCGGGCCCGGCAGGCCCGTCCGGGCCCGCTCCCGGCAGCCCCTGGAGCCGGGCCAGCAGGCCGGCCGACAGCGGTGGCGGGGCGCTCTCCACGAACAGGGTCTTCAGCCGGCGCTGCGCGTCGGCCTCGGCCTTGCACTTGGCGCAGGTCGCCAGGTGCGCCAGCACCCGCTCGCGCGCGTCGTGCTTCAACTCCCCGTCCACCAGGGCGGCGAGCCGGTCGCCCAGGTGCTGTTCGGCGGGGGAGGGACTCGCTCCGCTCACTCGGCTCCGCCCTCTCCCCCGGCGCCCGGCGCGCCCACCGCCACGCCCGCCAGCGCGCGCTGCTCGGCGCGGAACTCGGGAGAGCGGTGCTTGAGCGCCTTGCGCAGGTGCGAGCGGCCGCGGTGGATGCGGCTGCGGACGGTGCCGAGCTTCACGCCGAGCGTGGCGGCGATCTCCTCGTAGGACAGGCCCTCGATGTCGCAGAGCACCACGGCGGCGCGGAACTCGGGCGCGAGGGTGTCCAGCGCCTGCTGCACGTCGGCGTCGAAGTGCGTGTCGTGCAGGACCTGCTGGGGGGACGGCTCGCGGCTCGGCAGCCGCTCTGCGGCGTCGTCGCCGAGCGCGTCGAAGCGGATCCGCTGCTTGCGGCGCACCATGTCCAGGAACAGGTTCGTGGTGATGCGGTGCAGCCAGCCCTCGAAGGTGCCGGGCGTGTAGGTGGACAGCGAGCGGAAGACGCGGACGAAGACCTCCTGCGTCAGGTCCTCGGCGTCGTGCTGGTTGCCCGTCAGGCGGTAGGCGAGGCGGTAGACCCGCGCGCTGTGCGTGCTGACGATCTCCTCCCATGAGGGAGGGGTCCACGCCTGGGAGCCCGCGTCAGCGGCAAAGGTCGCGGTGGTCGCGGTGTGGGCGGTGTGGAAGCGGTCAGCAGTGTAGGTCACGGATTTCGGCTCACCCGCCGACCAGAAGAGACGTCTGAGGACGCCTCCACGATCCACAGGCGCAGCCGCACCTCCCCTGTCGGCTCTGGTGGTGTCCAGTGGAGCCCCTACCATAGCCACCCCTCCCGTCAGCTCTGGATAAGCATTTTTGCAGTAACTTTGCACGGACCTCGGGGTCCGGACCGCCGATCTGCCCGCAGCCGTCCCCTCTATCCCGCCTCTCACCCTCCCAACGCCCGGTCCCATCTGCGGGTTCCCGACGTCAGCGGATACAGTCACCGTTGCGCCAACTATGGGGACAGGAGAGGGTCATTAGCGGCAACCGGCAGACGAGCTGGGCGTTCGCCGACGCGTTTGTCGCCGAGGACGACGCTCTGCGATGGGCCCGAGACCGGTCCAGGGAAGCGGGCCTGCGGTCCGTGTCCCCCGGCACCGGGGCCGCGCTGCGTCTGCTCGCCGCCACCGCGGACGCCAAGGCCGTCGCCGAGATCGGCACCGGGACCGGCGTCTCGGGGATCCACCTGCTGCACGGGATGCGGCCGGACGGGGTCCTGACCACGGTGGACCCCGAACCCGACCGGCAGGCCTTCGCCCGCCAGGCCTTCCGCGCGGCCGGCTTCGCGGGGAACCGCGCGCGGTTCATTCCGGGGCGGGCGCTGGACGTGCTGCCGCGGCTCGCCGACGGCGGGTACGACCTGGTCTTCTGCGACGGCGACCCGGCCGAGTCCCTCGACTACCTCGCGGAATCGTTGCGGCTGCTGAGGCCGGGCGGTCTGGTGTGCTTCGAGGGGGTCTTCGCGGACGGGCGTACGGTCGACTCCGCCGCCCAGCCGGTGGAGGTGATCCGGGTGCGGGAGCTGCTGCGCAGCGTGCGGGAGAGTCCGGCGCTGGAAGCTGCGCTGCTGCCGGTGGGGGACGGGCTCCTCTGCGCGGTCCGGCGGTAGCCCTGCCGCTGCCCTGGCCGGGCGGTGTCCGGGTCCCGCTGCCGCTGCCGCTGCCCTGGCCGGGCGGTGTCCGGGTCCCGCTGCCGCTGCCCTGGCCGGGCGGTGCGCGGGCCTTCCGCTGCGCGGGGCCGGTCCCCTACCCGCCCTTCGCCCGTTCCCCGGGGCTCCGCCCCGGACCCCTCCTGGGGGCTCCGCCCCCAGACCCCCGCGCCTCAAACGCCGGCGGGGCTGGATTCTCCAGCCCGCGCGGCGTTTGAGCGCACCGGGCGCGCAGCGCCCGGTCTCTCAGCCCCGCCGGCGCTTGAGGCGCGGGTCCGGGCAGCGCCCGGGGAACGGTGGAAGGGCGGGTAGGGGACCCAGCTCCGCGCAGCGGCACATCCACCCGCAGAGGACCCACCGGCAGCGGCCACGCGAACCGGCCCCGCCCCACAGGCCGCCGGACGGAGTACGGCGCAGAGCCGGTGAGGCGCCCCGGTGCCGCACCGCGCGAGCGGCGCGTGAAAAGGGCGTGGCGTGCGGGCGGCGCAGCAAAAAAACGCCCGCCCCCGCCGCAGTAAGCGGCAGGGGCGGGGTCAAGATCTAGTGGCCGAGGCTCAGCCGACGACCTTCTTCAGGGCGTCACCCAGGGCGTCCGCCTCGTCCGGCGTCAGCTCGACAACGAGCCGACCGCCGCCTTCGAGCGGTACGCGCATGACGATGCCTCGCCCCTCCTTGGTGACCTCGAGCGGGCCGTCGCCCGTCCGCGGCTTCATGGCCGCCATGCTCGTTCCCCTTCCTGAAACCAGCTCATCGTCAGCCGACGGCCCCGTTCAGGCGCCTAGTACCCGGCATCGAACACATTGCTTCCCAGCCATTATCCCGCATGTCAGGACCCGATGACCAACATCGGAAGGGAACGCTTGCGCAACGCGCTCGACCAAAACCACTCATTTCGGGGATCCGCCTGCGATACTTCGCCGTCGCCCCCGGGGGTGGGGCTCCGCTTTGTTTGACGCACATCACATGCCCGCCCCCGGTCCCGTCCGCCATGCTGACCTTTGCACCCGCCGGTACCGGCCGGTAGCCAAGCCCGCGACGAAGGGGGACCCCCGCCATGGCCGACAGCGTGCTCTACGAAGTGACCGACGGACTCGCGACCGTCACGATCAACCGGCCCGACGCGATGAACGCCATGAACACGGAGGCCAAGGTCGCCCTGCGCGACGCCCTCCGGGCGGCCGCCGACGACACCGCCGTACGGGCGGTCCTGCTCACCGCCGCCGGGGACCGGGCCTTCTGCGTGGGCCAGGACCTCAAGGAGCACATCGGCAACCTCGCCGCGGACCGCGAGAACGGCTCGACGCTCACGATGAGCACGGTCTCCGAGCACTACAACCCGATCGTGCGGGCCCTGACGGAGATGCCCAAGCCCGTCGTGGCCGCGGTCAACGGCGTCGCCGCCGGGGCCGGCTTCGGGTTCGCGCTCGCGGCGGACTTCCGCGTCGTCTCCGAGACGGCGTCCTTCAACACCTCCTTCGCCGGGGTCGCGCTGACCGCCGACTCCGGGGTGTCCTGGACCCTGCCGCGGCTGATCGGCGCCTCCCGGGCCTCCGACCTGCTGCTGTTCCCCCGGTCCATCAAGGCGCAGGAGGCCCGCGAGCTGGGCATCGTGAACCGGCTGGTGCCCGCGGAGTCGCTGCGCGCGGAGGCCGAGAAGGTGGCCCGGACCCTCGCTTCCGGCCCGACGGTGGCCTACGCGGCCATCAAGGAGTCCCTGGCGTACGGGGCCTCGCACACGCTCTCCGAGGCCCTGGAGCGCGAGGACGTCCTCCAGACCCGTGCGGGGGCCTCCGAGGACCACTCCATCGCCGTGCAGGCCTTCCTCGCGAAGCAGCCGCCGCAGTACCTGGGCCGCTGAGGCCTCACCCCTCGCGGGAGACGCAGCCCGCGAGGTGGTCGTTGACCAGGCCGCACGCCTGCATCAGGGCGTAGGCCGTGGTCGGCCCGACGAAGCGGATGCCCGCCTTCTTCAGGGCCTTGGCCAGGGCCGTGGACTCCGGGGTCACCGCCGGCACGTCGGCGGTGCTCCTCGGGGCCCGGCCCGGCTTCTCGGGGGCGTGCGACCAGATCAGCGCGTCCAGCTCCCCCGCCCCCCAGCCGGCCAGCACCTTCGCGTTGGCGAGGGTGGCCTCGATCTTGGCCCGGTTGCGGATGATCCCCTCGTCGCCCATCAGCCGTTCGGCGTCGGCCGGCCCGAACTCCGCGACCGCCGCGATCTCGAAGTCCGCGAAGGCCTTCCGGAAGCCCTCGCGGCGGCGCAGGATCGTGATCCAGGACAGCCCGGACTGGAAGGCCTCCAGGCACAGCCGTTCGTACAGGGCGTCGTCCCCGTGGACGGGCTTGCCCCATTCGGTGTCGTGGTAGACGACGTAGTCCTCCGTGGACAGCCCCCACGGGCAGCGCAGCCCGCCGTCCGGGCCCGCCGCCAGCCCCGCGCCGCTCACCGCTCGTCCTTCGTGAGGTCGACCCGGTCCGCCGGGGCGTGGGCGTGGGCGCGGGCGGCCGTCAGCTCCGCGATCCGCGCGTCCCGCTCGGCCAGCTCGGCAGCGAGCCGGTCCAGTACGTCGTCCACCTCGGCCATCCGGTAGCCGCGCGGCGCGACCGGCAGCCGCAGCGCGTCGATGTCCGCCCGCACCACCGGCCGGCTCTCCGGGAGCGCGTCGGCCACCCGGTCCGGCTCGGCCTCGGGCAGTACGGCTTCGGAGCCGCCGCCGACCACCGCGAGGGTGACCGCGGCCACGACCACGACCAGCGCGATCAGCAAGAACCAGAACACGATCAACTCCCCTGAGAGACTCCTGCCCTCAGGTTAAGGTCGCAGACGAGGCGCGAGGGTCGCCGAAGGAGGAAAGAGCAGGATGCTGCGACTGGGCAGGCGCGAGTTCGACACCCACGAGCCGGTGATCATGGCCATCGTGAACCGCACCCCGGACTCCTTCTACGACCAGGGCGCCACCTTCCGCGACGAGCCGGCCCTCGACCGGGTGGAGCAGGCCGTGGCCGAGGGCGCGGCGATCATCGACATCGGCGGGGTGAAGGCGGGCCCCGGTGAGCACGTGGACGCGGCGGAGGAGGCCCGGCGCACGGTCGGCTTCGTGGCGGAGGTGCGCCGCCGCCACCCCGACGTGGTGATCAGCGTGGACACCTGGCGGCACGAGGTCGGCGAGGCGGTCTGCGAGGCCGGGGCGGACGTGCTGAACGACGCGTGGGGCGGGGTGGACCCGAAGCTGGCGGAGGTCGCCGCGCGCTACGGCGCGGGCATCGTCTGCACCCATGCGGGCGGGGTCGAGCCGCGCACGCGGCCGCACCGGACCTCGTACGAGGACGTGATGGACGACATCCTGCGCGTCACGGTCGGCCTCGCGGCGCGGGCCGAGGCCCTCGGGGTGCCCCGCGAGTCGATCATGATCGATCCGGGTCACGACTTCGGGAAGAACACCCGGCATTCACTGGAGGCCACCCGCCGGCTCGCGGAGATGACCGAAACCGGTTGGCCGGTGCTGGTCTCCCTGTCCAACAAGGACTTCGTCGGCGAGACCCTCGACAAGCCGGTCAAGGAGCGCCTGCTGGGCACCCTGGCGACCACGGCCGTCTCGGCCTGGCTCGGCGCGCAGGTCTACCGCGTCCACGAGGTCGCGGAGACGAAGCAGGTCCTCGACATGGTCCGTTCGATCCAGGGGCACCGTCCGCCGGCCGTCGCCCGCCGCGGCCTGGCCTGAGGCCCCGGAGCCGCGCCGCCGCGGCGGCGCGGCCGTGGTCCCTACTTGCCGACTTCCTTCGTCACCAGGGCGATCGCCTCGTCCACGTCGTCGGTGACGTGGAAGAGGTAGAGGTCCTTCTCCGAGGCCTTGCCCTGGGCGATGACCGTGTTGCGCAGCCAGTCGATCAGGCCGCCCCAGTACTCCGTGCCGAAGAGCACGATGGGGAACCTGGTGATCTTCTGCGTCTGGACCAGGGTCAGCGCCTCGAACATCTCGTCCAGGGTGCCGAGTCCGCCCGGCAGGACCACGAAGCCCTGGCTGTACTTCACGAACATCGTCTTGCGGACGAAGAAGTACCGGAAGTTCAGTCCCAGGTCGACGTGCTGGTTGAGCCCCTGCTCGAAGGGGAGCTCGATGCCCAGGCCGACGGAGATGCCGTTCGCCTCGCGGGCGCCCTTGTTGGCCGCCTCCATCGCGCCCGGGCCGCCGCCGGTGATGACGGCGAAGCCGGCCTCGACGAGCGCGCTGCCGATCCGTACGCCCGCCTCGTACTCGGGCGAGTCCGCCGGTGTGCGGGCCGAGCCGAACACGCTGATCGCGGGCGGCAGCTCTGCCAGGGTGCCGAAGCCCTCGATGAACTCCGACTGGATGCGCAGGACCCGCCAGGGATCGGTGTGCACCCACTCGGAGGGCCCGGCCGAGTCCAGCAGCCGCTGGTCCGTCGTACTGCCCGCCTGCACCTGGCCCCGCCTGCGCAGCACCGGCCCGAGCTGCTGCTCCTCGGGCCGACGGCGCGGCCCCTCGGCATTGCCGTGGTTGCCCATGATGTGCTCCCTCCAGCTGATCGTTGGATCAGGTTAGGCGCACGAAGGTGGCCGGAAGGGGAATTTACGAGGTCAGCCAGGCGCGGAGTCGTTCCTCGCAGTGCAGGATGGCCTTCGTCTCGACACGCTCGTCGACCTTGTGGGCCAGCAGGGCGTCGCCCGGCCCGTAGTTGACCGCCGGGACGCCCAGCGCGCTGAAGCGGGAGACGTCCGTCCAGCCGAACTTGGGCATCGGGCGGCCGCCGACCGCCTCCATGAAGGCCGCCGCGGCCGGGTGGGACAGGCCGGGCAGGGCGCCGCCGGAGGAGTCGTCGACCACGAACTCGGCGATGTCGCAGTCCGCGAAGACCTCCCGGACGTGGGCCAGCGCGTCGGCCTCGCTGCGGTCGGGGGCGTAGCGGAAGTTCACGGTGACCGTGCAGGCGTCCGGGATCACGTTGTTGGCGACGCCGCCCTCGATGCGGACCGCGTTGAGGCCCTCGTGGTACTCCAGGCCGTCGATGACCGGCTTGCGGGGCTCGTACGCGGCCAGCTTCGCCAGGATCGGGGAGGCGGCGTGGATGGCGTTGGAGCCCATCCAGCTGCGCGCGGAGTGGGCGCGCTCGCCCTTGGTGCGCAGCAGCACGCGCAGGGTGCCCTGGCAGCCGCCCTCGACCTCGGCGTTGGAGGGCTCCAGCAGGACGGCGAAGTCACCGGCCAGCCAGTCGGGGTGGGCGTCGGCGACCTTGCCGAGGCCGTTGAGGTCGGCGGCCACCTCCTCCTGGTCATAGAAGACGAAGGTGAGGTCGCGGTTGGGTTCGGGGACGGTCGCCGCGATCCTCAGCTGTACGGCGACCCCGGACTTCATGTCCGTCGTGCCGCAGCCCCACAGGACGTCGTTCTCGTCCAGGCGGGACGGGACGTTGTCGGCGATCGGCACGGTGTCGAGGTGGCCGGCCAGTACGACGCGCTCGGCGCGGCCGAGGTGCGTACGGGCGACGACGTTGTTGCCGAGGCGGTCGACGGTGAGGTGCGGGAGGGCGCGCAGCGCGTCTTCCACCAGGTCGGCGAGCACCTTCTCGTCGCCGCTCACGGAAGGGATGTCGACGAGCCGGGCGGTCAGCTCGGCAGCGTCCAGGGTGAGGTCCAGCTCGGATTCGGACATGGAACTGACCCTAACGCCCCGGGATGGGAGGGAAGCGGGAGCGTCCGGCCGGTGGACGGTTTATCGGCCTCAAGTACGGTGGGCCGCGTGTCCGAGACCGATCGCTCCCGCCCCCGCCGCCGCCGGCCGTTCCGCAAGGCCGTTGGCCTGGTCGTCCTGCTCGGGGTGATCGGGTACTTCGTCGTCCAGCGGGATTCCGGCAGCGGTGCCTCCTTCTGCACCGCTTCGGCGACCGGAGCGGCGGGCTCCGCGGGTGCGGGGGACGTCCAGACGTACGAGATGACCCCGGAGCAGGCGGCGAACGCGGCGACGATAGCCGCCGTCGGGATCTCCAAGGGGCTGCCGGACCGGGCGGTGACCATCGCGCTGGCGACGGCTATGCAGGAGTCTGCGCTGCGCAACCTCGACCACGGGGACCGGGATTCGCTGGGCCTGTTCCAGCAGCGGCCCTCGCAGGGCTGGGGGACCCCGGAGCAGATCATGGACCCGGTGTACTCGGCGGGGATCTTCTACGACCGGCTCGCGGAGATCAAGGGCTACACCAGGCTGCCGCTGACGGTGGCGGCGCAGAAGGTGCAGCTCAGCGGTTTCCCGCAGGCGTACGCGAAGCACGAGCCGGACGCGACGGTGCTGACGGCGGCCTTCGGCGAGAACGGCACGCCGGCCTCCCTGGTCTGCTCCGGCCCGGTGCCCCCGGCGGGCGACCCGGAGAAGGTGCGGGCGGAGCTGGTGCGGGCGTTCGGGGCGCCGGCGAAGGATGCGCTGGGCGCGGGCCGGGCGGGTGCTCCGGCGGGGCGCTCGGCGTCGCCGGGCGGGTCCGTGCCCGAGGCGGAGGTCGGGCTGCGGCTCAAGGAGGGCGGCGGTGCGGCGGAGGCGCGGCGCGGGCGGGCGATGGCCCACTGGGCGGTGGCCCGGTCCAAGGAGCTGGGCATCGCGCGGGTTTCGTACGACGGTTCCTCGTGGGTGGCCGGGCGGGACGGCGGCGCGTGGCAGGGCAAGGGCAAGGGCAAGGGCAAGGGCAAGGGCGGCGCCGGGGACCCGCACGGCGCGGCGCCGGGCGAGGTGCGGATCTTCATGGCCCGCGCCGCCACGCGCTGACCCCCGCGGGGGCGCCGCCCGCGTGCGCCCCCGGCGTGCGCACGGCGCGGCGGTGACGCCCCGGCGGCACGGTCACGCGTACGCCCCTTCACCCGGGAGGGGTGTCCACGCGTTCGGCCCGTACACCCGGGAGGTGGACAGAACCGCAGGTCGGGGCGGGTCCGGTGCTCTTGTCACGGAAGCCGATTAAACGATGCGTTACTGATCCTTTACCCGGCGGGTCCGCAACTCCCCCCACCCCGGGAGCGGTTGTACACGGCGTACTCAGCCGCTACCGCTTAGGAGCATCATGACCCTCCCCCTGACCCGTCGGATCGCCCGCGCCGCGCTTCTCCTCGCAGCCGGTACCGCTCCCGTGGTCGGTGCGGCAGGCGCCGCCAGCGCGGCCGACGCCGTGGGCCTGGAGTCCCTGCCGAAGCTGAACACGCTCACCGCCCCGGACGCCGGGGCGGCCACCGACGCCGCGCACACCGCCACCGAGGCCGTCCCGGCCGCCGCCCCCGTCGCCGGTCCCGCCTCGGAGGTCGTCGGCGGCGCCGGAGCCGCGGGCCAGACCCTGGGCGGCCTGCCGGTCGCCGGGCAGGCCCTGGGCGGCGGCCTCCCCGGCGGCGGCCTCCCCGGCGGCGGCCTGCCGGGCGGCGGCCTGCCGGGCGGCGGCCTGCCCGGCGGCCTGCTGGGCTGACCCCCCGCCGGACCCGCGAACGCCCGAGGGGGCTGGGAGCTGCTGCTCCCGGCCCCCTCGGCCCGTTTCCCGCCGGCGGCGCCCGTCAGCCGAGGCGCTTGACCGCGGCGGCGACCCGCTCGTCGGTGGCGGTGAAGGCCACGCGGACGAAGTTCGCGCCGGCCTCGCCGTAGAAGTCGCCCGGCGCGACCAGGATGCCGAGCTCCGCCAGGTGCGCGACGGTGTCCCAGCAGGGCTCGTCGCGGGTCGCCCACAGGTAGAGGCTGGCCTCGCTGTGCTCGATGCGGAAGCCGTGCGCCTCCAGGGCCGTGCGCAGCGCCTCGCGGCGGGCGGCGTAGCGGCCGCGCTGCTCCTCGACGTGGGCGTCGTCGCCGAGGGCCGCCACCGTGGCCGCCTGCACCGGGGCGGGGGTCATCATGCCGCCGTGCTTGCGGATCTCCAGCAGCTCGCCGAGGACGGCCGCGTCACCGGCGATGAACGCGGCCCGGTAGCCGGCCAGGTTGGAGCGCTTGGAGAGCGAGTGGACCGCGACGAGGCCCTCGTAGGAGCCGCCGCACACGTCGTCGTGGAGGACGGAGACGGGCTCGGCCTCCCAGCCCAGCTCCAGGTAGCACTCGTCGCTGAAGACGAGAATGCCGTGCTCGCGCGCCCAGGCGACGATCCGGATCAGCTCTTCCTTCGGGATGACCTTCCCGGTGGGGTTGGACGGGGAGTTGAGCCACAGGAGCTTCACGCCCGCCGGGTCCAGCTCGGTCGGGTCGTCGTAGACGACGGCCTCGGCGCCGCACAGCCGCGCACCGACCTCGTACGTCGGGTACGCGAGGCGCGGGTAGGCGACCTTGTCCCCGGCGCCCAGGCCCAGCTGGGTCGGCAGCCAGGCCACCAGCTCCTTGGAGCCGACCACGGGCAGGACGTTGCGGTGTCCGGCGGCGCTCGCGCCGAGGCGGCCCCGCAGCCAGCCGGTGATCGCGTCGCGCAGGGCGGGCGTGCCCCACACGGTCGGGTAGCCCGGGGAGTCCGCGGCGGCGACCAGGGCGTCCTGGATCAGCTGCGGCACCGGGTCGACGGGGGTGCCGACGGACAGGTCGACGATGCCGTCAGCGTGGGCCGCTGCCGTGGCCTTGTACGGCTCCAGCTTGTCCCAGGGGAACGTGGGAAGACGGTCGGAAACTGCGGCCACGGTGCTCTGCTCTCTCTCAGGGACTGGAAGGGTGCGGGAAAACGGCTCGGTCCCGCGCGGCGGGAGTGCCGTACGGGACCGAGAAGCGCGTCTGCCGTGAAACGGTCAGTGCTCGCCGGCGTTGATGTCGGCGGGCAGCGCGGCGACGAAGGGGTGGTCGCGCTCGATCAGGCCGAGCTTGGAGGCACCACCGGGCGAGCCGAGCTCGTCGAAGAACTCGACGTTCGCCTTGTAGTAGTCCTTCCACTCCTCCGGGGTGTCGTCCTCGTAGAAGATGGCCTCGACGGGGCAGACCGGCTCACAGGCGCCGCAGTCGACGCACTCGTCCGGGTGGATGTACAAGGACCGCTGGCCCTCGTAGATGCAGTCGACGGGGCACTCTTCGATACAGGCCTTGTCCTTGACGTCGACACAAGGCTCCGCGATGACGTAGGTCACGCTCTCGTTCCTCCTCGGTAGGGCTGTCCATTCGCGCGGGAGCGCGGCGTCGTCGATGCCCGCACCTAGTATCTCCGTTCCCGGGCACGATCCGAACAGGAGGGGCGGACAGAGCTGTGGAAATCACTGCCGGTGGGCTGCTGGAGATCCGTATTACCCCGGCTGACGTGGGTAAACGAGTCTCTGTACGACGGGTGGAGGACGGCGGGAGCGGTGCCCCTGTATTCGCGGACGCGGTAGGGGTTCTCACATCCTGGAACAGGGGTGTGCTGACGATCACACGCAAGGACGGCGTGTCCGTCCACATCCCGGAATCGTCGCTGGTCGCGGGCAAGGTCGTGCCGCCCGCGCCGGCCCGGCGGCGGGGTCCCGCGGCCTCCTTCGAGGAGCTGGCGCGGGTCACTGCGCGGGCCTGGGTGCCGCTGGAGAGCGAGCCGCTCGGCGAGTGGACGCTGCGGGCCGCCGGCGGGTTCACGCGGCGCGCCAATTCCGTGCTCCCGCTCGGCGATCCCGGCATACCCCTGGACGAAGCACTCGCGCGGGTGACCTCCTGGTACGCGGAGCGCGATCTTCCGGCGTACGTGCAGGCCGCGACGGGTGCCGCCGGGACGCAGGAGCTGCTCTGCGCCGAGCTGGAGCGGCGCGGCTGGGTCAACGAGGTCTCGGCGGAGGTCCGCATCGGGGGCCTGGCCCCGGTCGGCGACCTGGACGCGGACGCGGCCGCGGTACGGCTGGCCCGCGAGCCGGACGAGGCGTGGCTGGCCCGCTACGGCAAGGTGCGGGACCCGGAGCTCGCCCGGCGGATGCTGGTGGAGGGCCCGTCGGTGTGGTTCGCCTCCCTGGACGGCGGCCGGGCGATCGGGCGCTGCGTGGTCGACGGCCGCTGGGCCGGCTTCGCGGCCGTCACCGTCGCCCCGGAGGACCGGCGGCGCGGGCTCGCGACGGCGGTGATGACGGCGCTGGCCCGGCGGGCGCTGGAGGAGGGCGCGTCGGCGGCGTGGCTCCAGGTGGAGACGGACAATCCGGCGGCGCGGGCCCTGTACGACGGGATGGGCTTCGCCACGCACCACTCCTACCACCACTTCCGGGCGGCGCGGTGAACACGCGCGAGCTGTTCGCGGCGGAGGCCCGCGCGGAACGGCCCGACCTGGCCCGGCTGTGCCTGCTGCTGGCCGCGGAGGCGGACCCGGCGCTGGACGAACGGGCCATGGACCGGGCCGAGATCGAACTGGACCGGCTCGCGGGAATGCTGCCGTACGGGCTGCGGGACGCGCGGTCGTGGGCGGCGGCGGTAACGGAACTGCTGGGCGGCCGGCTGGGCTTCCACGGCACCCCGAAGGACTACGACCGGCTGTCGTCCTCGCTCCTGCACGAGGTGCTGCTGCGCCGGCGGGGCCTGCCGATCCTCCTCTCGGTGGTGTGGCTGGAGGTGGCCCGGCGGGCCGGAGCGCCGGTGTACGGGCTGGGGCTGCCGGGGCACTTCGTGGTGGGCTTCGGGGACCCGGAGGACTCGGTGGTGGTCGACCCCTTCGCCGGCGGCGCCTCGCTGGGCGCGGGCCCGGCGGAACTGGCGGCCTCCCCCAAGACCCCGGCCCGCACCCTGGACATCGTGCTGCGGATCCTGAACAACATCCGCGCCTGGGCCGCCGCCCGACCGGAGCACACGGCGGTCGCCCTGTGGGCCCTGGACCTGTCGCTGCTCCTGCCGTCCCACCCGGCGGCGCTGCGGTACGAGCGGGCGCGGCTCCTGGTGGAGCGGGGGTCCTTCCGGGAGGGCGCGGCCGAACTGGACGGCTACGCGGAGATCATGGACGCGGTGGACAAGGACGAGGCGGCCCGCATCCGCGGCGAGGCCGTTGCTGCTCGCGCCCTGCTGAACTGACCGCGCCGCCGTTCGCTGCCGCCGCTGCGCGGGGCTGGGTCCCCTACCCGCCCTTCGCCCGTTCCCTGGGGGCTCCGCCCCCAGACCCCCGCGCCTCAAACGCCGGCGAGGCTATAGATAGCCCCGCCGGCGTTTGAGGCGACGGGCGCGCAGCGCCCGTACCCGGGTCAGGGGCGGAGCCCCTGGGAACGGTGGAAGGGCGGGTAGGGGACCGCCCCGCGCAGCGGTACGCCCTACAGCCAGCCCTTTTCGCGGGCCACGCGCACCGCCTCCGCGCGGTTGCGGGCCGCGAGTTTCTGGATGGCCGTCGAGAGGTAGTTGCGGACCGTGCCCTGGGAGAGGCAGAGGCGTGACGCCAGTTCGGCGTTGGTCGCGCCGAACTCCGCCGCCCGCAGGACCTCCCGCTCGCGGTCCGTCAGGGGGTTCGCGCCCTCCGCGAGGGCCGCCGCCGCGAGGGTGGGGTCGATGACCCGCTCCCCCGCCAGGACCTTGCGCACAGCGTCGGCGAGCTGGGCGGCCGGGGCGTCCTTGACCAGGAAGGCCGAGGCGCCCGCCTCCATCGCGCGGCGGAGGTAGCCGGGGCGGCCGAAGGTGGTCAGGACCACGATCTTGAGGGCGGGCACCGCGGACCGGAGCTGCGCGGCCGCCTCGATGCCCGTCATGCCCGGCATCTCGATGTCGAGGAGGGCCACGTTCACGTCGTGGGAGCGGGCCGCCGCGACCACCTCGTCGCCTCGGGCGACCTGGGCCAGGACTTCGATGTCGGGTTCCAGTCCGAGGAGGGCCGCGAGGGCCTCCCGGACCATCGACTGGTCCTCGGCCAGGAGGATCCGGATGGGGGCGGCGGGGGCGGCGCCGGTTTCGCTCATGAGCCGGATCCTAGGGGGACCCGCGCCACCAGCCGGAAGCCGGTCTTGCCCGCCGGGCCGGCCGACAGGGTGCCGCCGACCGCTTCCAGGCGTTCCGTCAGGCCGGTCAGGCCGTTGCCGGGGGCGGCGGGGCCGCCCGTGCCGTCGTCGGTGACGGTCAGTTCGACGACCGGGCCCGCGAGGGTCTGGCGGGTGGTGAGGGTGACGGTGCAGCGCCGGGCCCCGCTGTGCCGGACCACGTTCGTCACGGCCTCGCGCAGGGACCACGCCAGCGCGGACTCCGTCTCCTCCGGCAGCTCGGCGTCCTCGGGGCCGGCCGGCAGGTCCGCCGCCACGCCCGCCGCCGCCAGCGCCGTGCGCGCGCCCGCGAGTTCGCCCGGCAGCGTCGGCCTCCGGTAGCCGCTCACGGCCTCCCGTACGTCGACCAGCGCCTGCCGGCTGACCCGCTCGATGTCCGCGACCTGCTGGGCGGCCCGCTCCGGGTGCTCGGGCAGCATCCGGCCCGCCAGCTCGCTCTTGAGCGTGATCAGCGACAGCGAGTGGCCCAGCAGGTCGTGCAGGTCGCGGGCCATCCGCAGGCGCTCCTCGTTGGCGGCGAGCTCGGCGACCGTGGCCCGGGCCTGGCGCAGCTCTATCGTGGTCCGGATCATCGCCCGGACCCCGACCATGGCGAACCCGCCCATCAGCGCCGGGACCACCAGCCCGGCCAGGTACTGGGTGCCGCCCGGGACCGCGAGGGCGACCGCCGTCAGCAGCGCGGTCGCGCCGGGGACGGTCCAGCGGGACACCTCGCCCGGCAGGGCGGCGCCGGAGGAGATGGACACGTACACGAAGAGCACGAGCCACTCGCGGCCCAGGGTCAGCGACAGCACGGTGGCCTGCGTGGCGAGCACCGCCAGGGAGACCAGCACCCTGGGCACCGGCATCATCCTGACGGTGCGGAAGACCAGCACCAGGTACCAGCAGGTGAAGGCCAGCAGGCCCAGGCCGCCGAGCAGCCGGGCCCCGGTGCTGTGTCCGCCGCTGATCAGGTCGGTGACGGGGGCGCTGAGGTAGAAGAGCCAGATCCCGATCCACAGGCTCTTCACCACCTTGTGGGTGGTGGTCTCCGGTGCCTGGCCGATGCGGTGCAGACCGTCGGCTTCCTGCGTCAGCGCCACTGTCTCAGGCCTTCAGTGAGTCCTTGCGGTACAGCCAGGCGGCCGCACCGGTGAACAGTACGAAGTACACGGCGAGGATCGCCACGTCCTTGGCGTGCGGCGCGCCCCCGAGCTCGATGGCCTGGCCGAGGCCGGTGTAGGCGCGGGTCGGCAGCCACTCGCAGATGTTCCTGAGCCACTGCGGGAAGTTCGCGGTGGGCATCCACAGGCCGCCGAGGATCGCCAGGGCGAAGTAGACCAGCATCGTGATGGGGCGGACGTTGTCCGCGCTGGCGAGGTAGCCGATGGCGACGCCCAGCGCGGCGAAGACGAGGCTGCCGGCCCAGATCGAGCCGGTGAGGGCGAGCCACTGCCAGGCCTCGAAGCGTACGCCCTTGGTCCCGGCGGCGACGGCGAAGACGACCAGGATGGACGGCAGGGACAGGACTCCGGCGCTGGCGGTCTTGGCGAGGACGTAGCCGTGTCCGGGCAGGGCCGTCAGCCGCAGCTGGCGCACCCAGCCCTTCTCCCGCTCCTTGGCGATGCGTTCGCTGTTGCCGACGAGCACGGCGGTCAGGGCGCCGAAGGAGGCCATGGCGACCATGTAGAAGGCGGGCATGGTCAGTTCGGTGCCCATGACCTTCGTCGTGCCGTCCAGGGTGCCGCCGAGCATCAGGAAGAGGGCGGCCGGGTAGAGGACGGTGAAGAACAGGTACTTCTTGTTGCGCAGGGCCCGGGTGATCTCCAGCTTGACCAGCCGCAGGGTGCCGGTGCCGGTGGTGTTCGTCATCGGGTGGCCTCCTCGGCCTCGGTGAGGGCGATGAAGGCCTGTTCCAGGCCGAGGCCGGCGACCTCCAGGTTGCGGGGGCGCAGGCCGAGCGCGTACACGGCGTGCACGGTGGCGTCGGCGTCGCGCGACTGGAGGCGTACGGAGCGGCCGGTGAGGTCGAAGGCCGTCAGGCCGGGCAGGGCGCGCAGCGCCTGTTCGTCGACCGGTCCGTCGAGGTCGAAGGCGACCTTGCGGGCGCCGGCCTTGGCCTTGATCTCGGCGGCGGTGCCGTCGGCGAGCAGCCGGCCCTTGTTGAGGACGAGGACGCGGTCGGCGATCGCGTCCGCCTCCTCCAGGTAGTGGGTGGCGAACAGGACCGTGCGGCCCTGGGCGGCCTGCTCCCGCATGGTGGCCCAGAAGGCCTGGCGGGAGGTGACGTCCATGCCTGTGGTGGGCTCGTCGAGGACGATCAGGTCGTTGTGTCCGGCGGTGGCGAGGGCGAACCGCACGCGCTGCTCCTGGCCGCCGGAGAGCTTGTTGACGAGCCGGCCGGCGATCTCCTCGATCCCGGCCCGGCTGAGCACCTCGTCGACGGGGTGCGGGCGCGGGTGCAGGGCGCAGCCGAGGGTGACGAGCTCGCGCACGGTCACCTCCTCCATGAGGCCGCCGCTCTGGAGCATGGCGCCGACCCGGCCGGCGGCGATGGCCTCGCGGGGGGTGGTGCCGAAGAGGCTGACGGTGCCGGAGTCGGCGGGGCGCAGGCCGAGGAGGAGGTCGAGGGTGGAGGACTTGCCGGCGCCGTTGGGGCCGAGGAGCGCGACGGTCTCGCCCGGGTGGAGTTCGAGGGAGAGGCCGTCGACGGCCCGGACCTTGCCGTAGCTCTTGGTCACGTTCCGGAAGGACACCACGGTTGCGGTGTCGCCGGATCCGCCTGCGGGGCCCGGAGCGGCGGGGTGTGCCGCGGTCGTCGTCGTCATGTACCGAGGTTCGCCCGTACGGGGGTGGGCGCGGCAGTGTCGCGGGTCGTGACTCCCGCATGACGGATGTCATGCGCTTCGGGTGACATGCCTGGTGGGGCGGGGTTCCGGATGCGGCGATGCCCCTTCCCGGGGGCCGGGGAGGGGCATCGTGGCGCGGTCGCGGGCCGGTCAGTTCGCGTTGGTGTCGATCGTGACGGTCCGTTCGGCGGGGGTCTTGCCGATGAGGGCCTTGCCGAGGGCGCCCGCGACGTCCTGCGGGGTGACGGGGGTCTTGGCGCCGGTGCCCCGGGTGATCAGGACCCCGTCGAAGGCGTTCCCGTAGGTGGCCTTGAGGGCTTCCAGGTCGTACTTCTCGACGAGGCGTCCGTCCACGGCCGTCATGCTGAGGATCTTCGGCAGGGACTTGGGGCCGAACGGGATGGACTTGGTGCCCGCCTTGACGGTCGCCACGCCGGACATCGCGGGCTCCGCGAACTCCTTCATGGCGCGGTCCAGTTCGGTCTGGGTGACCGTGGGCTCCTTCTTGGCGACGGGGAGTTGGACGGTCGGGGCCTTGCCGTTGGCGACGAGCTCGCGGAAGGCCTTGGTGACCTTGTCGACGGAGGCGTCGACGTCGAGGCCCTCACCGGCCTTGCCGGGCACGGCGACGGCCTTGCCGGTGTCGAACTTGATGGTGCTCTCGGAGGCCGAGCCGGCGGCGCCGGACAGTTCCTGGAGGGAGACCCGCAGCTTCTCCTCGTCGACCGGCATGACGGCGGTGGCCGTGCGCTCGACACCGAAGAGGGAGCCGATGACGGTGACGGGGTTGTAGTCGCTGCCCGTGGCGTTGCGGACGGTGGTCTGGCTGTCGAGGGTCAGGCCGGCCTTCTCGGGCTTCAGCTCGACCTGCTTGCCGCCGACGCTGAGCTGGAGCGGGGCGGCGGCGCGCTTGCCGAAGGCGGTCTGGAGCTTGGCGACGGCGTCGTCGCGGCTGCCGCTGATGTCGACGCCGAGGACGGTGGTGCCCTTGGGGACGTCGGAGTGGTTCATGAGCAGGCCCGCGCCGTAGGCCACGCCGGCGAGGACGACGATGCCGCCGCCGAGCAGGACCAGCTTGGAGCGGCCCTTCTTCTTGGCGGGCTTGCCGGCCGGGGCGGCCTTGCCGGACTTGCCGGCGGGGGCGGGCGGCGGCGTCATCTGCCGCGGCGGCTTCGGGCCCGGCGGCGGGACGGCCGGTCCGGGGGCGGGCACGGGCGCGGGGGCCGGGGTGTCGAAGGCCTCGGGGCCCGGCCAGCTCGGGGGCACCTCGGCGCCGACGGGTACGGTGCCCAGCGCGGGTCCGCCCGTCGGCCCGGCGGGCTCCGGGAAGGCGGGGAAGGGCTCGGTGACGGGCCCGTTGTCGTACCCGGCGTACCCCTGGGGCGCGCCGACTCCGGGTCCGCCGACGGCGGGGGCCGGTGCGAAACCGGCGCCGGTGCCGTGCGCGGCCGGGGGCTGCGGGCGTCCGGGCTCGGCCGGGGGCGCGAAGCCGGCGCCGGTGCCGGGCATGCCGGTGCCGGGCACGCCGGAGCCGTAGCTCGCGCCGGGGCCGGGCACTCCGGGCACTCCGGGCGCTCCGGGGCCGCCGGGGCCACCAGGGCCGCCGACGGGCACGCCGGCCGGGGGCGTGGCGGTGGGCGGGGGCGTCGCGGCGGGCGGCGGCGTCACCGCCTTGCGCGGGGCGAACCAGCCGCCGGCCGGCGCCTCGGCGGGCGCGGGGGCCGGCTCGGGCGCGGGCGCGGCCGGCGCGGGGGCCGGGGCCGGTGCCGCGGGGAGCGCGGGCGCCGAGGCCGCGGGCCGGGCCGGCGCGGGGCGCCGCTCGGGCGTGCGCGGGGCCGTGTCCGAGGCCGGGCCGGCGGCGGCCGGGGACGCGTCCTGGGCGCCGTCCTTGACGGGCTTGCGCACGACCACGGGCGGGATCGGCCGGGATCCGGGGATGTTGATCCGGATCCGGGTCGTCAGGTGGGTCTCGGTCTTCGGCCCGTCGGTGTCGGTGTCGGGCGTGGACGGCTTCGAGGTCACAGGGTTCTCCTCCGGGACGGTCGCGGCGCCGGGACCGGGTGGCACGGACGGATACTGGCCGGTTCCATACGGCGGCGTACCCGAGGGGTAGGCGGCTCCACCGTGCCCTGGGGGCCCGGGGGACGAACTGTCGGTTTCACGACTCAAGGCAGGTTCTCCCGGTTGGCTCCGCCGCCCGTCATTCCGTGCTCGGGCAGCTCGGCGGCCCGTCCACCATACTGGCCGCCGCCCGGGCACAACTGTCGGCCAGGAATCCCAGGTTCCTCTTCTGCTTCCGCGCGCCCCCGGGCGAGGGCCCGTCAAACCCCCGCAACCCGTCCCCGATCGGCGGATGCGGGAGTTCAGCGGCCTGTCATCCGCGGGATTCCGAGGCCGAAACGGGACCTTGCGCGGGGCCGCGCATCGTGGCGCAGATCACAGCGGCCGCACTTCCCCCCAAAAGGTATGCGTACATGCCGATTCCGGAGGAACCGAGCAGGAAGTCCCCTTCGGGGCGGGGGACACCGAGGAGGACGTAGGACAGGAACCAGCCGGCCGCCGGGGCGCCCACTCCGAGGCCCCCGCCGACCGTCAGCCGGCCCGCGAGGAACAGCCCGAGGAGGGCCAGCAGCGCGAGCAGCAGCCCGGCCGGGAACCACAGGTCGACCACGAGCCAGCCGGCCGTGCCGGTCAGGACGCCGAGGACGAGCAGGCCGAGGAGGGCGGCGATCCGCCCGGGGGTCAGCGCGGTGGTCACGCCTCCACCCCCGCGAAGAGGTCCCGTTCGCGCTCGCCGGCCGGGGCTCCGGAGCGGCCCGCGGCCAACTCGTAGTACTCCCGGGCGAACAGGGGCTGGCCCAGGTCGTTGGAGAGGGCGAAGAAGGGGCCGTCCACAGCGATCTGGGTGACGTGCGCGCGCATGGCGGCCGCCTTCGCCGCCACCAGCACGGTGGCGTCGCCCTCGTCGCCGATCTCGGCGGTGATCCGCTCGTCGGGGACCACCCCCGGCACGTCGTCCGGGGTCGCGAGGCCCGGGAAGGAGGAGCCGGCCGCGCGCAGCCGCTCGAAGCCCTCCTCGACCACCGAGGCCGGCACGCGGTTCCAGTAGAGCTTCGCCACGGCGTGCGGGGCGCCGAGCTCGGGGCGGAACGCGGCGTCGGCGGCCAGCTCCGCGCCGCGCGTGGCGACCCGGTGGGCCTGGATGTGGTCGGGGTGGCCGTAGCCGCCGTCGGGATCGTAGGTGACCAGGACCTGCGGGCGCAGCTCCCGGACCACTTCCACGAGGTACCCGGCGGCCTCGTCCAGGTCGGCCGACCAGAAGGAGCCGGGGCGGGCGTTCTGCGGTGCGCCCATCATCCCGGAGTCCCGGAAGCGGCCGGCGCCGCCGAGGAAGCGGTGGTCGGCGACGCCGAGTTCCTTCATGGCGGCGGCGAGCTCGCCGACGCGGAAGGGACCGAGGGCGTCGTCGCGGTCCGGCGCCAGGTGGGCCAGCTCGGCGGGGATGACCTCGCCCTCCTCGCCGAGGGTGCAGGTCACCAGCGCGACGTGGGCACCCTCGGCCGCGTACTTGGCCATGGTGACGCCGTTGTTGATCGACTCGTCGTCCGGGTGCGCGTGCACGAGGAGCAGACGACGGGCGGGAAGACCGTTCATGGGTCCACCCTACGAGCAGGACCTACAGCTTGAGGCCACTGATCATGCTCGCCACGTTGGAGGTGAGCTGGCTGAGGGTGGGCGCGACCGTGGAACTCGCGAGGTAGAACCCGAGCAGTACGCAGACGAACGCGTGCCCCGCCTTCAGACCCGACTTCCGGACCAGAAGGAAGACGACGATCGCCAGCAGCACCACAGCCGAGATCGAGAGTGCCACGGCGTTTCACCTCCACGTCGAGCGGACATCGGTATGCGTACTCTTGCTCGGCGAATTCATACCCACCGTGCGCTACGGATCATAACTATCCGTACCAGCGCATCGATCGAATTCCGGCAGCACGAGGGGCGCATGCCGCGCACGGCCGGGGGCACACGAAGACCGGCCGGGAGGGCTCCACGCCCTCCCGGCCGGCTGTCGGCACCCGCACGGCCGCCCACGGCCAAGACTGCATGCCCCAGATCTCGGGGCAGAAACGGTCAAGTTGCCCCTGTGTTAAGCGTGTTGGGTCAAAGCCGGCCCGACCGGGCACCCGTACGCGGGGTGGCTTGAAATGATCGCTCACCAGGGCGTCCGAAACCGTTCGCTACTCCTTCGTCAGGGGGGTCGGCGGGGGCGGGAGTTCGCCCGGGGGCGGGACCACCTGCTTCTCGGCCGCGAAGTGGCAGGCCGAGGGGTGGGCGGCCGGGCCCGGCGGGAGGGTCTGCGGGACGGCCAGCAGGGGGACCTCCGTCGCACAGCGGGATTCGGCCTTCCAGCAGCGGGTGCGGAAGCGGCAGCCCGACGGCGGGTTGGCCGGAGAGGGTACGTCGCCGGTGAGGATGAACCGATCCCGGTGGGCGCGGGCCCCGGGGTCGGGCACGGGAACGGCGGAGAGCAGGGCCTGGGTGTAGGGGTGGGTGGGGTGGTCGTAGATCTGGGTGTCCGTCCCGATCTCGACGACGCGGCCCAGGTACATGACCCCGACCCGGTCGGAGATGTGCCGGACGATGGACAGGTCGTGCGCGATGAACACGTACGAGAGGCCCAGCTCGCCCTGGAGCCGCTCCAGCAGGTTGACCACCTGGGCCTGGACGGAGACGTCCAGCGCGGAGACGGGCTCGTCCGCGACGATGACCTCGGGCTTGAGGGCGAGGCCTCGGGCGATGCCGATGCGCTGGCGCTGGCCGCCGGAGAACTGGTGCGGGTACCGGTTGATGTACTCCGGGTTCAGGCCGACCACGTCCAGGAGCTCCTGGACCCTGCGGCGCCGGTCGCCCTTCGGGGCCACCTCGGGGTGGATCTCGTACGGCTCGCCGATGATGTCGCCGACCGTCATGCGCGGGTTCAGCGAGGTGTACGGGTCCTGGAACACCATCTGGATGTTGCGGCGCACCGCCTTCAGGGCGCGGCCCGAGAGCCGGGTGATGTCCTCGCCCTTGTACGAGATCGCGCCGGCCGTGGGGCGTTCGAGGTTGACCAGCATCCGGGCGACGGTGGACTTCCCGCAGCCGGACTCGCCGACGATGCCGAGGGTCTCCCCCGCCGCGAGGGAGAAGGAGACCCCGTCGACGGCCTTGACCGCGCCGACCTGCTTCTTGAAGAGGATGCCCCGGGTCAGCGGGTAGTGCTTGACGAGGTCGCGGACCTCCAGGATGGACTCAGGCACCGAGGCACTCCTTCCAGAAGAAGCAGGCGCTGGCCCGGTCCGGGCCGACGTCGGCCAGCGGCGGGACCTCGGCGCGGCAGGCGGCCCGGGCCATCGGGCAGCGCGGGTTGAAGGCGCAGCCGGGCGGGATGGCCAGCAGGTTCGGCGGCAGGCCCTTGATGGCGTAGAGCTCCTGCCCCTTCTGGTCCAGGCGCGGGATCGAGTCGAGCAGGCCACGGGTGTAGGGGTGGGCCGGCGACGCGTAGATCTCGCGCACGGGGGCGGCCTCGACGATCCGGCCCGCGTACATGACGGCGATCTTGTCGGCGACGTCGGCGACGACGCCGAGGTCGTGGGTGATCAGGATGAGGCCCATGTTGAGCTCGCGCTGGAGCTCGGCGAGCAGGTCCATGACCTGGGCCTGGACGGTGACGTCGAGGGCGGTGGTGGGCTCGTCGGCGATGATCAGGGAGGGTTCCAGGGCCAGCGCCATGGCGATCATGATGCGCTGGCGCATGCCGCCGGAGAACTGGTGCGGGTAGTCCCCCACCCGCTGTTTCGCGGCGGGGATCTTCACCCGGTCCATCAGCTCCACGGCCCTGGCCCGGGATTCCTTGCGGGACATCCCCCGGTGGACCTCGAACATCTCGCCGAGCTGGGCGCCGACGCTGAGCACGGGGTTGAGGGAGGACAGCGCGTCCTGGAAGATCATCGCCATGTCGGCGCCGCGGATCCTGCGGCGCTCCTCCTCCTTCGCCTTCAGGAGGTCCCGGCCCTTGAAGAGGATCTCGCCGCCCGCGATCCGGCCCGGCGGGACGTCGAGGATCCCCATCACGGCCTGGGCCGTCACCGACTTGCCGGAGCCGGACTCGCCGAGCACGGCGAGGGTCTCGCCCTCGTCCACCGAGTAGTTCACCCCGTTGACGGCCTTGGCGACCCCGTCCCGGGTGACGAACTCGACGTGCAGGTCCCGGACTTCGAGCAGCATCTGGCGGCTCACACTCCTCAGCGCAGCTTGGGGTCGAGGGCGTCGCGCACCGCGTCGCCGAGCATGATGAACGCGAGCACGGTCACGCTCAGGGCGCCCGCCGGCCAGAGCAGCATGTGCGGGGCGTTGCGGATCTGGGTGGCGGCGTTGGAGATGTCGATGCCCCAGGAGACCGTGGGCGGGCGCAGGCCCACGCCGAGGAACGACAGGGTGGCTTCGAGGGAGATGTAGGTGCCCAGAGCGATGGTGGCGACGACGATGACGGGTGCGACGGCGTTGGGGGCCACGTGGCGCAGCAGCATGCGCCCGTTGCCGGCGCCGAGGGCGCGGGCGGCCTGGACGTAGTCGTTCTGCTTGGCGGTGATCACCGAGCCGCGGGCGATGCGGGCGAGCTGGGGCCAGCCGAGCAGCACGATGAAGCCGACGACGGGCCACACGGTGGTGCTGGTGACCACGGACAGGAAGACCAGGCCGCCGAGGACGACGGGGATCCCGAAGAAGATGTCGGCGACGCGGGAGAGCAGGGAGTCGCCCCAGCCGCCGAAGAAGCCGGCGAGTCCGCCGAGTACGGAGCCGAGCAGGGCGGCGCCGACGGTGGCGCAGATGCCGACGGTGATGGAGGCGCGGGCGCCGTAGACGGTGCGGGTGTAGACGTCACAGCCCTGGGTGTCGTAGCCGAAGGGGTGGCCGGGGGCGGAGCCCTGCTGCGATTTGGACAGGTCGCACTGGAGGGGGTCGCCGCTCGCGATGAGCTGGGGCCAGACGGAGATGACGACGAGGAAGAGGATGATCAGCGCCGAGACGATGAAGACGGGGTTGCGGCGCAGCTGGTGCCAGGCGTCGGACCAGAGGGAGCGGGCCTTCTCCCGGGGGCCCGCGCCCGTGGCCGCTCCGGCCGGGCCGGACTCCTTGGCGACGGCGACGCCTTCCACGCTCTCGGCCTCCTGGAGGGCCAGGTCCATGGCCCCGCCCTGGCCGGTGGGTGACATCGCCTCGCCGGGGCGGGGGCCCACCGGGTCGTAGCCGCCGGGTCCTTCGGGGCGCTCGGGCTCAGGCATAACGGATCCTCGGGTCCAGGACCGCGTAGAGCAGGTCGACGAGCAGGTTCGCCACCAGGAAGACGATGACGAGGATGGTGACGAAGCCGACCACCGTGGGCGAGTTGTTGCGCAGGATGCCCTGGTAGAGCTGGTAGCCGACGCCGTGGATGTTGAAGATCCGCTCGGTGATGATGGCGCCGCCCATCAGGGCGCCGATGTCGGTGCCGATGAAGGTGACCACCGGGATCAGGGAGTTGCGCAGCAGGTGGCGGGTGATGATCCTGCGCCGCGGCAGGCCCTTGGCGACGGCGGTGCGGACGTAGTCGGCCTTGACGTTCTCGGCGATGGAGGTCCGCGAGAGCCGGGTGACGTAGGCGAGGGAGACCAGGGCGAGGACGAGGCCGGGCAGGATCAGCTCGTCGAGGGAGGCGTTCGCGGAGACGGTGGGGCGTACCCAGCCCCATTTGACGCCGAGGACGAACTGGATCACGTATCCGGTGACGAAGGTGGGCACCGAGATGACGACGAGGGTGAGCACCAGCAGGCTGGTGTCGATGGCCTTGCCCCGGCGCAGCCCGCTGACCACGCCGAGGGTGATGCCGATGACGATCTCGAAGAAGATCGCGACCAGGGTCAGGCGCAGGGTGACGGGGAAGGCCGTGGCCATCAGCTGGGTGACCGGCTGGCCGTTGAAGGCGGTGCCGAAGTCGCCCTTGAAGATCTGCCCCATGTAGTGGACGTACTGCTCCCACAGGGGGCGGTCGAGGTAGAGGTCCTTGCGGATCCGGGCGGCCGTGGCGGGGTCGGGGGCCTTGTCGCCGAAGAGGGCCGCGACCGGGTCGCCGAGTGCGTAGACCATGATGAAGATCAGGAAGGTGCTGCCGATGAACACGGGGATCATCTGGAGCAGCCGCCGGATCACGTAACGTCCCATGACTGCTCCAGGATCGATCCGTCGGAGGGGTCAGCTGACCTTGATCTCGTTGTAGACCGGGACGCTGAACTGGTTCAGGGCGACGTCGGAGATCCGCTCGGAGTGGCCGGCGCTGCCGTTCTGGTACCAGAGGGGGATGGCCGGCATCTGCTCGGCGAGGATCTTCTCGGCGTCCTGGAAGGAGGCGGTGGCCTTGGCGGCGTCGGTCTCCTGGTTGGCCTGGTCGACGAGCTTGTCGAAGTCCGGGCTGCTGAACTTGCCGTAGTTGGAGGAGGCTCCGGTGTAGTACAGCGGCTGGAGGAAGTTCTGGATCAGCGGGTAGTCGGCCTGCCAGCCGGAGCGGAAGGGGCCGGTGAGCTTGTAGGCGCTCTGCTGGTTGCGGAAGTCCGCGAAGGTGCCGACCGGGTTGACCGTGCAGACCGGGCCCTCGCCGAGGGCGTTGTTGACGCTGTTGCAGACGGCGTCCATCCAGTCGCGGTGCGAGCCGGTGTCCACGTTCGAGGTGAGGGTCATCTTGCCGCCGGGCAGGCCGCCGCCCTCCTGGATGAGCGCCTTCGCCGCCTTCGGGTCGTACTTGCAGGCGTCGCCGCAGAGGGTGGAGTTGAAGCCGCCCTTGTCGCCGAGGGCCGGGGAGGTCCAGTCCTTGGCGGGGGTGCGGGTCTCGCGGAAGATCTGCTGGGTGATCTCGTCGCGGTTGATGGCCATCGAGATGCCCCGGCGGACCTTCTCCATGCCCTCCTTGCCCCACTGGGGGTCGTACAGGGGGAAGGTGAGGGTCTGGATGATGAGGGCCGGCTGGTTGATGTAGCGGTCGCCGAGGTCGTTCTTGACGTTCTTCAGCTGCTGGGCGGGGACGTCGTCGACGAGGTCGAGGTTGCCGGAGATCAGGTCCGTGTAGGCGGTGTTGTTGTCGGTGTAGACCTTGAGGTCGACGCCGCCGTTCTGCGCCTTGTCCTCGCCGGGGTAGCCCTCCCACTTGCGCAGCTTCATGCCGGTGCCCTTGGTGTACGAGTCCACCGTGTACGGGCCGTTGCCGACGGGCTTGTCGAGCCAGGCGGAGTGGTCGGTGAAGAAGGCCTTGGGCAGGGGGGAGAAGGCCTGGTAGCCGAGGGTCTCGGGCCAGGTGGAGAACTTGGACTTGAGGGCGACGGTGAAGGTCTTCGGGTCCTTGACGACCAGGCCGGACATGGTCTTGGCCTTGGGGTCCCCGGAGGCGGGGTGCAGGTCGGCGTAGCCCACGATGTCGGCGAAGAAGGGCGCGTTGTTCTGCTTGTTGCGGACGTCCGCCGCGTAGTTCCAGGCGTCGACGAAGGACTGCGCGGTGACCGGCTCGTCGTTGCTGAACTTCCAGCCGTCCTTCAGGGTGACCGTGAAGTTCTGGCCGTCGGTGGTCTCGATCTTCTCGGCGACCATGTTCTTGGCCTCGCCGGTCTTGGCGTCGTAGCGCTTGAGGCCCCGGAAGAGCATGTCGAGGACCTTGCCGCCCTGCACCTCGTTGGTGTTGGCGGGCTCCAGCGGGTTCTGCGGGTCACCCCAGGAGGAGCTGACGATCCCGGCCGCGCCACCGCCCCCGCCGCTGTCGGGCTGGCCGCCGCAGGCCGTCGCCGCGAGGGCGACGGCCACCGCACATGCGGCCCACTTGGCGTGGGTGGCTCCGCGCATGGACTGCCTCCTAGAGGTACCAGGACTCACTTAGGGGCAATGTCACCTCATGTCGGGTCCTGTGCACTCCCGGTTGGCCCTTTTACACCCTCGCGTCCCCCGGCTGTCACCCCTGGGGGTGCAATGCGAGCTCCCAGGTGTCGACGGCGTAGTGCAGGGCCATGCCGTGCGCCTCGTACAGGGCGAGGGCGCCGGTCTCGTTGAGGGTGTCCACGCCGAGGCCCAGCGTGTCGCGGCCGCGGGCGGCGTAGGCGGCGAAGGCGTGCCGCAGCAGGTGGGAGCCGAAGCCGTAGCCGCGCAGGTCCGCGCGTACGCCGAGGTGGCTGATCCAGCCCATGCTGGTGCGGTCGTCGCGGGTGACGAGGACGGCGACGTCCCCCTTGCCGGGCAGGCTCGCGATCCACACGAGCGACCAGTCGAGGGCGCGGCCGTCGATGTGGTCGAGCCAGGCCTCGTACGGTCGGTGCGCGTGCCCGAAGTGGGCGGCGAAGGTCTCCTCCACCAGGGCGTGGGCGCGGCGGCGGTCGGCCTCGTCGGCGGCGCAGTCGCGCAGGGCGAGGCCGCCGAGCGGGGCGGGCGGCAGGTCGGCGGCGGGCGAGAGCCGGCGGGTCATCACCTGGTAGCGGCGCACGCTGCGGTAGCCGCGTCCGGTGAGGAGGGTGAGGTCGAGGGTGGGCCGGACGTTGAGCTGGATCCGCAGCCGCGCGCCGGGGCCGGCGCCGGAGGCCATCTCGCGGGCCCGGTCCTCCATCCGCCGCAGCAGCGCGAGGGCGGCCCGGCCGTGGCCGGGCAGGACGTAGTGGTCGCCGTCGACGCGGCCGGGGCCGGAGTCGGCCCACACGAGGGCGTAGGAGACGAGCCGGCCGTCCTGGAAGGCGAGCCAGGTGTCGGCGGCGAGGTCCACGTCGGGGTGGTTGAGGTCGGCCTCGACGGTGCCCAGGTCGGTCTCGGGTCTGCCGATCTCGATGACGTCGACGGCGTTGAGCAGTGCGCAGATGTCCCGCGCGTCCCCGGGCCCGGCCGGGCGGACGGTCAGCGTCTCGGTGGTCATCCGTCCACTGTCGGCGGCCGCGGGGTGCGGCCGCAACGGACTTTGGACCCCTGGGGCGGGCAGGCCGGGGAAACGCCGAGGGCGCCCGGGACGGAGCTGGTGCTCCGGCCGCGGGCGCCCTGGGACGCGTACGCCGTACGGGGAGGTCAGGCGGCGCCGACCACGTTCCGCTCCTCGGCGAAGTGGCACGCCGACTCGTGCGCGGCCGGGGTGTCGGCACCCTGGAAGCGCGTCGGGATCGCCAGCAGCGGCTCCTCCGTGGAGCACTTCTCCTCGGCCTTCCAGCAGCGGGTGCGGAAGCGGCAGCCCGACGGCGGGTTGGCCGGGGAGGGGACGTCACCGGTGAGGATGATCCGCTCGCGGCCCTCGCGGGCCTCCGGGTCCGGCACCGGCACGGCGGAGAGCAGGGCCTGGGTGTACGGGTGGGTGGGGTGGTCGTAGATCTCGGCGTCGCTGCCGATCTCGGCCATCTTGCCCAGGTACATGACGCCCACGCGGTCCGAGATGTGCCGGACGATGGAGAGGTCGTGCGCGATGAAGACGTAGGAGAGGTTGAACTCGTCCTGGAGCTTCTCCATCAGGTTGATGACCTGCGCCTGCACCGACACGTCGAGCGCGGAGACCGGCTCGTCGCAGATGATGATCTCGGGCTGGAGCGCGAGGCCGCGGGCGATGCCGATGCGCTGGCGCTGGCCGCCGGAGAACTGGTGCGGGTACCGGTTGATGTACTCCGGGTTCAGACCCACGACGTCCAGGAGCTCCTGGACCTTGCGGCGCCGGTCGCCCTTGGGAGCCACCTCGGGGTGGATCTCGAAGGGCTCGCCGATGATGTCGCCGACCGTCATGCGCGGGTTCAGCGAGGTGTACGGGTCCTGGAACACCATCTGGATGTTGCGGCGGACCTCCTTGAGGGCCTTGCCGCTCAGCCGGGTGATGTCCTGGCCCTTGTAGAAGACCTCGCCGGAGGTGGCCTTCTCCAGGCTCATGAGGAGCTTGGCGACGGTGGACTTGCCACAGCCGGACTCACCGACGATGCCGAGGGTCTCGCCCTGGTACAGGTCGAAGGAGACCCCGTCGACGGCCTTGACCGCGCCGATCTGCTTCTTGAACAGGATGCCCTGGGTCAGCGGGAAGTGCTTGACCAGGTTGCGCACCTGAAGGATCGGCTCGCCCTTGGGCTTGGTGAGATCAGCCATGGATCTGCTCCTTCCAGAAGTGGCACGCGCTGCCGCGGCCCGGCAGCTCGGTGCCGTCCTGCTCGGTCACCTGGTGCAGGACGGGCACGTCGGTGCGGCAGATGTCCTGGGCCTTGGGGCAGCGCGGGTTGAAGGCGCAGCCCGTGGGGAGGTTGAGCAGGTTGGGCGGCAGGCCCTTGATCGCGTAGAGCTCCTGGCCCTTCTGGTCCAGGCGCGGGATCGAGTCGAGCAGGCCGCGGGTGTACGGGTGCGCCGGTCGGCTGTAGATCTCGTGGACCGGGGCGGTCTCGACGATCCGGCCGCCGTACATGACGGCGATCTTGTCCGCGACGTCGGCGACGACGCCGAGGTCGTGGGTGATCAGGATCAGACCCATGTTCATCTCGCGCTGGAGTTCCGCGAGCAGGTCCATGACCTGGGCCTGGACCGTCACGTCGAGGGCCGTGGTCGGCTCGTCGGCGATGATCAGGTCGGGCTCCAGGGCCATCGCCATGGCGATCATGATGCGCTGGCGCATACCGCCGGAGAACTGGTGCGGGTAGTCGCCCACGCGCGCCTTGGCGGCGGGGATCTTCACCCGGTCCATGAGCTCGACGGCCTTGGCCAGCGAGTCCTTCTTGGACATGCCGCGGTGGACGCGGAACATCTCGCCGAGCTGGGCGCCGACGGTGTGCACCGGGTTCAGCGAGGACAGGGCGTCCTGGAAGATCATGGCGATCTTCGAACCGCGGATCTTGCGGTACTCCTCGGCCGGGAGCTTCAGCAGGTCCTGCCCCTGGAAGAGGATCTCACCGGAGGGGATCTTGCCGGGCGGCATGTCGAGGATGCCCATGATGGCCTGCGCCGTCACGGACTTGCCGGAGCCGGACTCGCCGAGGACGGCGAGGGTCTCGCCGGCGTTCACCGAGTACGAGACGCCGTTCACGGCCTTGGCGACACCGTCGCGGGTGTGGAACTCGACGTGCAGGTCGCGCACATCGAGGAGGGGGGTCCCCTCCGGCGCCGAGCGGGGCGCGGGGACGTTCGAGGTCTTGTCGATGGTGGTCAACGTACGCCCTTCCTCAGCGCAGCTTCGGGTCGAGGGCGTCGCGCACCGCGTCGCCGACCATGATGAACGCGAGCACGGTGACGCTCAGCGCAATGGACGGGAACAGCAGCACGTGCGGTGCCTGGAGCCAGCGGGCCGAGGCGTCGCTGACCATCAGGCCCCAGGAGATCTCCGGGGGCTGGACACCGATGCCGAGGTACGACAGGGCCGCCTCGGCGGAGATGTACACACCCAGGCTGATCGCGCCGACCACGATGACGGGGGCGACGGCGTTCGGCAGGATGTGGCGGATCGTGATGCGCATGGTCCCGGCGCCCAGGGCGCGGGCGGCCACGACGTAGTCGTTGTTCTTGTTCTGCAGCACCGAGGACCGCATGATGCGGAAGATCTGCGGCCAGCCGAGGACCGCGAGGACCAGCGAGACGGTCCAGGCGTTGCCGGGCATGGCGGACATGATCAGCATGCCGCCGAGCAGCAGCGGAATGGCGAAGAAGATCTCGGTGAAGCGGGACAGGACGCTGTCCACGAAGCCGCCGACCCAGCCGGCGATCAGGCCGAGGATGCCGCCGACCAGCAGGACGAGCGTGGTGGTGACGACGCCGACGATCACGGAGTTGCGGGCGGCCCACACGGTACGCGTGTAGACGTCGCAGCCCTGGATGTCGTAGCCGAACCAGTGGGACGCGCTCGGGGTCTTGAGCGAGTCCTCCAGCTTGCAGGCGCCGGCGTCGAACGGGCTGCCGTCGGTGAACAGCTGCGGGACGGCGGACACGATCAGCAGGAACACCACGAGCACTGCACCGATGATGAAGATCGGGTTGCGGCGCAGGTCGTCGATCGCGTCGGACCAGAGGCTGGCCTCGCGGTCCTTCTTCTTCTTGTCCTGGACCTTGCCGGCCTGCTTGCCCCCGGAGGTGGCCGCGGCCGTCTGGGTGTCGGTCATCGAGTCCTCCACCGTATTCGTGTCACGCATAGCGGATCCTCGGGTCGAGCACGGCGTACAGCAGGTCCACAAGGAGGTTGGCGACGAGGTAGATGAGGACCAGGAGGGTCACACCACCCACGACGACGGCACCCTGCTTGAGGTAGACGGACTGGGCGAGCAGGCCGCCGAGGCCGTGGATGTTGAAGATGCGCTCGGTGATGACCGCACCGCCCATGAGGGCACCGAGGTCGGCGCCGAGGAAGGTGACGATCGGGATCAGCGCGTTGCGCAGCGCGTGGTTGACCACGACGCGGCGGCGGGGCAGGCCCTTGGCGGTCGCGGTGCGGACGTAGTCCGCGCGCATGGTCTCCATCAGGCTGGTACGGGTGAGTCGGGCCACGTACGCGAGCGAGGTCGAGGCGAGCACCCAGGCCGGGAGGAGGTAGGCCTGGAGTCCGTCGTTCTCGTTGAAGGAGACGGAAAAGAGCTCGATGCCCCAGCTGTTCTTCAGCTGGACGCCGAGGGTCAGCTGGAGGACGAAACCGGTCACGAAGACGGGGATCGAGATGACCATCAGGGTGGAGATGAGGACCAGCTGGTCGAGGAACTTGCCGCGGCGCAGGGCGGCCATGATGCCGGCCGAGACGCCCACGATCGCCTCGATCACGAAGGCGAAGATGGCGAGGTTCACCGTGTACGGGAACGCCTCGCCGATCAGGTCGACGACCTTGCGCCCGGTGAGGGTCTCGCCGAGGTCGCCCTGGAACACACCGGTGATGTAGTTCCAGTACTGCAGCAGGAACGGGTCGTCCAGGTGGTACTTCTC
Source organism: Streptomyces sp. NPDC044002 (assembly GCF_056434525.1). Lineage (NCBI taxonomy): Bacteria > Bacillati > Actinomycetota > Actinomycetes > Kitasatosporales > Streptomycetaceae > Streptomyces > Streptomyces sp. NPDC044002. The sequence continues at coordinate 64,644 of NZ_JBWKEZ010000040.1, forward strand.
GCGCAGCATGGCGGCGACGAGCGGGTCTGCCTTCTTCTCGCCGGCGAGGAGCTGAATCGGGTCAGCGCCGGGCATCGCGAAGGTGAGCAGGTAGATCAGGAACGTGGCGCCGATCAGCACAGGGATCGCCTGTATGAGTCGGCGGATGAGGTAGCGGCCCATCAGACCTCCAGCAAAGAACAGGGGGAAAGGGCGGGCAGACGGAAACCTGATTCCGTCTGCCCGCCCCCGCGAACTCCCCTAAGTGACGAGGGGTGTTAGTTGCGCTCGACGTTCGCCAGGTCCATCTGGCCCTGGGCGTCGACCTCGACGTTCTTCACGGACTTGGAGTAGGCCGCGGAGGACATGTACGTGAAGACCGGGATGTACGGAAGGTCCTTGATGATGATGTCATCGGCCTTCTGGTACAGCTTCAGACCCTCGGCGGCGTCGGTGGCCTTGTCGGCCTCCGCCATGACCTTCTCGAACTCGTCGTTGCGGTAGTGGCCGTAGTTGGAGCCCTGCTCGATCGCGACCTTCGAGAAGACCGGACGCAGGTAGTTCTCCGCCGCCGGGTAGTCCATCGACCACGCCATGCGGAAGGCGCCCTTGTACTTCGCCGCACCGAGGTCGTCCAGCATGTCACCGAACTTGGCGTACGGCTTGGCGGTGACCTCGATGCCGAGGTTCGCCTTCAGCTGGTTGGCGACGGCCTCGATCCACTCCTTGTGGCCGCCGTCGGCGTTGTAGCCGAGCTCGATCTTGTTGCCGGGAACACCGCCGGCCTTCTCGAAGAGCTCCTTGGCCTTGGTCGGGTTGTACTGGCCGACCTCGCCCAGCGCGCCCTTGCGGTAGCCCGGGATGATGGGGCTGATGAAGTCGTCGGCCGGCTTGCGGGTGCCGTTGAAGATGGTCTTCGTCAGCGTGTCCCGGTCGATGGCCATGGAGATGGCCTGTCGGATCTCCAGCTTGCCGAACGCCTCGGGGTTCGTCTCCAGCGGGAGGCCGATGTAGCCGACGGCCGACTCGGGCTTGTAGATGTAGCGGTCGCCGAACTCCTGGGAGACGGTGGCCATCGCCGAGATCGGGAGCTTGTCGACGATCTGGATGTTGTCGGCGCGCAGGTCGTTGTACGCCGTGTCCATGTTGTCGTAGATCTTGAAGGTGACGCCCGCGAGCTTCGCACGGCCCTCGGCCGGGTACTTGTCGAAGCGCTTGACCTTGATCTGCTTGTTGTGCTCCCAGTCACCGTCCATCTGGAACGGGCCGTTGCCGATCGGGTGCTCACCGAACTTCTTCGAGTCCATGGTCTCGAAGGCCTTCGGCAGCGGGAAGAAGGCGTTGTAGCCCAGCATGGTCTTGAACTGGGAGAAGGGCTCCTTCAGCGTGACGGTGAAGGTCTTCTCGTCAACGACCTTGAGGCCCTTGAGCTCCTTGGAGGTGGGCTTCTTGTCCTTGCCCGGCGCGAGCTCCTCGGAGCCCTCGATCTTGGCGAAGAACGGCATGGCCTCGGCCACGTTCTCCTGGTTGGCGCCCCAGTTCCAGGCGCGGACGAACGACTGCGCGTCGACCTTCTCGCCGTTGTGGAAGGTGAAGCCGTCCTTGACCTTGATGGTCCAGGTCTTCGAGTCCGTGCTCTCGATGGACTCGGCGACGTCGAGCTTCGGCTCGTTGGTCTTGATGTCGTACTTGACCAGACCGCTGAAGACCGCGTTCATGACCTCGGAGCCCTCGGACTCCGCGGTGTCCTGACCGATCAGGCGGTGCTGCGGCTCGCCGAGCACAACGGTGATGCTGCCGCCCTTGCCACCGGCGTCGTTGCTACCGGTGCTGCAGGCCGTCGCGGCCATGGCCACGATCACGGCACCCGCGACCCACTTGGCGCTCGTTGCTCCGCGCATGGGTATTTGCCTCCTCAGGAGTCACTGTCGATTCGTGAAGGACCCGGTTCCCGCTGACACCCCTGACAGCGAAATCCGGTCCCATCGTGTGTGCTCGTGAGTCGACGCTCCCCACAGCGTGTGACCCATTGACCCGAGCTCAATGGAGCCAATCCTCAGGGACCGCCAGGCCGTAAACCACACTTAAGTGGTCTCGTTTTCACAACATCACCGCATGGCGAAAACCCGAAATCCGGACAAACGGATAGGAGACAGACACGTGCGAAACGGACGGTTAGCTCATCATCCGGAGCGTCACGCCCGGTATGCGGACAGCGGGACTCAACAATCCGTTTGACAAATGCGAACGGCCCCTCCCCGCACCGGAGCGGTGCGGGGAGGGGCCGTTGTCAGCCGTACTGCTTTCGGCCAGAGTCCGACTCGCGGACTACTTGGCCGACTTGGCGCGCGAAGCGGTGCGCGAGCGCTCCTTCTGGTCCAGGACGACCTTGCGGATGCGCACGGCCTCCGGGGTCACCTCGACGCACTCGTCGTCGCGGCAGAACTCCAGGGACTGCTCCAGGGACAGCTTCCGCGGCGGGACGATCGCCTCGAAGGTGTCGGCGGAGGAGGAGCGCATGTTGGTGAGCTTCTTCTCCTTGGTGATGTTCACGTCCATGTCGTCGGCGCGGGAGTTCTCGCCGACGATCATGCCCTCGTACACCTCGGTGCCGGGGTCGGTGAACAGCACGCCGCGCTCCTGCAGGTTGGTCATCGCGAACGCGGTGACCGCACCGGCGCGGTCGGCGACCAGGGAGCCGTTGTTGCGGGTGACCAGCTGGCCGAACCACGGCTCGTGGCCCTCGTGGATCGAGTGGCCGATGCCGGTGCCGCGGGTCTGGGTCAGGAACTCCGTACGGAAGCCGATGAGGCCGCGGGACGGGACGACGAACTCCATGCGGACCCAGCCGGAGCCGTGGTTCGACATGTTGTCCATGCGGCCCTTGCGGACGCCCATGAGCTGCGTGACGGCGCCCATGTGCTCCTCGGGCACGTCGATGGTCATGCGCTCGACCGGCTCGTGCACCTTGCCGTCGACCTCGCGGGTGACGACCTGCGGCTTGCCGATGGTCAGCTCGAAGCCCTCGCGGCGCATCTGCTCGACCAGGATGGCCAGCGCCAGCTCACCGCGGCCCTGCACCTCCCAGGCGTCCGGGCGCTCGGTGTCCAGGACGCGAAGCGAGACGTTACCGATCAGCTCGCGGTCCAGACGGTCCTTGACCTGGCGGGCGGTGACCTTGCGGTCCTTGACCGCGGCCTTCGCGTCCGCGCCCTTGCCGGAGCCGCCGCGGCCGACCATCGGGGAGGTGTTGGTGCCGATGACCATGGAGATGGCCGGCTCGTCCACCGTGATCAGCGGCAGCGCGATCGGGTTCTCCGGGTCGGCCAGGGTCTCGCCGATCATGATGTCGGGGATACCGGCGACGGCGCAGATGTCACCGGGACCGGCGACCTCGGCGGGCTTGCGGGTGAGCGCCTCGGTCATCATCAGCTCGGTGATGCGGACGTTGGAGATCGTGCCGTCACGCTTGATCCACGCGACGGTCTGGCCCTTGCGCAGCTCGCCCTGCTCGACGCGGAGCAGCGCGATGCGGCCGAGGAAGTTGTCGGCGTCGAGGTTGGTGACGTGGGCCTGGAGGGGGGCCTCTTCGTCGTAGGTCGGGGCCGGGACGTGCTCCAGGATGGTGGAGAAGAACGGCTCCAGGTTGTCGCTGTCCGCCGGGACGGTGCCGTCCTCCGGCTTGGTCAGCGAGGCGATGCCGTCACGGCCGCAGGCGTAGACGATCGGGAACTCGATCTGGTCCTCGTCGGCGTCCAGGTCCAGGAACAGGTCGTACGTCTCGTTGACGACCTCGTCGATCCGGGAGTCCGGGCGGTCCGTCTTGTTGATGCAGAGGATGACCGGCTTGCGCTGCTGGAGGGCCTTGCGCAGCACGAAGCGGGTCTGGGGCAGCGGACCCTCGGAGGCGTCCACCAGGAGGACGACGGCGTCCACCATCGACAGACCGCGCTCGACCTCGCCACCGAAGTCGGCGTGGCCGGGGGTGTCGATGATGTTGATCGTGATCGGGGCCCCGCCGTCCTTGGGGTGGTACTTCACCGCCGTGTTCTTGGCGAGGATCGTGATGCCCTTCTCACGCTCCAGGTCGTTCGAGTCCATCATGCGGTCGTCGAGCTGCTGGTGGGCGGCGAAGGCACCGGCCTGCTTGAGCATGGCATCGACGATGGTCGTCTTGCCATGGTCGACGTGGGCGACGATGGCGACGTTACGGATGTCGTGGCGCGTGGGCACTTCGGCGCTTCTCCCGGGATCGTGGATGGCGTCGCGTACGGCCTGGCACGCGAGCCTCTGCCGGGCGGAAAACCTGCCACGGCCTTACCCCATCGTACGTCGAGTGGCGGGAACCGCCTGCCGGGGGGTCTGTCAAGGGGCCGGACGGCTGAGGAACGCCGGGTTTCGGGTGGGGGGTCCCGGCGGGGGGTGCGGCCTGTGTTCATGCGGGTCAATGGGTACGTACGACCTTGCCCGCCGGGGATCCGGCGGGCAAGGAACTTGAGTCACTTCTGAGCTTGCTACCCGGGGGTCAACCTGACAGGCCCCGTTATTTCACCCGATGTCCTCGGCTACTTCTTCTCGCCGTCCTTGGTGCCCTTGGTGTCCTTGGCGGCCGGCGGCTTCTTCCAGCCGATGTCCTGGTAGCGGGGCGCCCCGAGGCCGAAGGCCCCGGCGTTGGCCAGGCCCGGCTTCACGGCCACCAGCTCGGGGCGCTGGTAGAGCGGGATGGAACCGGCCGCCGCCCAGATCCGGGCGTCCGCCTTGCGCATCAGCTCGCGGGCCTGCGCCTCGTCCAGCTCGCCGGCCGCCTGGTCGAAGAGCTGGTCGATGTGGTCGGTGCCGACCCGGGTGTAGTTCTGTTCGACGAGGAGCGAGCCGTCGGCGGCCGGCTCCGGCTTGGCGAAGATCGGGCGGGCGTCGGTGGCCGGGAAGGCCGTCGCCGGCCACGAGTACAGGGCCAGGTCGTACTGGCCCGAGGCGATGTGGTCCTTGAAGAAGCTCTCGTCGGCCACCTTCTTGATCTCCGTGCTGATGCCGATCTTCTGGAGCATCTGGGAGATCCGCTCGCCGACCGAGCGCAGGGCCTCCGAGCCGGGCCCGGCCGGGAGGACGAAGCGCAGGCTGAGCGGCTTGCCGTCCTTGGCGAGCATCGCGCCGGAGGTACGGGCCTGCTTGGCGGGAGCCTGGACGGGGGCCGGGCTGGCCGCCGCGGGCTCCTTGGCGTCACCTTCCTCCTTGGCCTCCTCGCCCTCCGCCGGGGCCTTGGCGTCGCCGGCAGCCGCGGCCGCCTTCGCGAGGGTCTCCGCCTGGGCCAGCAGGACGTGCTCCTGCTGCGCGGCGAGCGAGGCCGGGGCCAGGGCCGGCGAGGGCCCGTCGGTGCGGCCGAAGGAGGCGATGCCGTCGGCCGGGTCCGCCCCGAAGCCGCGCACCTGCGTCCCGGGCAGGACGCGCAGCCCGGCGGCGGGGGCGCCGGGCAGGCCCGGGCGGGTGCGGCGCAGGCCCAGGTCGGCGGTGGCCGAGCGGAGGTCGCCGTTGCGCCCGTCGTCCTCGCCCACGATGTACAGGCCGTCTTCGCCGGTGCCGTCGCCCGGTCCGGGCTTGGCTCCCGCCGGGGTCTTGGAGTCGTCCTGCGAGCTCTCGGCGCTCTCGGCCCCCGCCTTCGCCGGCTCGTTCAGCTTGCCGCCCTTGCGCCAGCCCGCGTCCGCGAGCAGGGCCTGCGCCGCCTGGGTGTCCTGGCCGCCGAGGGCGTCGCTGTTGTCGGCGTACGCCTGCTGCCCGGCCAGCGCCAGGTGGCTGCCGACCGGCTTCGCGGGCAGACCGAGCGGCCTCAGGACGATCTCGGCCAGCGTCTTGCGGTCCAGGGCGCGGGCGACGGCCCGGCGGACCCGCTCGTCCGACAGCGGGCCGGAAGCCCCGTTCATCGCCAGCTGCGTGTAGGCGGGCTCCAGCGACTTGCGGACCGTGAAGCCGCGCAGGGCCGACTGCTCCTCGGCGTACTTCTTGACGGCGTCGGCGTTCTTCTGGCGGGTCTCCTGCTCCTCCTTCGCCCTGGCCTCGTCGGCGCCGTGGGCCAGCGCCCAGGAGAGGGTGGCCTGCGCGGGGGTGAGCGAGGCGCCCGGGCCGTGCGTGCCGTCCACCCGGCCGGCGTCCCGGTGGGCGAGGGCGATCCGGTCGACGCCCGAACGGTCGATCTCGGCCAGGTCCACCTTCCCCGCGGCCAGCGCCGCCGGGCGGCCCGCCCGGGGCACCGCCGTCAGCACGAGGGTGTCCAGCTTCGCGGGCCGGCCCCACCAGCGCGGGTTGCGGGTCAGCGCCGCGGTGCCGGTCTTCTTGTCGATGGCCCCGAGCCCGAAGGGCCCGGCGGTGACCTTGAGGGCGCCGCGGGCGCCCTCGTTGAAGGCCTCGGGGGTGCCCATGACCTGCTTGGGGTAGAGCGGGCTGAACAGGGAGCGCCAGTCGGCGTACGGCCTGACGAAGGTGACCTTGACCTCCAGGTCGGTCTTGCCGCGCTCGATCTTCTCGATCCGGTCGTAGCCGGCGTTGCGGGCGGTCCAGTACGCCGAGTCCTTGCCGTTCAGGGCCCGCCACTGGGCGACGAAGTCGGCGGCGCCGATCTCGCGCCCGTCGCTCCACACCGCCTGCTGGTTCAGCTTGTACAGGACGACCTGCTTGGGCTCGCGCTCGACGACCTCGGCCTTCTCCAGGTAGTCCGGATTGGCCACCGGCCGGCCCTTGGCGTCCAGGGTGAACAGCTGGGGCAGGACCGCGCCGGCGATCCGGCCGGTGGTGGCGTCCGCGTCGGCCTGGAAGGCGTTCAGGGTCTCCGGCAGGGAGTCCACGGCCCAGCGAAGCACGCCGCCGTCGGCGACCTGCTCGCGGACGGTCGTCGCGATGTCCGGTCCCGCGGCGGCCGGGCCGCCCTCGTCCTCGCCCGCGCCGCAGCCCGCGAGGAGCGGCAGTGCGAGGACTCCCGAGGTGAGGAGCGCCAAGGACCTGCGCCTTCTCTGGGTCATGGGTGGTACCTCCGGGGCGGGGCACGAGGGCCGTGAAAAGAGGGTCTTGATCACGTTCGGCGGTATATGGAGCTGATCACACCGGTGTGGAAACCCACTGAAATCGACCACCGCCCGCGTCCTCCGCAGCGGCCCCTCGCCACGCCGCGAACCCCACCCGTGCGGACCAATCCCGCTTGCGCCCCCGGGCGCGCCCCCCGCCCCCGGCCGCCGCCGGGCCGGGCGCCCAGGCGCGCGTTCCCTCGTTCGAGGGATGAAAATGGGAGCAGGGAGGGGCGCACGGTTTGCGCCTGCGCGCCCGGAATCGCTGCACGTCCCTTCACAACCGGGGACGGGAGGCGCGACACTCGCAGGCGCCCGTGAGCGTTGCCACCGCACCCTGCGGAAGTGAGGGCAAGTCATGTCCCTGCAAGACGATCTGACCGCCGTACGGCGCAGTCTCGACGAGCTGGTCCGCTCGGTGGAGCAGCTGGAGAAGGACGTCGCCCGGCAGGCGCCGGCCGCCGGCCCCAGGCCGCCGGAGAAATCCAGGATGGTGACCATCCCGGACACCCCGTACGACAACGCGCTGTGGACGGACACCGACGACGAGGGCCTCGGCGCCCGCGACCGCCGCGCCCCCTAGGACCCGCCGCCCGTCCCCGCGCAGCACCCCCATCTGGCCCGGCCGCTCCGGCGGCCGGGCCTCCTGGGCCACCCCTCGACCACTCCACCCGGAGTTCCCTTTGGCCACAGGCACGGAACCACCCCAGCAGCGGCCCGGCGGGGTCCACGGCCCCTCCCGGGCCGCGATCACGGCCCGGCACCTGCGGACCGACCGGTGGTGGCTGTCGCCCGCCGGCACCGCGGCCGGGCTGCTCGCCTTCATCGCGTACTCGACCTGGCGGGCCTTCGCCAACGACCACTACTACGCGGCCCCGTACGTCTCCCCGTTCTACTCCCCCTGTCTGGCGGAGAACTGCCAGGAGATGCGCGGCGGACCCAACCTCGACCTGTTCGGCAGCTGGTGGGGCCTGTCCCCCGCCCTGCTGATCCTGGTCTTCCCCCTCGGCTTCCGGCTGACCTGCTACTACTACCGCAAGGCCTACTACCGGGGCTTCTGGGCCTCGCCGCCCGCCTGCGCCGTCGCCGAGCCGCACGCCTCGTACACGGGCGAGACCCGCTTCCCGCTGGTCCTGCAGAACCTGCACCGGTACTTCTTCTACGCGGCGGTGCCGGTCGCCGGCATCCTCACGTACGACACCGTGCTGACCTTCCGCGACGAGCACTACGCCTGGGGCCACATGGGGCTCGGCACCCTCGTCTTCCTGGCCAACATCGTGCTGATCTGGGCCTACACGCTGTCCTGCCACTCCTGCCGGCACATCATGGGCGGCCGCCTCAAGCACTTCTCCCGGCACCCGGTGCGCTACCGCCTGTGGGGCTGGGTCAGCCGGCTCAACGCCCGCCACATGCAGCTCGCGTGGGCCTCCCTGATCAGCGTGGCCCTGTGCGACTTCTACGTGTACCTGCTGGCCAGCGGCACCATCACCGACCCGAGGATCTTCTGAGATGGCTCAAGTGGAACGGCAGCAGTGGGACGTGGTCGTGGTCGGCGCGGGCGGTGCCGGGCTGCGGGCCGCGATCGAGGCCCGCGAGCGGGGCGCCCGGACGGCCGTGATCTGCAAGTCCCTCTTCGGCAAGGCCCACACCGTGATGGCGGAGGGCGGTATCGCCGCCTCCATGGGCAACGTCAACGAGGGCGACAACTGGCAGGTCCACTTCCGCGACACCATGCGCGGCGGCAAGTTCCTCAACCAGTGGCGGATGGCCGAGCTGCACGCCAAGGAGGCCCCCGACCGGGTCTGGGAGCTGGAGACCTGGGGCGCCCTCTTCGACCGCACGCCCGACGGCCGGATCTCCCAGCGCAACTTCGGCGGGCACGAGTACCCGCGCCTCGCGCACGTCGGCGACCGGACGGGCCTGGAGCTGATCCGCACCCTCCAGCAGAAGATCGTCCAGCTCCAGCAGGAGGACTTCAGGGAGCACGGTGACCACGAGGCCCGGCTCAAGGTCTTCCAGGAGTGCACGGTCACGCGGGTTTTGAAAGATCGCAGCCTGAAAGACCGCGGCCCCGAGGACGGGGAGAGGGTCTCGGGGGTCTTCTGCTACGAGCGCGAGACCGGCCGCTTCTTCGTCCTGGAGGCCCCCGCGGTGGTCCTCGCCACCGGCGGGATCGGCAAGTCCTTCAAGACCACCTCCAACTCCTGGGAGTACACCGGCGACGGCCACGCCCTGGCCCTGCTCGCGGGAGCCCCCCTCCTCAACATGGAGTTCGTCCAGTTCCACCCCACGGGCATGGTCTGGCCGCCCTCGGTGAAGGGCATCCTCGTCACCGAGTCCGTGCGCGGCGACGGCGGGGTGCTGCGCAACTCCGAGGGCAAGCGGTTCATGTTCGACTACGTACCGGACGTCTTCAAGGAGAAGTACGCCGAGTCGGAGGAGGAGGGCGACCGCTGGTACGAGGACCCGGACCACAACCGGCGCCCGCCCGAGCTGCTCCCCCGCGACGAGGTGGCCCGCGCCATCAACTCCGAGGTGAAGGCGGGCCGCGGCTCCCCGCACGGCGGGGTGTTCCTCGACGTGTCCACCCGGATGCCCGCCGAGAAGATCAAACGCCGGCTGCCCTCCATGTACCACCAGTTCAAGGAGCTGGCGGACGTGGACATCACCGCCGAGCCCATGGAGGTCGGCCCGACCTGCCACTACGTGATGGGCGGCATCGCGGTCGACTCCGACACCGCCGCCACCGTCGGCGTACCGGGCCTGTTCGCCGCCGGCGAGGTCGCCGGCGGCATGCACGGCTCCAACCGGCTCGGCGGCAACTCCCTCTCCGACCTGCTGGTCTTCGGCCGGCGGGCCGGGCTGCACGCGGCGGAGCACGCATCGCTCCCGGGCCCGCGTCCCGCCGTCTCCCAGGAGCAGATCGACGCGGCGGCCGCCGAGGCGCTCGCCCCGTTCCACGCCGACGAGGGCGCGGAGAACCCGTACACCCTCCACCAGGAGCTCCAGACGGCGATGAACGACCTGGTCGGCATCATCCGCCGCGAGGGCGAGATGGCCGAGGCCCTGGAGCGGCTGGCGGCCCTGCGCGTACGGGCGGCCCGCGCCGGGGTCGAGGGGCACCGGCAGTTCAACCCGGGCTGGCACCTGGCACTGGACCTGCGCAACATGCTGCTGGTCAGCGAGTGCGTGGCCCGCGCCGCCCTGGAGCGCACCGAGAGCCGGGGCGGGCACACCCGCGAGGACTGCCCGGCGATGGAACGGCAGTGGCGGCCGGTGAACCTGCTGTGCCGCCCGGTCGTACCGGCTCCCGCCGATCCCGCGGGAGCCCGCATCGCCCTGGAGCGGGTCCGCACCGAGCCGATCCGGCCCGACCTGCTCGCGCTCTTCGAGAAGGAAGAACTGGCCAAGTACCTCGCCGAAGAGGAGCTGTACGGGTGACCACATACGACGCACGCTTCCGGGTCTGGCGGGGCGACGCGGAGGGCGGGGACCTCCGGGACTTCACCGTCGAGGTGCACGACGGCGAGGTGGTCCTGGACATCGTGCACCGGCTCCAGGCGACCCAGGCCTCCGACCTCGCGGTCCGCTGGAACTGCAAGGCGGGCAAGTGCGGCTCGTGCAGCGCGGAGATCAACGGCCGGCCGCGGCTGATGTGCATGACGCGGATGTCCGTCTTCGAGCGGGACGAGACCGTCACGATCACCCCGCTGCGCGCCTTCCCGGTGATCCGGGACCTGGTCACGGACGTGTCCTTCAACTACGCCAAGGCCCGCGAGGTCCCGGCCTTCGTGCCCCCGCCGGGGGTCGCGGCGGGCGAGTACCGGATGCAGCAGGTGGACGTGGAACGCTCCCAGGAGTTCCGCAAGTGCATCGAGTGCTTCCTGTGCCAGGACACCTGCCACGTGGTGCGCGACCACGAGGAGAACAAGACCGCCTTCGCAGGCCCCCGCTTCCTGATGCGGGTCGCGGAGCTGGACATGCACCCGCTGGACGCGGCCGCGGAAGCCGGCCTGGACCGCAAGCGCACCGCCCAGGAGGAACACGGGCTGGGCTACTGCAACATCACCAAGTGCTGCACGGAGGTCTGCCCCGAGGGCATCAAGATCACCGACAACGCCCTGATCCCGCTGAAGGAGCGGGCCGTGGACCGCAAGTACGACCCCCTGGTGTGGCTGGGGAACAAGATCCGGCGGCGTTCAGCCACCGACCCCCGTTAGTTCACTTCGCGGTGGAGAATGCCCCCTGGATGACCGTCGGACGACGTGATCTCAGGGGGCTTCGCGGTGCGGGTGGGGGAAGTACTGGCGGACCGGTACCGGCTGGACCAGCGGCTCGGTGCCGGAGGCATGGGCGAGGTGTGGCGGGGCCACGACCAGGCCCTGCACCGGGCCGTGGCGGTCAAGGTGCTGCTGGACGCGGCGACCAACGAGGAGCTGATAGCCCGGTTCCGGCGGGAGGCCACCATCGGGGCGCGCCTCCAGCACCCGGGCATCACCGTCGTGCACGACGTGGGGCAGCACGAGGGGCGCCTGTTCATCGTGATGGAGCTGCTCTCCGGAGAGGACCTGGGAGCGCGGCTGGCCCGCTCCCCCGGCGGACTGCCGGTGGCCGAGGCGGTCGGGCTGGCCGCGCAGACGGCGGAGGCGCTGGCCGCCGCGCACGAACGGGCCGTGGTGCACCGGGACCTGAAGCCCCAGAACCTCTTCCTGCTGCCCGGCGGCCGCCTCAAGATCTGCGACTTCGGCATAGCCCACTCCGCCGACGCGACGGCCGGCTGGACGGTGACCGGGCGGATGTTCGGCACCCCGCCGTACATGGCGCCCGAACAGTGGCGCGGCGAGCACGTGGACGCCCGCTGCGACCTGTACGCGCTGGGGTGCGTGCTGTACGCCCTGCTGAGCGGGGAGCCGCCCTTCGGGTCGGCGGAGCCGATGTACGTCCTGATGCGGCGCCACGTGGAGGACGCGCCGGAGCCGCTGGAGGTGCCCGGGGTGTCCGCGGAGCTGGGCCGGCTGGTGCTGGCGCTGCTGGCGAAGGACCCGCGGGACCGGCCGGAGTCGGCGCAGTGGGTGGCGGGGGCGCTGCGGGGGCTGGAGGGGGGTGGGGAGGGGAGTCCCGGCGCGGTCGCCGCGCTGCGGGAGGCGGAGGCGGTGTCGGTTTCGGTGCCGGACCCGGTTTCGGTGCCGGACCCGGTTTCGGTGCCGGACCCGGTTTCGGTGCCGGACCCGGTTTCGGTGCCGGACCCGGTTTCGGTGCCGGCGCCCGAGCCGGGGCCGGGGCCGGGACCGGGGCCCGAGTCGGAGGCGGACGCCCCCGTGCCCGCCCCGGTACGGGACTTCGTGCGGGAGCTGCTGCTGGAGGCCGAGGAGACCCTGGCCTCCCTGCCGGCGGGGGCCGGCGAGGCCCGCACCGAGGGGCTCGCCCTCGCGGCGGAGGCCGCGGCGCGCTTCGACGCGGACCTCGCGGGCCGGCTGCTGGCCGACGCCGAGCTCTGGGCCTGGACCGACGGGGGCGGCGACGGCGCCCGGGTGGCCGCGCTGCTGACCGGGCTGGCCCGGCGGATCTCGCGGGACGCCCCCGCCCGCACCGAGCGGGTGCTGACCGACGCGCAGCAGGCCCTGTTCGCGGTGTCCGGGCCGAACCGGCTGGCCCGGCTGCGCAAGGTCGCGGAGGAACTCGCGGCGGTCGCCCCCGAACGCGGGGTCCGGCTGGCCCGGCGGCACTTCGCCGGCAGCGCGGCGGAGGAGGCCGTACTGGCGCGGGCCGCCCTGGCCAGTGCACCGGCCGACTTCCCCCGTGCGGAGGGCTACCTGTCGCTGATCCGGAGCCCGGTGGTCCGGGCCGCCACCGAGTCCAGGGCCGTCACCGCCGTCGCCCGGCAGGACCTGCCCGCCGCCCTGCGGCTGGCCGAGCGGATCCCGGGCGGCGGGGCCCGGGTGCGGGCGCTGTGCCGGGTGGCGGGCGAACGCTCCGGCGTCGGGGACCGGGCCGGCGCGGCCGAGGCCCTGGCCCTGGCGGAGCGGGCGCTGGCCGACACCGGGAACGGGGACCTGGAGGCGGCCCGCGCGGAACTGGAGGCCGCCCGGGACCTGAGCGCGCAGGGACGCCCCTCCGTACTGGACCCGGCCGCCGCGCGGGAACGGGCCGCCGCCGCCCGGCGGCTGGCCGAACCCGCCGAGCGGGGCCGGGAGCTGGCCTGGATCGCCCGGGACTGCACGGCGGGAGCGCCCTGGCTGGCGGCCGCCGCCGCGGACCCCGGCACGCCGCCCCCGCGCGGGGTGACGCTGCGCCCCGACAAGGCCGGGCCCCGGCCGGCGGCGGGGTGGCGGTCCGGGGAGCTGCCGGACGAGCTGCACGCCGCCGGGGAGCTGGCGGTGTGGACGGCGGGGGCCGAGGTCGGCTGCGTGGACGCCGCGACGGGGGCCGGGCGCTGGATGGCGTACGCCGACGACGGGGTGCGGGCTCGGCCGCTGCCGGAGCCGGAGTGGGTGTGGTGCAGGACCGACGCGGACACCGTGTGCGTGGTCGTGACGTCGGGCGCCGGGTCGCACGGGCGCCTGGTGGTCCGGGACTCGGCGGACGGGCGGGTGCGGTGGTGGCGGGAGCTGACGGAGCCGGTGGGGCTGATCCCGGCGCCGGGGCTGGTGCTGCACGCGGCGGACGGCGAGCTGACCGCCCTGGACAAGACCGACGGGCAGCCGCTGTGGCGGCATCCGCTGCCGGGCGTGACCTCCTTCACCGTCGCGGGCGAGTGCCTGGTCCTCGGCGACGGCCGGCAGCTGCGGGCGCTGCACCTGCCGGGCGGGACCCCGCTGTGGTCCTGGCCGCGCGGCTACGACGCCGGCGCGCGGCCGGCCCCCGACCACCTGCCGGGCGGGCCGGTGCACGTACTGGCCGGCGGTGTGCTGCACGCCCTGGACCGGCGCAAGGGCTACGAGCTGTGGCGCTTCGAGCCGGGGACGCCGGCGGCGGGGCTGCTCGTCGAGGACGGGGTGGTGTACGTGGCCGCGTACCGGGCGGAGCAGGGCTGGGACGTGGTGTTCGCGCTGGACGCGGCGAGCGGGTCGGTGCGGTGGCAGCGGCCGGTGACGCGGCGGGAGGGCACGGAGTGCGTGCTGGAGCTGCTGGGGGTGCGGCGGGGGGTGCTGTACGTGAAGTCCTCCCACGGCGGGCGCCGCGGGCTCCTGGGGCGGACGGCCCTGCCGTTCGTGACGGGCCTGGACGTCGGCACGGGCAAGCCCCGCGGGCACTGGGACCACCCGGCGAACGGGCCCGCGCCGGTGGTCGCCGCCGACACCCTCGTCCTAGGGCGGCCGCTGCTGGCGGGCGTGCCGCTCCCTTCTCCTTCTTGACGCGCCGCTCCCCTTCTTGACGCGCCGCTCGCGCGGCTCGGCGCCGGGGCGCCTCCCCGGCTTCGCACCGCCGCGCCGGACTCCGTCCGGCGGCCTGCGGGGCGGGGCCGGTTCGGGTGGCTGGGGCGGTGGGTCGTGTGCGGGTGGGTGGGCCGCTGCGCGGGGCGAGGTCCCCTCCCCGCCCTTCGCCCGTTCCCCGGGGCTGCGCCCCGGACCCCCTGGGGGCTCCGCCCCCAGACCCCCGCGCCTCAAACGCCGGCGAGGCTATAGATAGCCCCGCCGGC
>NZ_JBWKEZ010000041.1:0-4519 GCF_056434525.1 Streptomyces sp. NPDC044002
ATGCTCTGCTTCCCTCAGTGAGGGTGGCGCCAGAGGGGTTTAAGGAGCTCCACGAACCCAAAACACTTCCCGGTCCGCCCAACCGTCGCTTCCCCCCCGGCCGGTCCCGGCCGGGGGGCACGTCGTAGGGGGCGTGACGGGTCAGGTGCCGTGGCGGCGGCCGCGCAGCGAGTCGCCGATCCCGCGCACGCTCTGCTCGGCCTTGCCCGCGGCTTCCTCGGCCTTGCCCTTGGCCTGGTCCATCTTGCCTTCGGCCTTCAGCCGGTCGTTGCCGGACACCTTGCCGAGGGTTTCCTTCGCCTTGCCCTTGGCCTGGTCCATCTTTCCCTTGGCCTTCTCAGCCATGGCGAACTCCTTTCGAGAGCCTCGACCGGCGCCTGCCCACGTTCCGCCGCCCGAATCCGATCGGGTGGAACCGGACGCCGACGCGTTGCGGCGCGCCCCCGGCCGGTTAGACGCCAAGGGGCGGGGGCAACCGCGAGGAGAGGCAGGCGCTCGTCATGGACGGCCAGGAGGCCACGCACTCGCAGGTCACGCTCCACGTCAACGGCGAACGGCACGCGCTCGGCCTGGACCACCGCACGACCCTGCTCGACGCGCTGCGCGAGCGGCTGGACCTCACCGGCGCGAAGAAGGGCTGCGACCACGGCCAGTGCGGGGCGTGCACCGTCCTCGTCGACGGCCGGCGCCTGAACAGCTGCCTGCTGCTCGCCGTCGCCCAGGACGGCGCCCGGATCACCACCGTCGAGGGCCTCGCCGGGCAGGACGGCCGCCCGCACCCCCTCCAGGAGGCCTTCATCGCCCGCGACGCCCTCCAGTGCGGCTTCTGCACGCCGGGCCAGCTCTGCTCGGCCGTCGGGATGATCGCCGAACTGGAGGCGGAGGGCGCGGAGGCGACCCGCGAGGCCGTCGCCGAGCGCCTCAGCGGCAACCTGTGCCGCTGCGGCGCCTACCCGCGGATCGTCGACGCCGTACGGGACGTGATCACGTGAAGCCCTTCCGCTACGTCCGCCCCGCGAGCCTCGCCGAGGCGGCCGAGGCACACGGCGGCCGGCCCGGCTCCGCCTACCTGGCCGGCGGCACCAACCTCGTCGACCTCATGAAGCTCGGCGTCGCACGGCCCGACACCCTCGTGGACGTCGCCCGGCTGCTCCCCGCCGGGGTCGAGGCCACCGCCTCGGGCGGCGTGCGCGTCGGCGCCGGCGTCCGCGGCAGCGACCTCGCCGCACACCCCCTCGCCGGGGCCCGCTGCCCGGTCCTGGCCCAGGCCCTGCTGTCGGGCGCCTCGGGACAGCTGCGCAACGCCGCGACGACCGGCGGCAACCTGCTCCAGCGCACCCGCTGCGGCTACTTCCAGGACGTGTCCAAGCCCTGCAACAAACGCGACCCCGGCAGCGGCTGCGCGGCCCTCGACGGCGCCAACCGCGAGCACGCCGTGCTCGGGCACTCCCCGCTCTGCGTCGCCACCCACCCCTCCGACCTCGCGGTGGCGCTGAGCGCACTGGACGCGGAGGTGGAGGTCACCGGCGGCGACGGCATCCGCACGGTGCCGCTCGACGGCTTCCTGCGGCTGCCCGGGGAGCGGCCCGAACAGGACACGACACTGCGGCACGGCGAACTCGTCACCGCGGTCCTGCTGCCGCCCGGCGCCTTCGGCGCGCCCTCCGCGTACCGCAAGGCCCGCGACCGGGCCTCGTACGCCTTCGCGCTCGCCTCGGCGGCGGCGGTCCTGGAGACCCGGGACGGCCTGGTGTCCCGGATCGCGCTCGCCTTCGGCGGGCTGGCGCACCGGCCCTGGCGGGCCCGGGCGGCCGAGGAGCGCCTGCTGGGCGAGCGGCCCACGCCCGAGGCCGTCCGCGCGGCCGTGGACGCCGAACTCGAAGCGGCCCGCCCGCTGCGCGACAACGCCTTCAAGGTGCTCCTCGCCGGCAACCTCGCCCGCGACGTACTGGCCGGGCTCGCCGGGCCCGCGCGGGACTAAGCCCCGCCGACCGGGCGGGGAGCGACACAAAGATGGAGACGGACCATGGAAGGCACCCCCGCGCTCGGCTCGCCCGCCACCCGGCGGGAAGCCGCGCTGAAGGTCACCGGCGCCGCCCGCTACGCCGCCGACCACACCCCGCCCGGCTGCCTGTACGCCTGGCCGGTGCCCGCCACCGTGGCCGCCGGCCGGGTGGTCCGCACGGACACGGCCGCCGCCGCGGCGCTGCCCGGCGTCGCGGCCGTCCTCACCGCCGCCGACGCACCCCGGCTCGGGCCCACCGAGGACGCCGAGCTGCGGCTGCTCCAGGACGACCGGGTACCCCACCACGGCTGGTACGTCGCCCTCGCCGTCGCCGACACCCCCGAGCGCGCCCGTGCCGCCGCCGACGCCGTGTCCGTCACGTACGACACCGGCGCCGCGGCCCCCGACGTCCGCCTGCACGAAGGGCACCCCGGCGCCTACGAGCCCGAGCAGGTCAACGGCGGCTACCCGGGACGCCGCGAGAAGGGCGACGCGCTCGCCGCGTACGAGGCCGCTCCGGTCCGCCTCGACCGCCGGTACGCGGTGCCCCCGCTGCACAACCACCCCATGGAGCCGCACGCCGCCACCGCCGTCTGGGACGCCGGCGAGGAACGGCTGACCGTGTACGACTCCAGCCAGGGGGCCGGGCTCGTGCGCACCGTCCTGGCTTCCCTGTTCGGCCTGGCGGAGGAACGGATCACCGTGCACTCGGAGCACGTGGGCGGCGGCTTCGGCTGCAAGGGCACGCCCCGCCCGCACGTGGTGCTCGCCGTGATGGCGTCCCGGCACACCGGCCGGCCCGTCAAGCTCGCGCTGCCCCGCGCCCACCTGCCCGCCGTCGTCGGCCACCGCGCCCCCACCCTGCACCGGGTGCGCCTCGGGGCGCGGCCCGACGGCACCCTCACGGCCCTCGCGCACGAGATCACCACCCACACCTCGCGCATCCGCGAGTTCGTCGAACAGGCGGCCGTACCCGCCCGGGTCATGTACGCGGCCCCCGACCTGCTCACCGCACACCGCGTCGTGCCGCTCGACGTGCCCACCCCGTCGTGGATGCGGGCGCCGGGGGAGACGCCCGGCATGTACGCGCTGGAGTCGGCGATGGACGAACTCGCCGACGCCGTGGGCGTGGACCCCGTCGAGCTGCGCGTGCGCAACGAGCCCGCCGCCGAACCGGACAGCGGGCGCCCGTACAGCAGCCGCGGCCTGGTCGCCTGCCTGCGCGAGGGCGCACGGCGCTTCGGCTGGCCGGGCACCCGCGGCCCGCGCACCCGGGACGGCCTGCTCACCGGTGCGGGCGTGGCCGCGTCCACGTACCCGGTGTACCTGGCCCCCTGCCAGGCCATGGCGCATGCCCTGCCGGACGGCACCTACCGGGTGGAGGTGGCCGCCACCGACATCGGGACCGGCGCGCGGACCGTCCTGGCCATGGTGGCGGCGGACGCGCTGGGCGTGCCCGCGGACCGGGTGACGAGCGTGGTCGGGCACTCGGGCCTGCCCGCGGCGTCGGTGGCGGGCGGCTCGTCCGGCACCGGGTCCTGGGGGTGGGCGGTGCACGAGGCCTGCCGCGCGCTCGCGCTGAAACTCGCACGGCGCGACGGCAAGGTGCCCGAAGGGGGCCTGTGCGCGTCCGCCGACACCACGGCCGCCGTCAAACAGCGCTCCCCGTACGCCCGGCACGCCTTCGGCGCCCAGTTCGCCGAGGTGGCGGTCGACCCGGTCTCCGGCGAGGTGCGGGTGCTGCGCATGCTGGGCGTCTTCGCGGCCGGCCGGATCCTCAACCCGCTGACGGCCCGCTCCCAGTTCGTCGGCGGCATGGTCATGGGCCTGGGGATGGCACTCACCGAGCACTCCCCGCTGGACCCGGCCCACGGCGACTTCACCGCGCGGGACCTGGCCTCGTACCACGTGCCGGTGCACGCGGACGTGCCCGACATCGAGGCGCACTGGGTCGACGAGCACGACAAGCACCTCGATCCCATGGGCAGCAAGGGGATCGGCGAGATCGGCACGGTGGGAGCGGCCGCCGCCATCGGCAACGCCTTCGCCCGGGCGACCGGCCGCCGGATCCGCGAACTGCCCCTCACCCCCGACCGGGTCCTCGCCGCCCTGGCGGAGGGCGGGCCGGGCGGCGCGTGAGCGGTTGCCCTCCCGCAACGTGGGTAGCCGTTCCCGGAGAGGCGTCGGGAGGAAAACTCATGATCCAGCTGTCGATACCGCTGTTCCCCGCGGACGACGGTGGTCTGCTGATCCCCGCCGACCACGTCACCGCGCTGCTGCGCCGGCTGGCCGAGGACTGGGTGCACGCCACCGAGACCGGCGAGATGCCGGCCGACGAACGGACGGTGTCGGAACTGGCCGGGGTACTGACCGAGCTCGCCGATCAGATCGATGTCGAGTGCATAGGCTGTGCCTCGGAGTAGCCGGGATTCCACCCCGTGGGGGGGGGGGGGGGGGGGGGGGGGGGGGGGGGGGGGGGGTGTGTGGGGGGGGGGGGGGGGGGGGGGGTGGGGG
>NZ_JBWKEZ010000041.1:4528-78482 GCF_056434525.1 Streptomyces sp. NPDC044002
TCAGGCCGGGCACACCCCCCCCCCCCCCCCCCCCCCCCCCCCCCCCCCCCGGGGTGCCCGGGTCCTCAGGTCTTCAGCAGCCGGTTGAAGAACGACCGGTAGTGCTGGAGCGCCATCCGCAGCTCCTCGGTCGGTACGCGGTCCCCGCTCCGCCACTGGCCCTCCAGGTCCTGCTTGTGGGAGGCGAAGGTCCCGGCGAGGTTCTGCATGACCTCGGCCACCAGGGTGTCCGCCGACGTGACCGCGTCCTTGGGGTCGTCGACGAAGCGGCCCTGGATCTCGGCCCATTCCGTGCGGTACCGCTCGGCGTCCCCGGCGGCGAGGAGCGGCTGCCCGTCCCCGGCGTCCGGTTCCACCGGCTCGTCCGCGCGGGGCTCGTCGTCCCGGCCGGACGGGCCTTCGGCGTCCGGGCCGTCACCGCGGTCGGCCACGCCGTCCGCGGACGCCTCGCCCGGGTAGACCGGCGCGCCGGGCCCGTCGGCCCCGTCCGGACGTGCGAGGTCCTCCGTGGTCAGCGGGGTGCGTCCGCCCGTCGTGTGCTCTTCGTGCGTCTCCATCTCACCGGCTCCTCTGATCCGTCAGCAGTTCGTCGAACAGGGCGCGGTAGTGCACCATCGCGCCGCGCAGCTCCTCCGTCGTCGCCCGGCCGCTCACGCTCCGCGCCTTGACGTCGTGCGCCGCCCGGTAGTGCTCCAGCGTGCGGCCGTGTTCGACCGACAGGTCGCGCACCGCTCCCTCGTATCCCTCGGTGGGGTAGCCGCGCTCCCGCATCAGCCGCGACACGAGGTCGTCGGCCTCGTCGACGGCGCCCGCGGGGCGGTCGACGAAGTGCTCCTGGACGCCGGTCCACTGCTCCGAGTACTGGCGCCGCCGGGCGGCGGGCAGCTCCTTGATGTCGAGCTTGTCGTGGCGCGCCTCGCGGGCGCGCAGCTCGCGTTCGGCAGCCAGTGCGCCGCCCTTCTCCTCGACGGTGCGCTCGTACTCCGGACCGAAGCGGTCGCGGAGATGGCGCCGCCGTGCCAGCAGCCACATGATGGCGGCGAGAGCGAGCACGACGACCACGCCGACGGCGATGACGGCTATGAGTGTGCTTGTGGACATCCTGGGCCTCCGTCCTGGGGCCTTTCTCCTGTATGGGCGCGGCTGCCCACCCCCGTGCCGGACAAACCCGGCAGGGAATGGCACGGCCCGTGGCGTACGGCCACCGTCCCCCTCGCATGCGATGCTCGACGTATGGAGGGCGAGTCCGTGCTACCCGGCGCCGGCGACGCCGCGGCCCCTGAGGTGCTGGCGCTGGCCAAGGTCGTGGCCCGGCTGCGGGCCGAGGTCGCCGACCTGGAGAGCGTGGCCTCGGTGAACGCCGTGCTCGAACGGGCCAAGGGGGTGGTCATGGCCCGGGCCGACGTGTCGGCGGACGCCGCGTACCAGCTGCTGGTCGACGCCGCCGCTCAGCACCGGCGCACCCTCCTGGAGGAGTGCTGGATCACTCTGGGCCGCACCGGCAGCGGCTCCACGCCGTCGGCACAGGCCGGGCGGGCTCCGGCGGACCGGGTTTCCGGACCGCCGGGGCCGGAGTCCGAACCGGTCCCCTCGGCCTTCCGCACGAGCCGGTACGTGATCGACACGGGGCGTCAGGCCGGGCAGCGGCAGCCCCTCGCCCGGCTGGCCCGTGAGCTGGCGGGTGTCCGGGCCCCGGGGGAGGTGGCGGAGCTGCTGCGGTCGGTCCTCGGGGACGCCGAGGACGTGGACGCGGTGATGATCTACACGGTGGTGGCCGCCGGCAGTCTGGAGCTGGCCGGCCAGGCGGGTGCCGGCGACGCGGTGGCGGAGCAGTGGAGCCACATCCCCCCGCTCAGCGGGGTCGCCGCGCTGGAGGCCATCGACTCCCGGGAGGCGGTGTGGCTGGAGGACCCGGAGCTGGACGCCGCCCGGTACCAGCTGATCGGCGATCAGCCCGGGCGGTGGCCCTCGCGCGCCTGGCTCCCCGTACCCGGTCCGGGGCCGGCGACGGCGGTCGTCGGGTTCTTCCGTACCAGGCAGGGGCCCTTCGACGGTCACACCCGGACCCTGCTCAAGCGGGCCGTCCGGCTCTGCAGCGGGCTCCTGCGCGAAGACCGGGGCACCCCCGGCCTGGATCCGCTCGACGAGGACGTGGACGCCATCCAGTCGATCTTCGACGCCGTCTCGGGACCCGTGGTCCTGCTGACCCCGCTGCGCTCGGAGTCAGGGGAGATCGAGGACTACCGGATCGACGCCGCGGCGCCGGAATCGCTGGACGTGGCCGGCCGGCACGGCAAGGAGCTGGTCGGGCGGCGGGTCCTGGAGACCTACCCGACGGTTGCGGGAACCGCGCTCTGGGACGGGTACGCGGCGACGCTGGCCACCGGAGCGGTCTACGAGGGCGAGCCGTTCACCTACGAGGAGGTGACGGCCGGAGTCCAGCAGCAGTCGGTGTACTCGGTGCGGGCGGCCAGGCTGGGGCAGCGGCTGGTGGTCACGTGGATCCGCCACGACATGAGCGAGCGGGAGGCGCGCAGGCTGGCCGACATGCAGCGGCTGGGAAACCTCGGCTGGGCCGGCTGGAACCTCATGACGGACACGATCACCTGGTCGGACCAGGTCTACACGATCTTCGACCGGGATCCGGCGCTCGGCCCGATGCCGCTGGAGGAGCTGCCCCGGCACCTGCTGGCGGAGGACCTGCCGAGGCTGGCCGCGGCTGTGGAGCGGCTGCTGGGCGACGGCGAGCCAATCGACCAGCCGTTCCGCATCACCACCGGCCGGGGGGTGCGGCACCTGCGCATCGTGGCGGAGGCCCATACGGACGTGGACGGCAGCCCGGTGGAGGTCCACGGCTTCTTCCAGGACCTCACCGCGCAGCGGGACGCGGAGCTGGCGCTGGTGGAGAGCGAACGCGCCAACCTGGTCCAGCGGGGCATGCTGAAGGCCGAGCGGGCGCTGGCCGCCCGCCTCCAGGAGACGCTGCTGCCGGTGTCCGAGCGGTCGATGGAACTGGCGGGGCTGTGCGTCGACGTGGCCTACGTTCCCGCCGACAGCGGCATCAACGTCGGCGGGGACTGGTACTCGGCGATCGAACTGCCGGACAGGAGCGCCCTGTTCGTCGTCGGCGATGTCGCCGGACACGGGCTGGGGGCCGTGGGGACCATGGCCCAGCTGCGGTTCACCACCAAGGGCATGGTCATCACCGGCTCCCCCCTCCCGGACGTCCTGCGCCTGCTGAACACCCTCCTCATGCACACGGCGGTGGACCCGTACGGGGCGACGGCCACGATGGTGATGGGCCGATACCAGCCCGAGGACCGCCGGCTGACATGGGTGCGGGCGGGCCACCTGCCGCCGCTGCTGGTCCGGGGCGGCGAGGCGAGCTTCCTGCCGCAGCCGGAGGGCAGCCTGCTGGGGGCCGCGTTCGACTCCTCCTACGGACAGGACGTGGTGGACCTGCTGCCGGGAGACCACCTCCTGCTCTACACCGACGGCCTGGTGGAGGATCCCGGCGAGGACATCGAGGAGGGCCTCGACCGGCTGGCCGAGACCGCGCTGCGGCTGCTGCGGGAGGGCCGCGGCGAGACCCTCGCCCGCTCCCTGGCGGCGCTGCGGCCGGGCAACCGCGACGACATCTGCATCCTCCACATCAACCTCTCCGACGAGCCCTGACGCGGGGGCGCGGGCCGATATCCGGCTGCGCGGCCGCCATGCGCGCCCTAGCCTGCGTCCCCATGGGCACGGACATGGGCACGGACACCGACACCGACACCGACACGGAGCGCGCCGGCCGGCAGCTCCGGCTGATCGCTGAGACGGCCGGGATCGCCGCGGCCCTCGGGGTGGAGGTCCGGCTCCGCGGGGGCTGGGCGATGGACTTCTTCCTGGGCCGGCCCACCAGGGACCACGAGGACGTCGACTGGTTCGCCTGGAGCGAGGACGCCCCCGCCCTCACCGCCGCCCTGCTGGACGCCGGGTACGAGCCGCTGCCCGGCCCGCCCGCCGGCCAGCAGCTCGACTTCGTGAAGGAGGGCGAGGAGAGCAGCTTCGCCCTGCTGGCCCGCGGCACCGACGGCCGCCCGGTGGTCGCCGGCGGCCCGTGGGCCGGGGAACCGTGGCCGCGGGACATGCTGGACGGCCCGGCCGGCCGCATCGGCGACCTGGAGTGCGCGATCGTCAGCCCTTCGGCCCAGATCGAGATCAAGAGGATGACGCCCGTCTGGATCCCGGGCCGGCCGCGCCGGGCGAAGGACGTGCGGGACATCGCCCGCCTGGAGGAGGCCCTGCGGAGCCGGGGTCCGGCGCGGCCGGCCCGGGCCGCCGCCGGGGGCGACCCCCGGTGATCATGAAAGCCGGGTGATGGGGGAGAATTCCGTCCACCGGACATGACCACCGAAGAAGGACAGGAGCACGCCCGTTGAACGAGGAGAGGCGCCAACAGGCCCGGCAGTTCCTCCAGCCGGGAGAGCACCTCATAGCGGCCTGCGCCCACGAACTCGGGCCGGGCGTGCCCACGCCGCCCGAGTCGATGCTCGCGCCCCCGGACCCCTCCGACCTCCAGCGGCGGATCGAGGCACGGCTGCCCCGCCAGCTGCGGCAGATCGCCAAGTCCCGCGTGCTCGACCCGCGTCGGTCGCGGCCGGCCGGCGTGGCGGACGCGATCGACCGCATGCCCGACGCCCTGGACCAGCTCGGCACGCGCCTGATGCACGGCAAGAACATGGAAGGCGGCTGGCAGAGCGCCGCCGGACACTTCGTCATCAGCCGGGCCAACGTGCGTCGTTCCAACGCCTGCGTCCTCGTCCTCACCGACCGGCGCTGGTTCGCACTCAGCGACGTCTCGCCGCTGTGGCAGTCGACGCCGGTGATGAAGCACTACTGGGAGGTGCCCCGTCCGGCGGTGGCCGCCGTACGCGCCAACCCGACCGGCGTCCTCCAGAAGGGCCGGATGGACATCGAGTTCACCGACGGCTCCTGGGTCGCGCTCCTCGCCACGGCGCCGCAGCACGCCACGCCCTTCGCCGCGGCCTCCGCCCGCTACCGCTGAACCCGCCTACGGCTGCGGACAGTTGTACTGCTCGTCCAGCGGCACGGTGACGCAGTACACGCCCCGGCCGCCGGTCTCCTCGACGACCGCGTCGGGGACGGTGAAGACGGCCGTCCTCGACCGGGGCATCACCACGGTGCCGATCTGCCGGACCAGGGAGGCGTTCTGCGAGGAGGGGTCGACGGTGTACAGGCCCACGGGCAGCCGCGTGCCGGGCGGGAAGCCGTAGACGAGGATCCGGTGGCTGCCCTGGTCCACCGTCAGACGGTCCGTCCTGTCCGGGAGTTCGACCGGGTGGACGTGCCGGGCGGAGAGCGTGCCCTGGGTCGCCCGGATCGTGAGCTCGCCCGCGGCGGCGAGGTCCTCGCGGGCCCTCTCGGGCGGCACGAACCACCACTTCTCGCTCTGCAGCACACCGCTGCCCAGCTCGTGCACCGTGAGCTCGCGGCCGTCGAACAGCGAGCCGGACGGTTCGAGCCCGGTGGAGGCCAGTCCGGGGGAGCCGGGACGCGCCGTGGTCGTGTACTGCTTGCCGCCGGCGGTGACGGTCACCTCGACCGGCTCGCCGGGCGTGAATCCGCTCAGGCACAGCGCCACCTCGTCAGGGGTGAGTACCCGGTCCAGGCCGGCGATGTTCCCGATCCACACCGCGGGCCCCTGGCCGACCTCCGGGATCCGGCCCAGATCGGCGGCGCAGTCCGGCACGGCTCCGTCCCCGGCCGCCAGGACCGTGATCTGCTGCGCCAACAGCATGTCCGTGGCCGGGTCGGTGGGCCTGGGCCCGGCCGTCGAGGGGACCGGCGCGGCGGTGGTCGGGACGGCGGCCCGGCTGGTGGTGACCGGGGGAGCGGGCACGTCGGTGGCACCGCCCGGCGTGCCGGAGGACGGGGTCGAGCCGCAGCCGGCGAGGAGCCAGCCCAGCACGACCGCGCCCGGGAGCAGCATGCGTGGCCTCACGTGTTTCACGGTCCTTTCGACGGCCGGCCATTCGGCGCGGCCCCGGAGCACGGGGCCCCGGCGTCCGCGGCCCCCTGCCGGAGGGCGTTGACGGTTTCCTCGTGCCGCTGAGCGGTGATCTCCCCCTTGTCCAGGGCGTCGCCGAGCTGGCCGAGCGCGTCTCGCAGGTCCGCGCAGCCCGCCGTCAGCTCGCCGAGCTGGAACTCCCAGCCGGCGGTGATCGCCTGCCACAATCCGCGCCGGGCGAAGCCGCGCTCCTTGGCGACCGCCTCCTTCATGGTGGCCACCGCGCCCGCCAGGTCCCCGCGCCCGTAGGAGTACGTCGCCGCGATGGAGGTGGCCAGCAGCCGCAGCTCCTCGACCGCGTCACCGCTCCCCCCGGCGGAGCGGACGCGTTCCAGGGCCCGCCCGATGGTCCCGTCGTCCCCGACGAGCCCCGCCGTCAGCCGGCACTGCTCAACCTGGGCCAGGTTCACCGACGCCCGCAGCCGGCCGGTCTCGGAGAAGGCCCCCTCGTCCGCGAGCGCGCGCAGCTCGGCGGAGGCGGCGGCCAGCGCCCCGGCTTCCACCGTGCCCGGCCGGCAGGTCGGATTCGGACCGAGCGCCAGCTGGTACCGCGTACCCGCCAGGCTGAGGCGGGCGCGCAGGCCGATCGGGCCGTCCGGGGCGATGGCCCGGTAGTCGGCGCGGGCCGCCTCGAAGTACGGTACGCGGCCGGCGGCCGGCAGCCCGAAGGCGATCTGCTCCAGGGAGTGTCCGCGGAAGAGGCGCACCAGGTCGGCCGTGACGAACTCCGAGCCGTCGTCGCGGCCGCCGCCCGCGGCCGGCGGCAGCAGCCGGTCCAGCTCGCGCTTGGCTTCGGCGACCCGGCCGGCCCGCCAGAGGTCCAGGGCATGCGTGAAGCCGGCCAGCCCGTGCGTACGGCGGGCCAGTTCGGCGATCACGTGCCTGCGGCCGGTGCCGGAGCTCCAGTCCTGGTCGAGCCGGATCGGGCCGCTCAGGTACCACCCGGCGAGCTCGGGCGCGTCCGGCACCTGCGCGGCCCGTACGTACACGGCGGGCCGCAGTCCGATCTGCCCGCCGGAGTCGGTGGCGACCAGGCCCCCGACAACGATCCCGGCGTTGGTCTTCTCGACGAAGCCGGCCGTCCACTCGTCGAGTTTCCGGCGGTCCCGCCCGGTGCCCGCGAGCACCCCCAGCGGAGGCGAGGTGATCCGGGCGTAGTCGCGCGCCGTGCGGCCCTCGGGCAGCCGGTCCTGTGACAGGGCAGCGGTGAAGGCCTCCGACACGTCGTCGAGCACCTGCTGGTCCTGGCCCGGGCCGACGCCCTCGAAGCCGACCACGGCCACGTCCTGCGTCCCCGGCAGCCGGGCCGGCTCCGGCAGCGCCGGGCGGGGCCGGAAGACGACCACCAGCGCGGTGCAGGCGAGCAGGAAGACGACCAGGCCCGCGACGGACAGCCGGCGCGCGCGGCGGGACATCCCGGGCCGGTCCTTGAACGCCTTCCGGACGGTGACGACCCCGCCGACCAGCACCGCGAACAGGACGAGAACGGCCGCCACGGGACTGGACTTGACCCCGAGCAGCTGGAGCAGCGGACCCAGCAGCGCCGAGAGCAGCGTGGTGGCCAGGGCGAGCAGGGCCAGCCCCCACGGCGGATTGCCGGAACCGCCGTCCGAGGGCCCGGGGGACCGGGGCGCACGGTCGGCGGGGTTCCTGTCCGGGGCGCCTTGTCCAGGGCTGTCCAGGACGCCTCCCTTCGCCACACGGTTGCGGTGCGCGCAAGGGGCGCCCCACCCACCATCGGGGCGCCGCGTCCACGCCACCGGTCGGCGCGCCCCGCCGGTCCGCGCACTCCCCACGTTCGGGCGAGCGCACCGGGGGCCCCTACAGCGCAGGGCCCCAAGCGGAATCGGTGGGATAATCCTGTGGGGGGACAGGTGCGGCGCACCCGGCAGGCGAATCTCGGGCTACTCGAAGGAGGAGCGTCGTGGTGAGCACCCCCGCCGCTCGCATCGAGGACTTGCTTGAAGGCGTGACGACGCCCGCCAACCGGCGGCACGCCCACGAGCCCCCCTCGGGCCCGGCTCCCCCTCCCCAGCCCCGCCCCGATGGTCCAAGGGTCAACATCACCGTCGTCTGGGGCGACCTCGTGGAGGTCGCCGCAGACCTGCACGTCACGGGGCACTACCAGTCGGTCGTCCCCGACGCGGCGGAACTCGCACTGGACCGCGCCATATCCGCCGGCCCCCGCCCCCTGATCACCGAGCACACCCGGCTCGGCTGGATCGACGCCCAACTGGGGGAGGTCACCTACTTCCCCTGCAGGGAGGGCCCGGTCCACTCGGCCGCCGTCGTCGGCATGGGCCCCATGGGCACCCTCAACGAACGCCGCGCCGTCCAGATGTACGCCTCCCTGCTGGGCGAGGCCATCGCCGTGGGCCACGTCGCCGCCATGGCGACCGTCCTCATCGGCGCCGGCGTCGGGAACCTCTCCGTCCCCCAGGCGGGCCGCTCCCTCGTCCGGGGCTTCGCCTCCGCGCTGGCCGCGGTGAGTCCCCTGGCCCCGGCGCCCCGCCTCGCCGAGGTGCTCGTCGTGGAGATCGACCGGCTGCGCGCCGAACAGCTCCTCCTCGCCCTGACCGGCGCCGCCAAGAACCAGCAGCAGCTGTACGTCACCCCGGACCTGCGCGAGGAGAAGGGCGGCAGGCTGTACCCCCACTCCGCCGCCGTGTACGCCCTGAAGGCGCTGTCCGCACTCGTCGGCCCGGTGGCCCTCGCCCCGGACGACGGCTCCGACGGCTCCGTAACGCCCGACGCTCCCGAGCCGCCCGCCGCCGCGCAGGCCGTGCTGGACGTGCTGGCCCGCCTCGAACCCGCCATCCGCGAGAAGGTGCGCGAACAGCTCGCCCACCTCGCCAAGGTGGAACACACCGACCTGACCCTGAAGATCGGCGGCCCCACCGAGGTCCAGGACGACTCCGCACCCGTACGGATGTCCGTCCAGTCCGGCAGCAACGCCCTGCGCTGGGCGGCCCTGACCGGACGCGCGACCGTACCCGAACGCCTCGCGCCCGTGGACACGGACCTGCTGCGCGACCTCGTGGACCGGCTGACGGAACCCACCGTCGAGGACGCGCGCGCCCTGCCCGACCTGCTCTCCCGCTTCGTCGTGCCCGCCGACTTCCAGCGCCTGCTCACCGACGACTCCACCGTGCTGCTGGAACTGGACCGCGCCACGGCCTCCGTGCCCTGGGAGTTCCTCACGGAGGTCCAGCAGCCCGGCGGAGAGCGGCGCGACCCCCTGGCGATCCGCACCCAGCTCTCCCGGCAACTGCGCACCCCCTACTCGCGCGTGCTGACCGAGGCACCGGCCGACGGGCCCCTGCGCGCCCTGGTCATCGGCGACCCCGGAGACCCGGAGAAGGGCTTCCAGCTGCCGGGCGCCCGCACCGAGGCCTTCGCGGTCGCCGCCCAGCTCAAGGCCCTGGGGGTCAAGGTCAGCCTCTACGTCGGCGCGCCGAACTCCACCCGCCAGCCCGGTGTGGAACCCGCGCGGCGGCTCGACGTCCTGGGGGCCCTGCTCTGCGGCTGCAACGACATCGTCCACTACTGCGGCCACAGCGACTTCGACCGCTCCGGCACCGGACGGCGTTCGGGCTGGGTCTTCGCCGACGGCCTGCTGACCGCCCAGGAACTGGGCCGGCTGGAACGGCCGCCGCGGATCGTCGTGGCCAACGCCTGCTACACCGCCCGCCTCGGGGCCGGCGAACCCGCGGCCGCGCCGGACGGACCGTCCCCGGCCGCCGACCACAGCCCCTGGGGCAATGCCCAGGCCGCGCTCGTACCCAGCCTCGCCGACGAGTTCCTGCGCATCGGCGTCGGCCACTACATCGGGGCGGCCTGGCGGATCCCCGACGACCACGGGGTCGCCTTCGCCGAGCAGTTCTACCGGCACCTGTTCACGATCGGCCCCGCCGAGGACCCCCCGACGGTGGGGGCCGCCGTCCGCTCCGCGCGCAAGAGGCTCTACGAAGGGCGCGCCGCCAACGAGTGGCAGGACGGCGGGCAGGACCGGCAGCGCTGGAGCTCCTGGGCCGCCTACCAGCACTACGGGGACGCCTCCGAACCGTTCGTCCCGTCCGAGATCCCGTCCGACCCGCAAGGGGGCTAGGAGGTCAGCTCATGGGCAAGAGCCCGATGCCCGACGTCGTCGTACTGCTCCCCGGCATCACCGGCAGCGTACTGACGCGGAACGGGAAGGACGTGTGGGCCCCCTCGGCCTCGGCGGTGATCGGCGCCCTGACCAGCCTCGGCCGCTCCCTGGCGGAGCTGGAGCTGCCGGCCGGCCAGGACGACTGGAACCAGGACGACCTCGGTGACGGCATCGTCGCCGCCCGGCTGGTGCCCGACCTCCACACCCTGCCCGGCCTGTGGAAGATCGACGGCTACACGGCCATCGAGAAGTTCCTGCTGGACCGGTTCGACCTGACACCGGGCGAGAACTACTTCCCCTTCCCGTACGACTGGCGGCGCGACAACCGGGCCGCCGCCCGGCAGCTCTCCGAGCGGAGCAGGGACTGGCTGCGCGCCTGGCGCGAGAAGAGCGGCAACTCCGCGGCCCAGCTCGTGCTGGTCGGGCACTCGATGGGCGGCCTCGTGTCCCGCTACTACGTCGAACGGCTCGAAGGCTGGAAGGACACCCGGGCCGTCGTGACCTTCGGGACCCCCTACTACGGCTCCCTCAACGCCGTCGAGTTCCTCTGCAACGGCTTCCAGAAGCGCATCGGCCCCTTCGAACACGACCTCACCCGGCTCCTGCGCTCCTTCACCGGCCTGCACCAGCTCGTGCCCGTCTACCGCTGCGTGTACGGGCCGGACGGCACGGCGGCCCTCCCCGCCAAGGCCGGGCTCCCCGGCTGGCAGGACCAGTGGAGCAGAAACCTCACCGACTTCCACAAGGAGATGGAGGACGCGGCGGCGGACAACCGGAAGAACCCCGCGTGGGAATCCAGCCAGGTGGTCTACTACCCGATCGTCGGCACCGACCAGCCCACCCGGCAGTCGGCCCGGATCATCGGGGACAAGGTCGAGACCCTGATGGTCCGCGGGGACGCCGACGAAGGCGGCGACGGCACGGTGCCCCAGCTCTCCGCAGCCCTCTCCGGCTCCGAGGACGCCCGCACCTTCGTCCCGCAGAAGCACGGCAGCCTGCAGAACCACGCGGCCATGCTCGACCACATGAAGGGCATCCTCCAGTCCCTGCACGACGTCCACATCGCCGACCTGCGGTCCCTCATGACCTGCTGGTTCAACTACCTCGGCGACGACCTCTACCTCGACGGGGAACCGGTGGTCTGCGAGATCGGCGCCGACAGCTCACTGAGCGCGAGCGAACTGCCCGAGATCCCCGCCCGGATCTCGGTGACCAGCCGGACCACCGGCCTGCCCGTCGTCGAGCGCACCGTCACGGTCCCGCGCGAACGCCGGCGGTTCGACCTCGGCGTACTGCCCGCCGACACCTACGACCTGCTGATCAGCGCCAGCCCGGACACCTCGCCGCTGTCCGACGTCTTCGTCGTCGCACCCCCGGAGACGACCGTGGCAGAATGACGGAACGTGACCGAACCCCTCACCTCCGTCCTGATCGTCGACGCGGCGAACGTCGTCGGCTCCGTACCCGACGGATGGTGGCGCGACCGAAAGGGCGCCGCCGAACGGCTGCGCGACCGGCTCGCCGAGCGGGCCGGTCCCGACGGGCGGGGCGGCGAGGAGATCATCCTCGTCGTCGAGGGCGCGGCCCGCGGCATCGCGTCCGTACCCGGCGTCCGGGTCGACTCCGCGCCCGGCAGCGGCGACGACCGCATCGTGGAACTCGCCGCCGCCCACACCGGCCGCCCCTGCGTGGTGGTCACCGCCGACCGCGCCCTGCGCGAACGGGTGAAAGCGTACGGAGCCGACTGCGCGGGCCCCCGCACCGTGCGACCGTCCTAGGGGGTGTCCGCAAACCGGCGCCTGCCCCGCGGGGCCCGCCCTGCGGGCGGACGGCGCCGCTTCGCGGACACCCCCTGGGGACGACCCGGGCGGAGTAGCGCCTTCCGGCCACGCCCGCGGCTTCCACGGGCAGATCCCCGGCGGCGAACTAGGCTGGTGGGTTGTTCTCCGCCGGACCGGAACAACCCGGGCAGACCCGGGCTCCACCGGCACCCCGGACGTGTCCGGGAGCGAGACGCGAGGGCCTATGGCAGCCACACCCGAACGCGGTGAACTCACCCTGACGGCCGACGGGGCCCTGCCCGGCGAGCCGGTGCCCGGCGAAGGGGAGCCACTCGGGGACCCCGGCAAGTCCGCCCGGTTCTCCGCCGGGCCCGCCGCCCCCGCCCGTACCCTCCTCGACGTCTTCGAGGCCACCGTACGGGCCCACCCCGACGAGCCCGCCCTGGACGACGGCACCTCCCGGCTCACCTACCGGGCCCTGGCCGCCCGGGTCGAACGCCGCCGGCGGGCCCTCGCGGCCGCCGGAGTGGGACACGGCGACCGGGTCGGCGTACGCGTCCCGTCCGGCACCAACGAGCTGTACGTGGCCGTCCTCGCCGTCCTCGCCGCCGGCGCCGCCTACGTACCGGTCGACGCCGAGGACCCCGACGAGCGGGCCCGGCTGGTCTTCGGCGAAGCCGGCGTGCGGGCGGTGCTGGGGCCCGGCCGGCGCATCGACCCCGCCGGCCGTCCCGCGGCCGCTCCCGCGCCCGCCGTCCGGCCCGGCCCCCGGGACGACGCGTGGATCATCTTCACCTCCGGCTCCACCGGTCGGCCCAAGGGCGTCGCCGTCAGCCACCGCAGCGCCGCCGCCTTCGTCGACGCCGAGGCCGCCCTGTTCCTCGCCGACGAGCCGATCGGCCCCGGAGACCGGGTGATGGCCGGACTCTCCGTCGCCTTCGACGCCTCCTGCGAGGAGATGTGGCTGGCCTGGCGCCACGGCGCCTGCCTCGTCCCCGTACCCCGCCACCGGGTCCGCAGCGGCGCGGACCTCGGCCCCTGGCTGGTCGAACAGGAGATCACCGTGGTCTCCACCGTGCCCACCCTCGCCGCGCTCTGGGATCCCGCAGCCCTCGACGAGGTCCGGCTGCTGATCTTCGGCGGCGAAGCCTGCCCGCCCGAACTGGCCGCCCGCCTGGTCACCGAGGGGCGCGAGGTCTGGAACACCTACGGCCCCACCGAGGCCACCGTCGTCGCCTGCGCCTGCCCGCTGACCGGCGCCGAGCCCGTCAGGATCGGCCTCCCGCTCGCCGGGTGGGAACTCGCCGTCGTCGACGCCTCCGGCGAACCCGTCCCCATGGGCGGCAGCGGCGAACTCGTCATCGGCGGCGTCGGCCTCGCCCGCTACCTCGACCCCGCCAAGGACGCCGAGAAGTACGCCCCGCTGGAAACCCTCGGCTGGCCGCGCGCCTACCGCAGCGGCGACCTGGTCCGCGCCGAACCGGAGGGCCTGGTCTTCCTCGGCCGCGCCGACGAGCAGGTCAAACTCGGCGGCCGGCGCATCGAACTCGGCGAGGTCGACGCCGCCCTCCAGGCACTGCCCGGCGTCGCCGGCGCGGCCGCCGCCGTACGCACCGCCCGCGGCGGCAACCAGCTCCTCGTCGGCTACCTCGTCACCCAGGACGGCTGGGACCGCACCGCCGCCGTCGAACGGCTGCGCGCCGCCCTGCCCGCCGCCCTCGTGCCGCTGCTCGCGCAGGTCGACGCCCTGCCCACCCGCACCTCCGGCAAGGTCGACCGCGCCGCACTGCCCTGGCCCCTGCCCGGCGTGGAGACCGCCGGCCCCGCCGAGCCGCTCCACGGCACCGAGGCCTGGCTCGCCGAACAGTGGACCGAGACCCTGGGCGTGCCGGTGACCGGCGCCGGCGACGACTTCTTCGCCACCGGCGGCAACAGCCTCGCCGCCGCGCAGCTCACCACCCGGCTGCGCACCCGCTACCCAGGGGTGGCGGTCCTCGACGTCTACCAGAACCCGACGCTGCGCAAACTGGCCCGGCGGCTGGAGCGGTCCGTCCGCGAGGACGGTGCGGCCCGCACCGTCGTACCGGTCCCGGCCCGCGCCAAGGCCGCCCAGTGCCTGCTGCTGCTGCCGCTGTTCACCCTCGTCGGCCTGCGCTGGACCGTCGCCCTGCTGGCCCTCGGCAACCTGCTGCACCGCCTCGGACCGTACCCCTGGGCGCCCACCGCCTCCTGGTGGTACGTGGCCGCCGGCGCGGCCCTGCTGTTCAGCCCGCCCGGCCGCCTCGCCATTGCCGCCGGCGGCGCCCGCCTGCTGCTGCGCGGGGTACGGGCCGGCCGCCACCCGCGCGGCGGCAGCGTGCACCTGCGGCTGTGGACGGCCGAACGGCTCGCCGAGTGCTCCGGCGCCACCTCCCTCACCGGCCCCTGGCTCCAGCGCTACGCCCGCGCCCTCGGCGCCCGCCTGGGCCCCGACGTGGACCTGCACTCCCTGCCCCCGGTCACCGGCATGCTCCGGCTCGGCCGCGGCTGCGCCGTGGAATCGGAGGTGGACCTCAGCGGCCACTGGCTGGACGGCGACCGCCTGGAGATCGGCCCCGTCCGGATCGGCGCGGGCGCCGTCGTCGGCACCCGCAGCACCCTCTTCCCCGGCGCGCGCGTCGGCAAGCGGGCCGAAGTGGCACCGGGCTCCGCCGTGGCCGGACAGGTCCCGGCCGGCCAGCGCTGGGGCGGCGCCCCCGCCGTCAGGCTCGGCCGGGCCAAGCACGACTGGCCCGGGGAACGCCCGCCGCGGGCCCTGCGCTGGCGGGCCATGTACGGGGCCACCGGCTTCTGCCTCACCGCCCTGCCGCTGCTCGCCGCGCTCCCCGCGCTGCTCGTCGCCGGCCGGTTCGTGCCCGTCGGCGCCGGACCGGCCGAGGCCCTGCGCGGGGCGCTGCTCGCCGTCGTGCCCGGCGCGCTCGCCTTCGCCCTGGCGTACGCGCTGCTCGTGCTGGCCGCCGTACGCCTGCTCAGCCTCGGGCTGCGCACCGGGAACCACCCCACCCACAGCCGCGTCGGCTGGCAGGCCTGGGCGGTGGTCCAGCTGATGGACCTGGCCCGGGCGACGCTCTTCCCGCTGTACGCCGGGCTGGTCACCCCGGTGTGGCTGAGACTGCTCGGCATGCGCGTCGGCCGGGGTGCAGAGGTGTCCACCGTGCTCGCCCTGCCCAGCCTCACCACCGTGGGCGACGGCGCGTTCCTCGCCGACGACACCCTCACCGCCCCCTGCGAACGCGGCGGCGGCTGGATGCGGATCGGCCGCTCCGAGATCGGCCGCCGGGCCTTCCTCGGCAACTCCGGGATGACCGCGCCCGGCCGCAGCGTGCCGGACGGCGGGCTGGTCGGCGTCCTGTCCGCCACCCCGAAGAAGGCCAAGAAGGGCAGCTCGTACCTGGGCCTGCCCCCGGTGCGGCTGCCCCGCTCCGCCGAGGCGGCCGACCGCAGCCGCACGTACGACCCGCCCGCCCGGCTGCTGTGGGCGCGAGGCCTGGTCGAGGCCTGCCGGCTCGTGCCCGTCTTCTGCTCGGCCGGCCTCGCCGTCCTCACCCTCGCGGCGCTCTGCGCCCTGGCCGGCCCGGCCGGGCCCGGCGTGCCGGGCGCCGCCCTGCTGTCCGGAGCGGTCCTGCTCACCGCGGGCGCGGCCGCCTGCGCCGTCACCGTGGCGGCCAAGTGGCTGCTGGTCGGCCGGCACCGCCGGGCGGAACACCCGCTGTGGAGCGGCTTCGTCTGGCGCAACGAACTGGCCGACACCTTCGTGGAGGTACTGGCCGTGCCCTGGCTCGCCGGAGCCGTCCCCGGCACCCCGCTGCTCTCCCTGTTCCTGCGCGGACTCGGGGCGCGCATCGGCCGGGGGGTGTGGTGCGAGAGCTACTGGCTGCCCGAGACGGACCTGGTGACCCTCGGCGACGCGGTCAGCGTCAACCGGGGCTGCGTGTTGCAGACGCACCTCTTCCACGACCGGATCTTGCGGACGGATACTGTGGTCCTCCGCGAGGGCGCCACCCTGGGCCCGGGCGGAATCGTCCTGCCCGGCAGCACGGTCGGGGCACGCAGCACCCTGGGTCCCGCCTCCCTCGTGATGGCCGGGGAGTCCGTGCCCGCCGACACCCGCTGGCTGGGCAATCCGATCGAGGCGTGGCGGTCCTAGCCCGGGGACCGCGGCACAGAGCGGGGAGCGGAACCGGCGATGAGCGGCCAGAGCACGGTGGTGGACCCGTACTTCCCGGACAACGGCGACCCCCGGTACCGGGTGCACCGCTACGAACTCGCCCTGGAGTACCGGCCCGGCCCCAACCGGCTGGCCGGCACCGCCCGGCTCAGCGCCATCGCCGGGCCGGCCCCGCTCGCCGAGTTCCACCTGAACCTGGCCGCCTTCCGGATCGGCCGGGTCCTGGTGGACGGCCGCGCCCCGCACTACACCCACCGGGCCGGCCGGCTCCGCGTCCGGCCGGCCAAGGCCCTGCGCGCCGGCGCGGCCTTCACCGTCGAGGTCCACTGGGCGGGCAACCCCAAGCCGGTGCGCAGCCCCTGGGGCGGGCTCGGCTGGGAGGAGCTGACCGACGGGGCGCTCGTGGCCAGCCAGCCCGTCGGCGCGCCCTCCTGGTACCCGTGCAACGACCGGCCGGCCGACAAGGCGGCCTACCACATCTCCCTGAACACCCCGTCCGCCTACACGGTGGCCGCCGTCGGCCGCCTCCTCACCCGGACCACCAGGGCCAGCACCACCACCTGGGTGTACGAGCAGTCCGCGCCCACCGCCAGCTACCTGGTCGGCCTGGCCATCGGCCAGTACCAGACGGTGCTGCTCGGCGACCCGGGCCTCGGCGGGGTGCCGCAGACCGCGCACGTGCCCGCCCACGTGCTGCCGCGGTTCTCCCGGGACTTCGCCCGGCAGCCCGCCATGATGCGGCTCTTCGAGGAGCTCTTCGGCCCCTACCCCTTCGGCGAGTACGCGGTGGTCGTGGCCGACGAGGAGCTGGACGTCCCCGTGGAGGCCCAGGGGCTGTCCCTGTTCGGCACGAACCACGTGGACGGCGCGCGCGGTTCCGAGCGGCTCGTCGCCCACGAACTGGCCCACCAGTGGTTCGGCAACAGCGTGGGCATCGCCGACTGGCGGCACATCTGGCTCAACGAGGGCTTCGCCAAGTACGCCGAATGGCTCTGGTCGGAGCGCTCCGGGGGCCGCAGCGCGCACGAGCACGCGAGCGCCGCGCACCGGCTGCTGGCCTCGCTGCCGCAGGACCTGCGGCTGGCCGACCCGGGCCGCAGGCTGATGTTCGACGACCGGCTCTACCAGCGCGGCGGCCTCACCGTGCACGCCGTCCGCAGCGCCCTGGGCGACGGGGCGTTCTTCCGGATGCTCCGCGACTGGGCGGCCCTGCACCGGCACGGCGTGGTGACCACGGCCGCCTTCACCGCCCATGCGGCGGGCTACGCCGCCGGGCCGCTGGACGGGCTGTTCGCGGCCTGGCTGCACGGGCCGGCCCTGCCGCCGCTGCCCCCGCCGCCCGGCGCGGAACCGGCCGCCTGACCGGACACCGCGCGGCGGTGCCCGGCCGGGCGGCGGCGGGTCACTGTCCGGCGCGGCCGCTCACCAGGGGCCACTCGCGGTGCAGGGCGCCCAGCGGGATGCGCCGCTCGACGACCGGCGTACCGAACACGGACAGCTGGAGCTGGAGCTGCCCGCTCAGGTCGAAGCCGCCGTACAGCGCCCAGGAGCCGTTCGCCGAGGTCTTCCCGTCGGTGGAGGCGCTCGCGGAGGCGTCGGCCTCGCCGCGCAGGTAGGGGGCGAAGTCGGCGGTGACGCCGACGGCCCCGTACAGGCCCACGGAGGCCTCGGCGCCGAGGGCGCCCTTGACCCGGCCGCCGGCGGTGACGGCCGCCTTCACCGGGGTGCTGTGCACGGCCGAGGTGCTGACCGGGGTCCAGCCCTTGCCGGTGGCGTAGCTGCCGCCGACGCGGAAGTCGCCCTTGACGTCCTGCTGGACGTCGAGGGTGACCTTGCCGTCGGCCTCCACCTGTACGTAGCAGGTCAGTTCGAGGTTGACGACGACGGGCACCGGGCCGACCTGGAGGACCGGGTTGCTGCGCAGCTTGGCGAACGGGATCCGCTTGGGCGCGCCCGTGCTCGCGGCGGCGCGGCCCTTGAGGGCCCACTGGGAGGACCAGTCGCCGCTCATGCCGAGGAACGCCGCGTCCGGGCCGTGGCCGGAGCCCTTGCTGCCGTCGTACGAGAACTCGACCTGGGGGGCGAGCTGGACGAAGCCGGACACCGAGGCGCCCGCCGACGCGGGGGCGTCCTTGGCGGTGTCCACGGCGGCGTCCACGTCGAGCCGCAGGTTGCCGAGCGGCAGCTTGCCGCCCTGGGGGCCGAACGTGACGCCGGAGCCCTTGGCCCAGGAGAAGGTGACGCCCTTCATCAGGGGTTCGACGACCACCGAGGCCGGGTCGACGGGGACCTTGCCGTCGGCCTTGTCGTCGCCGAGCGCGGCCGCCAGGGTGGTGGGCGCGGTCTTGACCTCGGTCCCGCGGTCGGTCTTGCCGACGACCTCGGTGACCTTGGCGAGGAGGCCGTCCGGGGCGCCGGGCGCCGGAGCGCTGGCGATGACGTCGCCCACCGCGACGGGCTTGGCGGCCGCTGCGGAGGAGCCGGCCGACGGGCCGGCCGACGGGCCCTTCGAGGGCGCGGCGGAGCGGTTCGGCGAGGCGCCGCCCTGCGGGGCCGCGGATATGACGGCGCGTCCGCTGGCCCTGTCGTAGGAGGCGACCTTCAGCTGGGCCTTCTCCGGGCCCTTGCCGCCGCGCGTGCGGGCGATGGCGGAGGGTGCGCCCGCCCCCTGCGGCGCGGCGTCCACGTCCAGCCGCTGGGTGCCGTCGGAGGCGGTGGGGAGGGCTGCCGGGCTGCCCGGTCCGGCCGTGTTCGCGGGGGCCGGGGAGGAGCAGCCGGCGGTGGTGAGCGCGAGGGCGGTCAGGCCGGGCAGCAGGAGGCGTCTGGCGAGCGTACGCACGTGGGTGTGACCTTCGAATTGGGGGGAAGTGCCGTTACTGGTAGGTAACGTGAAGGTTGATCATGCCACGCGCGCAGGGCGCCGGTCATATCGGGTGACGGCCAACTCTCCTGCGGAACAAGGTGGTTGAAACTTCACTCAGGGGGATTCACTCATGGGTCTCCCCGGCCTGCCAGATCCTCCGGTACGCCTCGCGGTAGCCCGGCGGGTCCCAGGAGCCGGCGCCCCGGCTGTTGCCGGCCGTGGCGATGTGGACGGGGGCCACGTAGCCGCTCGCGGGCTGCCCGGCGAAGGCGCGGTTGAACTCGTCGACGATCTGCCAGCCCTGCTGGGACAGCGGCTCGGGGACGGTGGCCGCCTGGAACTGCCCGCTGTTGATGCGCTGGAAGGCCGAGGGGTCGCCGTCGCCCGCGCCGATGTTCAGCGGCGGCCCCGCCCCCGGGCGTCCGGCCGCCCGCAGCGCCGGGGCGGCGTCGGCGAAGTACAGGTCGTTGATGGCGACCGAGTGGGTCCAGTCCTTCCCGAAGCGGGCGAGCAGGGAGGAGACCGCCTGCGGGGTGCGGCTGCTCGCGTCCGGGATAGGGATGTTCTCGTACGTCAGGAGCCGCACGCCGGAACAGGTGGCCAGCTCCCGCTCGATCAGGTCGGCCTTGTTCCGGGCGAAGGGGATCGAGTCGTCGGTGAACAGGACGACCCCGGCGTCACCCCCGGACCGGGCGATGATCCAGTCGGCGCTGATCCGCGCCACGTCCTCCACCTTGGTGGTGACGTTGGTGAACAGCGCGGGGTCCCGGCTCGGCCCGGGGGAGTCCACCGCGTGCCAGCCGACCACCGGGATGCCCGCGGCGCGGGCCGCCGCCATCTGCCGCGACGCCGGACGGGGGTCGAAGCCGCCGATGACGATGCCCGAGGGCCTGAGGGTGACCGCCTGGCTGAGCGCCGCCTGGATGCCGGCCGGGGTGCCGTCCCCGTCGATCACCCGGACCGGCCAGCCGATCGCCTTCGCCGCCTCCTCGACGCCCTTGGCGACCCCAGCGACGCCCGGGTTGGTCATCGTCTGCGCGACGTAGACGATGCTCTTGCCGGGCACGGCCGCCGGTCCGGAGTCCGGCCCGTTCCAGGAGGCGTCGGCGGCCTCGGCCCGGCGGACGGCGGCCTCGGCCCGGGGCAGGACCTCGGGACAGCCGGCCTTCGACGGCCCGTTGGCGGACGGCGGCCCGCCGCCGCAGCCGGCCAGGAGGGCGGCGGCCGCCGCGAGCAGGGCCGCGGTGGCGAAGGGCGTTCTCGGGTTCGGGTGCTTCGGGAACACGGTGCTCCTGGCGTGGGTGCGCGTACGGGGTACTACGACGGGCCGGCCTGGACCGGTGCGGGCGGCTCCTGCGCGGCCGGCCGGCGGGAGGCGGCCCGGCCGGCGCCCAGCCGGCGGCGCGCCGCCCAGCCGGCCAGGCCGACGGCGATGAGCAGGGTCCCGCCGTTGAACAGCGCAGTGGCCCAGAACTGGGCCCCGAGCTGGCCGATCCCGGCGAGCCCGACGGCGAGTACGGCGACGGCCACCACCGTGCCGAGTGCGTTGGCGCGGCCGGGCCTGATCGTGGTGGAGCCGAGCAGGGCGCCGACGAAGGCCGGCAGCAGGTAGTCCAGCCCGGTGCTCGGGTTGCCGGTCTGCTGCTGGGCGGCGAGCAGCACCCCGGCGAAACCGGTGACCAGGCCCGAGCCGGCGAACGCGGCCACGCAGTAGGCGCGGGTGGGGATGCCGATCGCGGCGGCGGCCCGCGGGTTCGAGCCGATGACGTACAGGTACCGGCCGGCCGGCAGCCGCTCCAGCACCACCCACAGCACGGCCGCGACGCCCAGCACGTAGAAGGCCGGCAGCGGCAGGCCCAGGAACCGTGCGTCGTACAGGGCGGTGAAGCCGGTCGGCAGGCCCTCCGGGCCGGGCACGATCCGGGCGCCGCCGGTGATCCAGCCGGTGACCGCGTACATCATGGAGCCGGTCCCCAGGGTGGCGATGAAGGAGTCGATCTGCCCGAACTCGACGATCACACCGGTCAGCGCCCCCACCACCGCGCCCCCGCACACCACCGCCAGGCAGGCCGCGGGCCAGGGCAGGCCCTCCGTGACGACCAGGTGCATCACCATCACGTGCGCGAGGCCCAGCCCGTAGCCGATGGACAGGTCGAACCGGCCGGTGGCGATCGGGATCGTCGCCCCCAGCGCGAGGACGGCCGGGACCGCCTGGTTCGAAAGGAGCGCGGAGACGTTGTCCCGGGTGGGGAAGGTCTGCGGCAGGAGGAGCGAGAAGACCAGGAAGAGCAGCGCGGCCAGGACCGGCAGGCCGTAGCTGCCGACGTGGTGCCCGCGCAGCCGCTCCAGCGGGGACCGCCGCGGTGGGGAAGGGGTCATGGGCCCGTCGCGGTTCCGGTGACGGCCGGCATGGCCGAGGCCGTCCGGGTCAGCCCGGCCACCGTCAGGTCCCGGCCCGCGAGTTCGGCGCCCACCGCACCGCGGACGAAGACCAGCGCGCGGTGGCAGAGGTCCGCGACCTCCTCGAAGTCGGTGGAGACGAGCAGCACCCCCACGCCCGCCGCGGCCGCCTCGTCGAGCAGCCGGTGGACCACCGCCTTGGCCCCCACGTCCACACTGGCCGTCGGCTCCTCCAGGACCAGCAGCCGCAGCCCGCCCCGCAGCCACCGGCCGACCATCACCTTCTGCTGGTTGCCGCCCGAGAGCGTGGCGATGGGCACCTCGCCGTCCCGGGGCAGGACGGAGAACCGGTCGATCAGCGCGGCCGCCTCGGCGCGCTCGCGCCGGGGAGAGGTCCAGCGCCAGGCGGGCACGCCGGCGGCGCCCGGGTTCGCGAGGAAGTTCTCCCGTACCGTCAGCTCCGGGGCACAGCCCTCCGCCTGGCGGTCCCCCGCCACGAACCCGACACCGGCGCCGACGGCCTCCCGGACCGTACGCGGCCGGTACGGACGGCCCCCCAGCAGCACCCGCCCGCCGCGCACCGGCAGGACGCCCGCCAGCGCACGGCCCAGCTCCCGGTGCCCGGCGCCGGTCAGGCCGACCATGCCGAGGATCTCGCCGGCGCGCAGCTCCAGGCCGACCGGCCCGGCCTGCCCGGCCCGGACCCCGTCCAGGCGCAGCAGGGGCGGGCCGGCGGCGGGCACCGCGGGCGCGGCGGGACGGCGGACGGCCGGCTCGTGCCCGACGACGGCCCGCACCAGCCGCCCGGGGCCGTACCCGGCGAGCGGGCCGTGCTCCACCACGCGGCCGTCGCGCAGGACGGCGAACGCGTCGGCGACCCGGTACACCTCGTCCAGCCGGTGGCTGACGTAGAGGATGCCGTGCCCACGGTCGCGCAGGGCGTGCAGGACGCCGAACAGCCGGGCGCAGTCGGCGGCGGGCAGGGTGGCGGTCGGCTCGTCGAGGACGATGGCCTCGGCCCGGGCGGCCAGGGCACGGGCGATGGCGACCAGCGAACGCTCCGCGGGGGCCAGGTCGGCGATCCGGG
Organism: Streptomyces sp. NPDC044002; assembly: GCF_056434525.1. Lineage (NCBI taxonomy): Bacteria > Bacillati > Actinomycetota > Actinomycetes > Kitasatosporales > Streptomycetaceae > Streptomyces > Streptomyces sp. NPDC044002. The sequence goes on from NZ_JBWKEZ010000041.1 coordinate 27,090, forward strand.
CGCCGGCGTCGAGGTGCCCGGCGACGATCCCCAGGGCCTCCTCGCACCGCTCCCGGGTCCGCCGCCAGGAGATCAGGCCGGCCCGGCGCGGGTAGCCCGTGCCCAGGGCGATGTTCTCGGCCACCGTCATCCACTCGACCAGCCCGAGGTCCTGGTGGATGAACGACATGTGCCGGGCGGTCCCGTGGGAGCCCAGCGGCCGGCCGGCCACGGTCACCTCGCCCGCGTCGGCGTGGTGGACCCCGGCGAGCACCTTGATGAGGGTGGACTTGCCGGCGCCGTTGGGGCCGAGCAGGGCCAGGACGCTGCCGCGGTACAGGTCGAGGTCGACCGAGTCCAGCGCGAGGGTGCCGCCGAAGTGCTTGCGCAGACCGCGCACGCGGACGAGGGGTTCTCCACCGGGACGCGGAGGTGGGCTCATTCCTCGACTCTAGATGACCTTGCCGCCGGGACCGGGTCACGCCGCGTCCAGGGCGCATTCCGCCCATATGACCTTTCCGTCGGGCGTGTAGCGGGTGCCCCAGGCCTGGGCGAGCTGCGCCACGAGGAACAGGCCCCGGCCGCCCTCGTCGGTGTTGGCCGCCTGGCGCATCCGCGGTGCGGTGTTGCTGGAGTCGTACACCTCGCAGATCAGGGTGCGGTCGTGGATCAGGCGTACCCGTACGGGCTCGCCGCCGCCGTACCGGATCCCGTTGGTGACCAGCTCGCTGAGCAGCAGCTCCGTGGCGAAGGAGGACTCCTCCAGGCCCCACCGGCCGAGCTGCTCCATGGCCGCGGCGCGGACGTCGCAGACGCGGGCCGGGTCGGCGGGCAGCTCCCAGGCGGCGATCCGGTCCGGGGGAGTGGCGCGGGTGCGGGCGACCAGCAGCGCGATGTCGTCGGCGGGGTGCTCGGGGGCCAGGGCGTCCACGATCGCCTGGCAGGTGTCCTCGGGGGAGCGGCCGGGGTCGGCTGCGAGGGTGCGGTGCAGTTCCTCCAGGGCGAGGTCGATGTCGCGGTGGCGGTCCTCGATGAGCCCGTCCGTGTAGAGGACCAGCCGGCTGTTCTCGGGGAGGCGGATCTCGGCGGACTCGAAGGGCAGGCCGCCCAGGCCCAGCGGGGGCCCGGCGGGCAGGTCGGGGAAGGTCACGGTGCCGTCGGGCAGCAGCAGGGCCGGCGGCGGGTGGCCTGCGCGGGCCATCGTGCACCGCTGGGTGGTCGGGTCGTAGACCGCGTACAGGCAGGTGGCGCCGACGATCGCGGTGCTGCCGGCGGCCGGGTCGTCCCCGCCCTCCTCGCGGTCCAGACGGACCATGAGGTTGTCCAGGTGGGTGAGGAGTTCGTCGGGGGCCAGTTCCAGTTCGGCGAAGTTGCGGGCGGCGGTGCGCAGCCTGCCCATGGTCGCCGCGGCGTGCAGTCCGTGGCCGACGACGTCGCCGACGAGGAGGGCGACGCGGGTCCCGGACAGCGGGATGACGTCGAACCAGTCGCCGCCCACCCCCGACTCGGCGGGCAGGTAGCGGTGGGCGACCTCGACGGCGCTCTGCTCGGGCAGCCCGTGGGGGAGCAGGCTGCGCTGGAGGCTGAGGGCCAGGGTGTGCTCGCGGGTGTAGCGGCGGGCGTTGTCGATGCACAGGGAGGCGCGGGCGGCGAGTTCCTGGGCGAGGGAGCGGTCGTCGTCCCCGTACGGGGCGGGGTTGCGGGAGCGGTAGAAGCAGGCGACGCCGAGGACGACGCCCCGGGCGAGCAGCGGCACGGTGATCAGCGAGTGGATGTTGTGGGCGAGGAGCAGCTCGGCGTGCTCCGGGTCCTGGGCGATCCAGCCGAAGGCCGCCTTCAGTTCGGGCTCCAGCACCGGCTGCCCGGTGGCCAGGGAGCGCATGTGGGGCGTGGTCGGGCGGAGCACCAGCCGCTCGCCGACCGGGTAGAAGGGGCAGTCGTCGCGGATGCCGTGCACCACCGTGCGGTGCAGTTCCCCGGTCGGGTCGCCGGACTCCTCGCCGCGCAGCACGGACTCGGGCACGTCCACGGTGACGAAGTCCGCCAGTCTCGGGACCGCGGTCTCGGCCAGCTCGCGGGCGGTGCGGCCGACGTCGAGGGTGGTGCCGATCCGGGTGCTGGCCTCGGCCAGCAGCTCCAGCCGCCGGCGCGCCGCGACGGCGTACTTCCCCACCTCCGGCTCGCCGACCAGCACCAGCCCCCGGACCGCGCCGGTGCCCGGGGCCGGGGCCGGGGCTGCGGGCGCGCTCCCGGACGGGGGCGCGGCGGCGTGGGCGTGCAGGGGCGCGGGGGCGTGGGCGTGGGCGTGGGCGGGCGCGTGGTGCTCCTCCTCGTCGGGCAGCAGGGCCTCGACGACGATCCCCTCCACCCCGTCCGGGCTGGTCACGGGCCGGCTGACGAGGGTGACCCGGCGGCCGTGGGACAGGGACACCTCCGCGGCGGCCCGGCGCGCGCCGGACAGCAGCTCGGTGGCCTTCTCCTTGAGGGTCGTGTGGTCGCTCTGCTCCAGCTCGCTCAGCAGCAGCTCCGCCAGGGTCACCGGGTGCCCGTCGAGGGCGTCCCCGTGGGCCCGGACCAGGTTCCCGGCCTCCAGGTAGGCCCGGAGCAGCCCGCGCTCGCGCGCCGAACTCTGCTCCATCAGCCGCCGTTCGATCGCCTCGGCGGCCCGGCGGACGACCGCGGCCAGCGCCGGGTCCGCGTCGGTGTAGGGGTAGCCCAGGCAGAGGACGCCCTCGATGTGCCCGCTGAGCTGGTCGCGGATGGGAGCCGCGGTGCAGGCGCTGGACTGGGAGCGTTCGGCGAAGTGCTCGGCGCCGTTGACCTGGACGAGCTGCCGCTCCGCGAGGGTCAGGCCGATCCCGTTCGTCCCGGCGACCCGCTCGGCGAACACGAAGCCGGGCTCGGTCTGGATGGCCGGCAGCCGGCCGGGCAGCGACTTGTCGCCGAAGCGGCGTTCGAGCACGGTGCCGTGGCCGTCGGCGAGGCAGATGTTCATCCGGCTGCCCGCGAAGAGCGCCGCGAGCCGGTCGAGCACGGGTGCGGCGGCGCGGACGACGGGCCCTTCCGCGTCGAAGTCCTCGGTGAACGGCAGCTCGGCCTGGTCCGGCGACAGCCCCAGCAGCAGGCTGCGCTGCCACGAACTCAGGATCGGGCTGCGCACGCTCCGCACGACCGACTCGGCCGAGCCGCCGTGCAGGAACCGGTCACGGGACTGCACGGGGCCGGTGCGGTCGTCGACGACCCCCATGTGCACCACTTCCCTCGTCGGAGCAGTCTCGATGGCCCGATTTTGAGTATATTCCTCAGCTTTTGTCGGGGCGTGGGGGCGTGGGGGCGGGATGACCCGGCCCGTGCCGGGTCACAGGACCGCGACCGGGTTGACGGGTGAGCCCGTCCCGCCCGGCACGTTCAGCGGGGACACGACGAGCAGGAACGCGTGGCGGCCCGCCCCGGCGCAGGCGGCGGAGAGCCCCTCCAGGTCGAGGTTGTCCAGGAGGGGCACCCCCATCGCCGTGAGGGCGAGGGTGTGGACGGGGGAGTGCAGGCCCTCCACCGGCGAGGGCCGCACGTCGCTGTCCCCGTCGGCGCCCAGCAGGGCCACGCCCCGCTCCGCCAGCAGCGGCAGGGCGTCGACGTGCCAGCCGGCGCTGCCCGCACCCGGGTCCCAGGGGCCCAGCTCCGCCCGCCGGCGGAACCGGCCGGAGCGCAGCAGGACCGCGTCGGCCTCCCCGATCCGCACGCCGAGGGCCTGCTCCGCGGCCAGGAGGTCCCGCGCCCGGACCGCCCGCCCCGGCTCCAGCCAGGGCACCCCCAGCACCGCGGGCAGGTCCAGCAGCACGCCCCGGGTGACCAGCGGGCCGAGGGCCGCCACCGAGCCGAAGCGGACGCCGCCGGCGCCGGCCTCCTCGCGCGCCGCCCGGCCGTCGTAGAGTCGCCCCCGGTAGCCGATGTGCGACAGCGCGTCGAGGTGGCTGACCGACTTGCCGTGGTAGTCGGCGCCGAGGAAGTCCTTGTACGCGGACGGCTCCGGCTCCTCCACGTCGCCGAGGTCGGTCATGTGGTGCAGGGCCGGCCGCGCGTTGTCCGGGCCGGGGGCCGTGTCCCAGGGACGCCCGAGCGGCACGACCGTGCCCGAGCGGACCAGCGCGGCGGCCCCGCGCACGTGGTCCGCCGTCACCCCGTTCCACGCGCCGCGCCCGGCCGCCTCCGCCTCCCACCGGCCCCAGGTGCGGACCGCCTCGAACAGGGCGTCGAACTCGCGGCGGGAGACGGCCGCTCCCCCGCCGGGGGGATCCTCCGGCGGGGGAGCGGGGGCATCGGCGGCGCTGGGGCTCATGGGGCACTCCGGGATCCGTACGTCCGTGGCCCGACCTCTATGCCCGCCGGAGCGCGCCGTCTACCAGGCCCGCATCGGCTCCCCCTCCACGAGCTGCGAGACGAAGCCGTGCGGTCCCCGCGCGGGCTCCCCCAGGACCGTCACGCGGTGCATCACCCGGTCGACGTCGAGGTGGGCGAAGTCGGTGGGGGCGAAGTGGCAGGTGCTGCGGTTGTCCCACAGGGCGATGCTGTTCGGCTCCCAGCGGAAGCGGACCGTGTACTCGGCGCTGGTCAGGTGCTGGAACAGCAGCTCCAGCAGGTGGCGGCTCTCCAGCTCGGTGAACCCGGTGATCCGGGTGGTCGAGCCGGGGCTGACGAACAGGGCCTTCTCGCCGGTCTCGGGGTGGACCCGCACCACCGGGTGGACGGCCACCTGCGGGTCCTCGCAGTAGATGCCCAGGATCTCGCGGTCGCGCTCGTCGGAGTGGCGCAGGTGCACGGCTGTGAAGAAGGCGTGCTCGGCGGTCAGCCCGTCCACGAACTCGCGCAGCGGCGCCGACAGGCCCTCGTACGCGGCGACCGTGTTGGTCCACTGGGTGTCGCCGCCGAAGGCGGGGGTCCGCTCGGCCCGCAGGATGGAGAGGCTGGGCGGGTTGACGGCCTGGGTGAGGTCGCTGTGCCAGCCGGCCAGCGGGGAGGTCCACTTGCGGCGGTAGTGCTCCTCGAAGTCGGCCCCGTAGCGCTCCGTGTCGGCCTTCGGGTCGACGGTGAGGATCTCCGGGTACCCCTCGGGGTGCACGCCGTGCTTCTTGCCCTCGCGGCGGGTCAGCGCGCCGAAGCGGCGGCCGAAGGCTATGTGCTGGGCGTGGGTGATGTCCTGGTCGCGGAAGAAGACGACCCGGTGGGCGAGGACGGCCCGGCGGATCGCCTCCACCACGGCCTCGTCGAGCTCCTGCCCGAGGTCGACCCCGGAGATCTCGGCGCCGATGCGGCCGGCCACCTGCTCGACGGAGATCCTGGTGGACTGCACGGTCTGCGTCACGGTTGTGCCTTTCTGGAAGATCGGTACGGCTCGGGCCGCCTCAGGACGGATGGGCCACCAGCTGTGTCCACAGGGGGAGCAGCAGCAGGGCGACGACCGAGCTCTTGATGACGAGGGAGGCCGACATGTCGACCCCGACGTCGTAGCGCTGGGCGAAGATGAACAGGTTCTGGGGCGCGGGCATCGCCGCGATCAGGACGAGGTAGCTCAGCCACTCGCCCTCCACCCCGAAGACGAAGCGGCACACGGCGTAGGTGATCAGCGGCAGCGCCACGCACTTGAAGCCGGTGATCCAGACCTCCTCCATGGTGGTGCCGCGGATCTTGATCCCGCTGCCGCCCAGGTGCAGGCCGAGGGCGAACAGTGCGACGGGCGAGGCGCTGTCGCCGACGAAGGTGAAGCTGTCGAGCAGGACCCCGGGCACCGTGACCGGCAGCAGGTTGAGCAGGATGCCCGCGTTGCAGGCGATCACGACGGGGGTCGTCAGCGAGGCGGCGACGGCGGATCCGAGCCGCCGGGCCGGACTTCCGACCCGGTCCGGCCGTCCCAGCTCCATGATCGAGATGATGATCAGGGACAGCACGCACACCTGGAACAGCAGCACCGGGAAGATCGGTGCCGCGTTCCCGAACAGCATGATGAACACCGGCACGGCGAAGTAGGCCGTGTTCACCTGGACCGCGGCCATGATGCGCAGCGCCACGCCGCGCGGATCGCGTACGCCCAGGACCCAGGCCAGTACGCCGATCAGCGCGGCCGCGGCGCACGCGGCGGCCGCGTACCCGCCGATGGCCCGCCAGTTGAACAGGGCCCCCAGGTCACTGCGGTAGATGTTCCCGAAGAGGAAGCAGGGCACGGCGAAGAGGAACGCGTAGTCCGCGAACACCTTGGAACTCTCGGCCGGCACCACCTTCCGCCGTGCCAGGACGACCCCGCAGCCGAAGGCCAGCACCACCGGTGCGAGTTTTTCCAGAGCATCAACCGCTCCCATTGCACGTGCCCTTGCTCCCGCGGCCCCCTCGGAAAGGGGCCTGTTTCCCTGTCGCGACGGCTTCCTACCGGGCCGGGCCGCCGGGGGCGCGCAGCTCGGCGCGCCCCTGGACCAGCTCCCGGTAAGCCGTGACGATCTTGCGCGTCACCGCATTGCCGGCGACGTCGTAGTGATGATCATCGAGGCGGCCGACGGGGAGGATCTCACACGCGGTCCCGCACAGGAACGCGCCGTCGGCCTCGCCCGCGAACGCCGGGGCCAGGTCGGTGACCACGCACTCGATCCCCTCCCGCTCGGCGATGGCCAGCACGCACGCCCGGGTGATCCCGTCGATGGTGCAGCGGGTCGTCGGGGTGTACAGCGCCCCGTCCTTGGTGAAGAACAGGTGCGCACCGGTCGCCTCGACGAAGTTCCCGCGGTCGTCGAGGAGCAGGGCGTCGTCGAAGCCCGCCCGCAGCGCCTCGTTCTTGCTGACCGTGCCGATCATGTAGTTGCCGGCGGCCTTGCTCTTGACCGGCGCGTACTCCGGCGAGGGCCTGCGGTAGCGGCCCGTGACCAGGGAGATCCCCTGGTCCACGGCGTCCTCCGCCGCGTAGTAGCCCGCCGGCAGCTCCCACGCGGCCACCGAGGTGTGCACCGACGTCTTCAGCGCCGCGGTCTGGATGATCTCCGAGCCCCGCCAGGCGTTCATGCGGACGTAGCCCTCGGTGATGCCCGCCTCGGCGACCACCGCGCGGGTGGCCTCGTACAGCACCTCCTCGGAGTGCTCCAGCTCGAAGTCCAGGATCCGGGCCGAGGCGCCGAGCCGCGCGATGTGCTCCCTGAGCATGAAGGCCTCGCCGCCGTAGACGCGGATGCCCTCGAAGATGCTGGAGGCGTAGTGCAGTCCGTGGCTGAGCACGTGGAGCCGGGCCTCGCCCCAGTCCACGAGGGAGCCGTCGTACCAGATCTTCCCGGTGCGCTGGTCGAAGGGGATCACAGCAGCCTCCTCCTCAGAGCGCGAGGTCGAAGAGCTGCCGCGGCAGGTCCCCGACGAGGGCGATGAAACGCCGCTGGTGCTCGGTCAGGCTGCGCACCGACACCCCGTGCAGGGCCAGCGGGTTGATCGGGTACAGCACCAGGGTGTTGCTCCGGTAGGGGACGGTCGTGACCTCCTCGACGTACTGCGGGTCGATGTCGAAGCGGTTGTCACCGTACTCGGAGGCGCTGGTGTGGAACTTGTGCGCGCCCGGCCGGTACTTGTACAGCACGAGGTCGCCGCCGGTCGCGTCGTCCTCGGGCAGGCGCATGTAGAACAGGCCCCCGAAGAGCTTGTGCGGCTTGTCCACGTGCGGTCCGCGGTAGGCCGAGGGGCGGCCGGTGACCGCCGAATTGATGACGGCCGTGCAGTCCATCAGGATGTCGTGCGTCTCGAAGGCGTCCCGGTTGCGGCGGCCCACGCGCAGCTCGCGCAGCGGGCCCACCAGCTCCTCGGCCTCGGGGAGGTTGGCGAGCAGGTCCTCCTGGAAGAGGTCGAGGAACTCCTCGTAGAAGGCCGGGGAGGTGTGGTACGAGACGAAGTCCTTCCACACCTGCGCCATCGTGTCGTCGGCGAGGATCATCTCCGACATGTAGTTGTAGCGCTCGTTCGAGGTGATCGGCTTCCCGATCCGCTCGCCGATGTACTCCGCGGTCGGCATCGACTTCGCCAGGGCGTCGTACAGCTCCTGGGGCAGGGCGTCGCTGATCACGACGTGCGGGAACGGGTCGCGGCGGATGTCGGCCTTGGTGACGCCGGCCAGGAGCGAGGTGATCGCGGGGCGCGACCCGGGCGTGTCGGTCATGTCCTGTCTCGTTTCTCGGGTGGAGGGGCCTAGAGGGGCGCGGGGGTCAGGCCGCGGGAGGAGAGCCAGGTCTCCAGGACCAGGAGCGACCAGAGCAGTTCGGCGGCGTGCGCCCCCGGGCTCTCGGTCTGGGAGCGGAAGAGTTCGCGGACGGCGTCCCGGCGGACGTAGTCCAGGCAGCGGGCGCCGGGGCCGAGGAGGACGTCGCCGACCATGTCGTACAGGGCCTCGCCCGGCCGGATCATCGCCGCCACCGGCAGGGTGAACGGCTGCTTGGGCCGCTCGACGACGCCGCGCGGCACCCAGGGCCGGGCCGCCAGCGCCACCGGCGCCTTCACCGTGTCGCCGGCCACCTTCACGGCGGCGGGCAGCGCGTGCGCCAGGCGCACCACCGACGGCTGGAGGAACGGGATCCGGGCCTCCACCGAGTGGGCCATGCTCAGGTGGTCCACGCGGCGCAGGATGTAGTAGGGGAACCGCTCCGCCTGGTCGTAGCGCAGCAGCGTCTCCAGCCTGCCGTGCGGGCCGGAGCGCACCCGGCGCGCCAGCTCGTCGCCGCTGAGGTCCCCGAAGTGGCCCCCGGCCGCCCGTACGCGCTCCAGGTGGCCGGGCGTGTACAGCCGGCCGAGCGCCGCCGGGCCGGCGACGGCCATCGTGTCCTGGTAGGCCCGGTGCCAGGCGGCGTCGCCGTCCCGGTCCGCCTTGGTGAACCGCGCGTACCCGGCGAACAGCTCGTCCGCACCGTCACCCGTCAGGGCCACCTTGAAGCCGGCCTCGTGCACCGCCTCGAACAGGGCGAAGGTGCTCAGGCTGTGCGGGGCGTTGTTCGGCTGGTCGAGGTGGCGGGTGAACCGCTCGACCAGCTCCGGGAAGCCCGCCGGGTCCAGGAGCACCTGGTGGTGCTCGGTGCCGCAGTGGCGGGCCACCTCGGCCGCCCAGTGGCGCTCGTCGGCCGGCCAGTCGCCCCGGTAGGCGATGTTGAACGAGGCCACGTCGGACACCAGGTGGGCGGCGAGGGCGGTGGTGTAGCTGGAGTCGAGCCCGCCGCTGGTGATCACGCAGACCGGGACGTCCGCGTCGAGCATGCGGCCCATCTCGGTGCGCAGCAGCCCGTCCAGCAGCTCCGCAGCCGCCTCCACGGTCGGCTCGCCGCCGGGCCAGTCGACCTCGGCGGGCTCCAGGGCCGTGCGGGTGAGGGTCTCGCGGCCGTCCGCGAAGCGCAGCACCGAACCGGGCTCCAGGGTGCGGACCCGGCTGTACACGGTGCCCGGGCCCCACACCGCCTTCCCGCCGAGGTAGCGGTCGACCGCGAGCGGGTCCAGCTCGTCGGGGAAGTCCGGGAAACGGGCCAGCGCCCGCAGCTCGGAGGCGAAGCACAGCCGGCGGCCGTCGGCGGAGACGTAGTAGTACAGCGACTTCATGCCCGCGTGGTCGGTGAAGAGCTTCAGGCAGGGCTTCTCCCGCTCGTCGACCACCGCGATGGCGAACATGCCCTCCAGCCGGCTGGTGAAGGCGTCGCCGTACAGCTCGTACAGCGGCAGCAGCACGTCGCCGTCGCAGTCGCCCTCGAAGGAGTAGCCGTGCGCGGCCAGCTCGGCGCGCAGCTGCCGGTGGTTGTAGATCTCGCCGTTGAACACGCAGCACAGCGCGCCGCGTACGAAGGGCTGGTCGCCGGAGGCGATGCCCTGGATGGCGAGCCGGTTGTTGCCGAGCGCCCAGCCGTCACCGCGCCGGACGGTCTGCGCGTCCGGCCCCCCCTCGAACATCGCCGCCGCGACGGCGTCGAGCACCTCCCGCCCGGCGGGCTCCCCGCCGAAGCAGCCGTGGATGCGGCACATGGCTCACACCTCCGTCCGGCGGCCGGGGGCGGGGACGCTCCCGGCGGCTTCGAGGGAGCGGGCGGCGCAGCCGGCACGGCTCTGCCGGGCCCCGGGGTGGTGCCGGCCGACGAACTCGGTGACCAGCTCGACCTGCCGCAGGATGTCGTCCAGCTGAGCGGGCGACGGGCTGACGCCGTGCCCGTCCAGGGCGCTGTTGCCCGTCTTGAGGTAGACCGGCGCCGCCACCCGGACGATGTCGGGGGCCTCGTAGGTGCGGATGAACCCGCCCGAGCTCCGCGGGTTGTCCACGTGCAGGTCCAGCGGGACCGTCACCGCCTGGCGCAGCGCCGCGATCATCGGCAGCGTCAGGTCCCGCACCGGGTTGAAGCTGTTCGCGCCGAGCATCTCCAGCATCTGCGCCGACGCCGGATTGCCCTGCCCGCAGTGCGCGGACACCTTCAGGTGGATCCCGGCCGGCAGCTCGCCGGCGGTGCGCAGCCGCCCCAGCACCCACAGCAGGCCCTCGTCGTAGACGACGAACCCGCGCACGCCCAGGCCGATCCCGCGCTTGACGTCCTCGACGGCGCGCACGATCTGCTCCTGCCCGCGCAGCCGGTAGCCGATCCGGGCCCCCTCGGGTGTCTGCGCACCGGCCCCGATGTCGTTGACGGCGCGGGGGCCGACCGACATCAGGACCTCGGCGCCGAACTCCTCGCCGAGCGCCACGTACTCGCCGATCTCGCGGGCCGTGTGCCGGTACATGCCCCGGGTCTCGGTGATCCGGTTGATCGTGAAGCCCCTTCGCCGGCTCTCGCGCAGCAGCCGCTCGGCGGCCTCCACCGAGTTCACCGTCGGCACCTCGATGCGGAAGTGCCCGCCGTCGGCGAAGACGGCGTCCGAGTCTGGCGTGAGCTGGGGGTCCCCGTCCGGCAGGCCCAGCCGGGCGAGCTGCCGGCGGGTCTGCTCGAAGAAGGCGGTCGTGGTCGTCGTCCTCACCTCGTCACCTCGAAACCGAGCCGCTCGGCGGTGCCGGCGACGATGTCCTGCGCGATGCGTATCGACGTCGCCCTGTCGGGGTGCACGACCTGGACCTCGCCGAAGTTCCCGAGGTTGCCCCGGCAGGGCAGCAGGGTGTCCCCCTCGGGGAAGCGGACCGTGAACGAGTGCACGCTGTCGCCGTACCGCTCGGCGGCCCAGTCCAGGTCCGGCACCCGCTCCGGGGTGGCCACCGGGTCGGCGGCACCGAACCAGCGGACGGTGGCGTACCCGTCGAAGGACGTCGGGCCGCGCTCCACCGCCTCGTTCAGGTGGATCCGGACGAGCAGCTCGAAGATGTCCCCGCCGCCGGCGAGACGGAACAGGTTCGGCAGGCAGGAGCCCATGATGCGGGGGTTGAGCTCGATCAGCCGGGGCGTGCCGTCCGCGCCCAGCATCACCTCCACGTGGAAGACGCCGAGCCGCAGGCCGACCGCGCCGACGACCTCCTCCGCGAACCGCATCACCCGGTCGTGCTCCTCGGCGGAGACACCCGCCGGGATCGTCGTACCGGTCTCCAGGGCCTCGTGCCGGTGCCAGGTGGAGCGCTCGCTGACCGCCAGCCGCAGGAACCGCCCATGCACCAGGCCGATCTCCGCGGAGACGAACCGCCCGCTCAGGTACTCCTCGACGAGGATGCCCGCCGCGTACGCGCCCTCCGGAGCCCCGGCGAGGACACCGGCCAGCTGCTCCTCGTCCGCGACGACGTGGGCGCCCTCGCTCCCGGAGCCCCGGGCCGGCTTGACGACGACCGGGTACCCGCCGGCCGCCGCGAAGGCCGCGGCCTCCTCGAAGCCGGCGACGACCGCGTACCGGGTGGTGTCCACCCCGGCCGCCGCCAGCACCTGACGGCAGCGGTCCTTCTGCTTGGCCGTCTCGGCCGCGGTGGCGTCGGTGAACGGCACCCCGATCTCCTCGGCGATCCGCGCGACGGGGACCACCAGCGCGTCGACGGTGGCGACGAAGCCGTCGACCGGCCGCTCCCGGTGGACCTCCAGCACGCACGAGCGCAGCGCCGCGGGGTCGGTGGCGTCCTTCAGGACGTGGACCCGGTCGACGAAACGCGCGTACGGGGAGGCGTCGAAGTCGATGTTCTGCGCCTGCTCCATGAGCAGCGAGCGGATGAGCGTCACGTGGTGCCCGAGCCGCTTGGCGGCCTCGAACGCGGGGGCGTTGCCCGCCTTCCAGGTCACGAAGACCACGTGCCGGGCCTCGGATGCGGAAGGGTGCGGGGGGTGCGGGGGGTGCAGTGGGTCGGTCATCGTGTCTTCCTCGCGAAGCGCTGGCCGATGCGGACGAATCCCGGGACGGCGGTACCGGGGGTGGGGATGAAGGAGATCGAACCGGCGAGGATGTTCTTCTCGGACATCGAGCTGAAGCCGCCGGCGCCGGACAGCACCAGGTCGCCCTCGTCCAGGCACAGCCACGCGCCGTCCGGCTGCCGCTCGGAGTACGCGTAGCGCAGGTGCTCCGTGCCGCGCAGCACCTCCAGCCGGTAGCCGTCGGAGGCGTACAGGCCGGCGCAGTCGTCGAGTTCCATCTCGAACGGGCGGCCGGTGCGGATGAGCCCCTCGCCGGTGAGGGACCGCAGCAGGTCCTCGTAGAGCCCGAAGGCCGGGTAGGCGTTGGCGAGCAGCAGCAGGAACGAGCGCTGCTCGGGGAAGATCTGGATGAAGTTGTGGTGGCCGCTGCCGTTGGAGTTGAAGCCGAAGGCGGACGGCCCGAACATCAGCCAGCCCAGGCCCCAGGCGTGCATGAAGTGGTGGCCGGGGACGGGGATCTGGGGCGTGCGCATCTCGCGCGCCAGCCCGGCGGAGAGCAGGCGCTCGCCGCCGGGGGCGACCCCGTCGTCGACGGCCAGCATCGCGATCCTGGCCAGCTCCTCCAGGGTGAGGCAGACGGAGAACGAGCCGGCCGCGTCGTCGGCGATGGTCTGCGGCGGCGGGTCGTGGCGCACGTAGCCCTCGACCCGCTCGGTCCACACGTATCCGGCCGAGACCGTCCCCCCGTAGTGGCCGCCCTCGGTGAGGGTCTCGGGAACCTCCCGGATGCCGAGCGGGGCCAGCAGCAGCTCGTTCACCGCGCGGCGCCAGGGGACGCCGAGGAGCTTCTCGATCAGCGCGGCGACGATCGAGGTGCCCACCGCCGAGTACGCGAACACCTCGCCCGGCTCGAACAGCTGGCCGTAGCCGGGCAGGGTGGCGATGTAGGAGCCGAGGTCGGGCAGGCCGGTGTCGTGCCACACCTCGTACGAGTCGTCGACCCCGCTGGTGTGCGACAGGAGGTGGCGCAGCGTCACCTTGACGGTGCCCCCGTCGCGGCGCCGGAACGCCTGCGGCAGCAGCTCGTCCAGCGGCTGGTCCAGCCCCAGCAGGCCCCGGTCGACCAGGCGCAGCGCGACGAAGGCCAGCATCGGCTTGGTGACACAGGTGACGCGCTGGCGGGTCGCGGGCCCGTACGCGGCGCCGGAGGCGGTGTCGGTGACGCCGTGGTAGGTCAGCTCCAGCTCCCCGTCCAGGAACACGGCCGCGCCGGCTCCCGGTACGCCGTGGCCGCGCGCGGACTCGCGCAGCGTGTCGGCGACGGCGCGCCGCCGCTCCGCCGGCCCCGCCGACGCCCCGGCGGCCGCCGCCTCCCCGCGGGTGCGGCGCAGCAGTCCGGCCTGCTCGGCGAGGGTGCGGTGGCGGTAGATCTCCGCCACCCGGACGGGCCGGCCGGCCGCGTCGGACAGGCGTGCCGCCAGCAGGGTGGCGAGCAGCGAGTGGCCGCCCACGGAGAAGAAGTCCACGCCGGGGGAGACCCGGGACAGGCCGAGCAGCTCGGACCAGATCCCCGCCACCTCGGCCTCGTCGGGGTCGTCGAAGACCTCGCCGTCGGTGCCGTCACCGGACTGCCGCCCCCAGTCGACGTCCCGGGCGGCCAGGGCCTTGCGGTCGACCTTGCCGTTGGGCAGCCGCGGCAGCCGCTCCTCGACGACGATCCGCGCGGGCTGCATGTAGTGCGGCAGCTTGGCCCGCAGATGGGCGCCCATGGCCTCGACGCTCACGTCCTCGCCCTCCAGGCCCACGTAGCAGACCAGCCGGGTGTCCCCGTCGGTGCGCACGGCCAGGGCCGCGACGTCCTTCAGGCCCACGACCCCGTGCAGCGCCGCCTCCAGCTCGCCGAGTTCGATCCGGAAGCCGCGCACCTTCACCTGGTTGTCCCGGCGGCCCAGGAAGCAGAGCTCGCCGTCCTCCGTCCACCGGGCCAGGTCGCCGGTCCGGTACAGCCGCCCGCCCGGCACCTCGCCGAGGTGGGCGGGCGCGGCGGTGAACGAGGCCGCGGTGCGCTCGGGGTCGTTGATGTAGCCGGCGGCCAGGCCGTCGCCGCCCAGGTGGAGTTCGCCGGTGGCGCCCAGCGGCACGGGCCGGCCGAGCGGGTCCAGGAGGTGGGCTGTGGTGTTGTGCACGGGCACGCCGATCGTGGGCGCGCCGTCGGTGGGGCCGGTGAAGCACTTCCAGGTGGAGTAGGTGGTGTCCTCGGAGGGCCCGTACAGGTTGTAGAGCCGCTCGACGCCGGTGGACGCGAAGGCCTCGTTCACCAGTTCCCGGGACAGCGGCTCGCCGGCCACGTTCAGGACGCGGGTGCAGGAGGGCACCGCGCCGCGCTGGAGCAGTACGTTCAGGGCGCTGGGCACGGTGTTGACCAGGGTGGGCCGCAGCCCCTCGTCCTCGGTGAGAGCGAGGACGTTGTCCACGACGACGACGCAGCCGCCCCGGGTGAGCGGGGCCCACAGCTCGTACACCGACAGGTCGAAGTTGAGCGAGGTGGAGAACAGCACCCGCCGCAGGTCCTCGTCCCCGTACGTCTCCTCGGCCCAGGCGAGGAGCGCGACCACGTTGCGGTGGCTGATCACCACGCCCTTGGGCAGACCGGTGGAGCCGGAGGTGTGGATCAGGTGCGTGGTGTCCCCGGGGCCGACGGTGACGGCCGGGGAGCGCTCGGCCTCGGTCTCCGCCTTCTCCCACAGCTCCCGTCGGGGCAGCGCCCGTACGGGCCCGTCGCCGAGCCACGCCGGGGCCTCGTCGCCGTCGTGGACGACGGCGGCCAGGCCGGCGGTGCCGGCGATGGCGGCCAGCCGGTCCGCGGGATAGGCGGGGTCGAGCGGTACGTAGGCGCAGCCCGCCTTGTGCACGGCGAGCAGCAGGGCGACGGCGTGGTGCGTGCGGCCCAGGGAGAGGCCGATCCGCGAGCCCGGGGCGATCCCGTGGGAGGCCAGGGCCCGCGCCAGCCGGTTGGCGAGGGCGTCGAGCGCGCGGTAGGTGAGCACGCTGCCCCGCCATTCGACGGCGGGGGCGTCGGGGGTGCGGGCGGCCTGGGCCTCCACGAGGGCGTGCAGCGGGGTGTCGCGGTCGTAGGGGCGGGCCGTGTCGTTGAACCCGCGCAGCAGGCGGTGCTCCTGCGGGGACAGCAGGTCCAGCCCGGCCGCGGGAGCTCCGGGGCGGGCGGCCGCGTCCGCCAGCAGGGTGTCCAGGTTGGCGGCCATCCGCGCGATCAGCGTCCCGGGGAACAGGGCCCGGTCGTAGTGCAGGGTGAACAGCGGGCCGTCCGGCGCGGGCCGCGCCTCCAGCAGGAGCGCGAAGCCCTCCGGCGCCGGGGCGGTGCCGTCCGACTCCAGGAAGCCCGCCCGCAGCCCGCCGCCCAGGTCGGCCGCGGCGCCGGGCACGGAGTCCCGTACCGCCTCCCGGTGGGCGGCGGCGAGTTCCAGCGCGTGGGCGGGAAGGGTCTGCTCCGGCGCAAGGACGGAGCGGACGGCGACCGGAGCGCCGTGCGCGCCGCCCGCCCGGGCCAGCACGATGTCGTCCTGACCGCTGTAGCGGTGCAGGAGCACGGCGAACGCGGCGTTCCACAGGTCGGCGGCCCCGGCCCCGGCGGCCCGCCCGCCCGGTGGCACCGCGCCGGCCCAGGAGTGCGTCCCGCTGCCCGCGCCGTCCGGGGCGCCGTGCCCGGCGTTCCGCACGGGCAGTTGCAGGGCCTGCGGTGAGTCGGCGGAAATGTCGCCCACAGTGATGGTCCCCTCGTCTGCATTTCGTTCACCTGCCGTGCGGCGGACATGCCGAATACACACACGGCGCACATCTACGGACCCCGCACAATCGAATTTCATCGCGGCGGGGCATTCACAATCGGCGCGACATCACCGGCCCGGAATGCGGAAAGGGTGCGACGGCACGGAAAAACTCCGGAACTGGAACAGGGAAATGAATGGTGGAGAATTCGGACGGAAAGCGGGCCCCGGGTGCGTCCCCGTCACGCCGCGACGGCGTCCGGGGCGTCCTTGCGGCCCCGCAACGCCCGGTCGGCGATGCCCGGCATGGCGGCTCCGGCCAGCGCGAACCCCAGGGCCATGGCCAGCCAGCCGGGACCGCCGTGGTCGACGGCGAGCCAGGTCAGCAGCGCCGGGGCGATCATCTTGCCCAGGTCCGATCCCATGGCGTACGTGCCCTGGTACTGGCCCTGGGCGTGCTCCGGGGCCAGCGCGAACGACATCCCCCAGCTGCCCGCCGACTGCCGGATCTCGCCCAGGACGTGGGCCAGGGCGCCGAGGAGCAGCAGCACTCCGGCGAGCGTCGCGGAGACCCCGCCGCTGAAGGAGAAGACCACGCAGGCGACCGCCAGGCACAGCGCCCCGGACCGCGAGGCGCGGGCCGCCGCGCCCGGCTCGTCGGTCCCCCGTGCGGCCCTCACCTGGAGCAGGACCACGGCCACCGTGTTGGTCAGCAGGATCGCGGCGATCATCCAGCGCGGCGCGTTCGTACGGTGCAGCACCCACAGCGGCAGCACGACGTCGAGCAGCAGGTTGTGCATGGACAGCAGGCCGTCCAGCACCACGAACGCCAGGTAGGGGCGGTCGCGCAGGACGGTCAGGGCCGGCCCGGGCCGGGCCGGCTGCGCGGCCACCGCGGGCAGCAGCAGGGTGAGCAGCCCCGTGGCCAGGTAGGTGGAGGCGTTGAAGACCACGGCCGCCTTGTACGCCCAGACCGAGTCGGCGGCGAGCAGCAGCCCGGCGAGGGCGGCGCCCACCGAGACGCTGACGTTGCTCGTGGCCCGCAGGTAGGCGCGGACCGTGACCCGGTCCTGCGGCGGCACCAGTCCGGCGACCATGGCCATGCGGGCGCTGCGGCTGGCGCTGTAGGCGACCGCCTGCGCGCTCACCACCAGCAGGTACGAGGTGAAGCCCTGCACCGCGAGCAGGGCCGCCGTCAGCGGCCCGAGGGCGATGAAGGAGCAGATCTGCACGGAGCGCGGGCCGATGCGGTCGGCCAGGTGTCCGGCCGGGGTGCTGACCAGGAGGGCGATGCCGGCGGCGACGCCGACTCCGAGGGCGAACCGGCCGGGCGACAGTCCGAGCACGGCCGTCGCGAAGATGGCGTTCAGCGCCATCCACAGGCCCTGCCCGAGGGTGTGCACCAGGGTGATGCCGGTGAGGACGCGTGCCGGGCCGGCGGGCGGGAGCAGTCGGCTCAGCATCGGCCTGCCGCACCGCGGTCCGCGTCGCCGAGAACGGACGTCGTGATTCTTCCTCTTGCGCACGCCAGGATCACTGACACGCCCCCCACTCCTCGTCAAGCGCCGTTGCCGACGACAGGATTCGGGAAATTCCCGGTGGCCGCGGACCGAGATCGTCGGCCGCGCAGGCCATATCGAAACTTGATCTACGCCGGGCTGTCCAGGAAATGGTCCTGTGACCCCGATCACATGATCGGAACCCCTAGGACCGGTAAAGGGCGGAGAAAAAGAATGTGCAGGAACGGTCGACGTTCCGCACTTACCAGCCGGTAGGGCATAGGGGCGGAATAGCAAATTCCGGGGGTTCGGCCCGGGGAGGGTTGGCCGGCGCGTCCGCCGGGCAGGCGCCGGGGTGGACGGAGGAGGCCGTATGCCGCGAGAGAGGCCCCAGGGGCGCGACGAGACCGCGGACGAGCGGGCGGACCGGCAGTGGCAGGAGCTGATCCAGGAGATCCGCGTCGCCCAGACCGGGGTGCAGATCCTCTTCGGGTTCCTGCTCACGGTCGCCTTCACCCCGCACTTCCAGGGACTGGCCGGAACCGACAAGGCGGTCTACACCGCCACCGTCGTCCTCGGCGCCCTGGCCACCGGCGCGCTCATCGGCCCCGTCTCCTTCCACCGGATCGTCTCGGGGCGCCGCATCAAGCCGGAGGCCGTGCTCTGGGCCTCGCGCCTGATCTTCGCCGGCATCCTCCTGCTGCTGGCCACCTGCACCTCCGCCCTCTTCCTCGTACTGCGGGTCGCGGCACCCCACGCCCTCGTGCCCTGGCTGGTTTCCGCCGTGGTCGCCTGGTACCTGCTCTGCTGGTACGCGCTGCCCCTGTGGGCCCGCATCCGCTACACCGCCGAGGAGACCCCGGTGCCGGAGGAGAACCGGAAGACGAGGAGCACGACATGAACGAGCACAGGCAGCACCGCTGGTCACGGACCCCGCCCGCACGAACGCCGGACGGGAGCGACGACCGCGACACCGCGCGGGCGGGGGACACCGCCGGGCGCGCGGCGGACACCGCCCCCGACGACGGGGCCGGCGGCCACACCGCGAAGCGGCAGCGCCCCGGCATCGGCCGCGAGGAACAGGCCCGCCCCCACCGGTCCCCCCACAGCCCCCGCCCGGACCGCGAGAGCGGCGACCGCTGACCGGGACCGCCGATCCACCAGGTGGCGGGCCCCGGGCCCCCCTTCCGGGTGACACCCCTGCCGGGCTTAGGCCCGCGACACGGGGCGCGGGCCCACGATCGCCAGCGGCCGTACCCGCACCGCCCGCCGATCGCGGGGTTCCGGACGCCTGGGAGATCACGTGCACGTCCTGCTCCTCGCGAGCGCCTTCAACAGCCTCACCCAACGGGTCCACGCCGAACTGCGGGACCACGGCCACAGCGTGGCGTTCGAACTCGCCCTGCCCGGCACGGACCTCGCCGAGACCGTCCGCCGCCACCATCCCGACCTCGTCCTCGCGCCGATGCTCAAGACCGCCGTCCCGCGCGAGGTCTGGTCCGCGTACACCTGCCTGATCGTCCACCCCGGACCCGTCGGCGACCGCGGACCCTCCTCCCTGGACTGGGCCGTCACCGAGGACCGGACCCGCTGGGGCGTCACCGTCCTCCAGGCCGACGAGGAGATGGACGCCGGCGACGTCTGGGCGACCGCGGACTGCGCGCTCCCGCCCGTCGGCAAGAGCGACGCCTACCGGGGCGAGGTCTCCGACGCGGCCCTCGCCGCCGTCCTGCTCGCCGTCGAGCGGTTCGCCTCCGGCAGCCACGTCCCGGACCCGCAGGGCCCCGCCACCGCCCGCCCCTACCTGAGCCAGCCGCACCGCCGGATCGACTGGGACCACGACACCACCGACACCGTCGTACGCGCCCTGCGCGCCGCCGACTCCCGGCCCGGCGTGCTCGACGAACTCCTCGGCGGCCAGTGGTTCCTGCACGGCGGCCACCCCGAGGACACCCTCCGCGGCCGCCCCGGACAGCTCCTCGCCACCCGCGCCGGAGCGATCTGCCGGGCCACCCGCGACGGCGCCGTCTGGATCCCCGAACTGCGCGCCCGACGCGCCCCCGGCGAGCCCGCCCCCGTCAAACTCCCCGCCGTCCTCGCCCTCGGCGACCGGCTGCCCGCCCTCCCCGAGGTCCCCGCCCCCCTCGACCGAGCCCCGGCCGGCCCCCGCAACTGGACCGACATCTGTTACCGGGAACAGGGCGGGGCCGGCTTCCTCACCTTCTCCTTCCCCGGCGGCGCCATGAGCACCGGCCACTGCCGCCGCCTGCTCACCGCCTACCGCGAGGCCCGCTCCCGCCCCACCTCCGTCCTCGTCCTCGGCGGCACCCGCGACTTCTTCTCCAACGGCATCCACCTCGGCGTCATCGAGGCGGCCGCCGACCCCGCCGCCGAGTCCTGGGCCAACATCACCGCCATGGACGACCTGGTCGAGGCGGTCCTGACCACCACCGACCGGCTCGTCGTCGCCGCCGTCGGCGGCAACGCGGCCGCCGGCGGGGCCATGCTCGCCCTCGCCGCCGACGAGGTCTGGTGCCGCTCCGGCGCCGTCCTGAACCCGCACTACCGGCTCATGGGGCTGTACGGATCCGAGTACTGGACCTACACCCTGCCCCGCCGCACCGGCACCGGCGTGGCCGAACGGCTGATGGCCGACGCCCTGCCGCTCAGCGCCGCCGCCGCCCGCCGGCTCGGCCTGACCGACCGGACCGTCGACTGCTGCCCGCAGGACTTCGCCGACGAGACCGCCCGCCTCGCCGTCCGCCTCGCGGCCTCGCCCGCCACCCAGTCCGCCATCGCCCGCAAGAAGGCCCGCCGCGACCGCGACGAGGCCGCCACTCCGCTCGCCGCCTACCGGGAGGCGGAGCTGGCCCGCATGCGGGAGACCTTCCACGACCCGGCGGCGCCCTACCACGCGCTGCGCCGGGCCTTCGTGCGCAAGGAACCCGCCGACCGGACCCCGCCGCACCTGGCCCGCCCCGTACCCGGCCGGCACACCGCGCCCCTGCCCTCGCGCCGGCCCCCCGTCACTGGACCGGCCCCCTCCGACAGGGCGGCCGGGCCCCGGCCCTGCTAGCAAGAAGGGTGGGGCAGATCCCCAGGCCCCGCGCCCATCCCTCCCGCATCCCTCCCCAAGGAGCACCCCCATGGATGCAGCAACGCCCAGCGCGGTAGAGGACCCCCCGATCCACATCCTCTGGATCAACGCCGGACTCAGCTGCGACGGCGACTCGGTGTCCCTGACCGCCGCGATGCAGCCCAGCATCGAGGAGATCGTCACGGGAGTGCTCCCCGGCCTGCCGAAGATCGCCGTGCACTGGCCGCTGATCGACTTCGAATGCGGACCGGTCGGCGGCGCCGACACCTTCATCGAATGGTTCTTCAAGGGCGAGCGCGGGGAGATCGACCCCTTCGTCCTGGTCGTCGAGGGCTCGATCCCCAACGAGAAGATCAAGCCCGAGGGCTACTGGTGCGGGTTCGGGGACGACCCGGCGACCGGCCAGCCCATCACCACCAGCGAATGGATCGACCGCCTCGCCCCCAAGGCCCTCGCCGTCGTCGCCATCGGCACCTGCGCCACCTACGGCGGCATCCACGCGATGGAGGGCAACCCCACCGGCGCCATGGGCGTCCCCGACTACCTGGGCTGGGACTGGAAGTCCAAGGCCGGCATCCCGATCGTGTGCGTCCCGGGCTGCCCCATCCAGCCGGACAACTTCTCCGAGACCCTCACCTACCTCCTCTACCAGGCGGCCGGATCCGCCCCGATGATCCCGCTGGACGACAAGCTGCGCCCGACCTGGCTGTTCGGCGCCACCGTCCACGAGGGCTGCGACCGGGCCGGCTACTACGAGCAGGGCGACTTCGCCCATACCTACGACTCGCCCAAGTGCCTGGTCAAACTCGGCTGCTGGGGTCCGGTCGTCAAGTGCAACGTCCCCAAGCGCGGCTGGATGAACGGCATCGGCGGCTGCCCGAACGTCGGCGGCATCTGCATCGCCTGCACCATGCCCGGCTTCCCCGACAAGTTCATGCCGTTCATGGACCAGCCGCCCGGCGCGACCCTGTCCACCAAGGCGAGCGGAGCCTACGGAGCCGTGATCCGCAAGCTCCGGGCGGTCACCACCCACACCGTGGACAAGGAGCCCAAGTGGCGCCAGAAGGGCCGCCGGCTCACCACCGGCTACCGCCCGCCCTGGTGACGGGCCCCGCCCGCCCGCTCCCCTCCGCCCCTCCGCACAGCACACCCCGCTCCCGTTCACCAGAAGGGCCACGGCAGACACGATGACACCGAAGACGAAGGCGGCCGGCGACGGCAGCGGGCTGGTCGAGATGGCCTGGGACCCGATCACCCGGATCGTGGGCAGCCTCGGCATCCACACGAAGATCGACTTCAAGCAGAAGCGGGTCGCGGAGTGCTACAGCACCTCGTCGGTCTTCCGCGGCTACAGCGTCTTCATGCGCGGCAAGGACCCCCGCGACGCGCACTTCATCACCAGCCGCATCTGCGGGATCTGCGGCGACAACCACGCCACCTGCTCGGTGTACGCGCAGAACATGGCCTACGGCGTGAAGCCGCCCCACCTCGGCGAGTGGATCATCAACCTCGGCGAATCGGCCGAGTACATGTTCGACCACAACATCTTCCAGGAGAACCTGGTCGGGGTCGACTACTGCGAGAAGATGGTCCGCGAGACCAACCCGGGCGTCCTCGAACTCGCCGAACGCACCGAGGCCCCGCACGCCGCCGAGCACGGCTACCGCACCATCGCCGACATCATGCGCTCCCTCAACCCCATCGAGGGCGAGTTCTACCGCGAGGCCCTCCAGGTCAGCCGCTACACACGCGAGATGTTCTGCCTGATGGAGGGGCGCCACGTACACCCCTCCACCCTCTACCCGGGCGGCGTCGGCACCGTCGCCTCCGTCCAGCTCTTCACGGACTACATGAGCCGCCTCATGCGGTACGTCGAGTTCATGAAGCGGGTCGTCCCCCTCCACGACGACCTCTTCGACTTCTTCTACGAGGCCCTGCCCGGCTACGAGGAGGTCGGCCGCCGCCGGGTCCTCCTCGGCTGCTGGGGCGCCCTCAACGACCCCGAGCACTGCGACTTCACCTACGCCAACATGACCGACTGGGGACGGAAGATGTTCGTCACCCCGGGCGTGGTCGTCGACGGCAAACTGGTCACCAACGACCTCACGCAGATCAACCTCGGCATCCGCATCCTCCTCGGCAGCTCCTACTACGACGACTGGGAGGGCCAGGAGCAGTTCGTCACCCACGACCCCCTCGGCAACCCCGTCGACCCCCGCCACCCCTGGAACCAGCACACCATCCCCGCCCCCCAGAAGCGCGCCTTCGACGACAAGTACAGCTGGGTGATGTCCCCCCGCTGGTTCGACGGCAAGGACCACCTCGCCCTCGACACCGGCGGCGGCCCCATCGCCCGCCTCTGGTCCACCGCCCTGTCCGGACTGGTCGACGTCGGCTACGTCAAGGCCACCGGACACAGCGTGGTCATCAACCTGCCGCGCACCATGACCAAGCCGGAGACCACCTTCGAGTGGCGGATCCCCAAGTGGAGCAACGCCCTCGAACGCAACCGGGCCCGCACCTACTTCCAGGCGTACGCCGCCGGCATCGCCCTGCACTGCGCCGAGAAGGGGCTCGCCGAGGTCCGCGCCGGGCGCAGCCAGACCTGGGAGAAGTTCGAGGTCCCGGACGAGTCCATCGGCTGCGGCTTCACCGAGGCCGTCCGCGGCGTCCTCTCCCACCACATGGTCATCCGCGACGGGAAGATCGCCAACTACCACCCCTACCCGCCGACCCCCTGGAACGCCAGCGTCCGCGACAGCTACGGCACCCCCGGACCGTACGAGGACGCCGTCCAGAACACCCCCATCTTCGAGGAGAACCCCCCGGAGAACTTCAAGGGCATCGACATCATGCGCGCCGTCCGCAGTTTCGACCCCTGTCTGCCCTGCGGCGTCCACATGTACGTCGGCGGCGGCAGGACCGTGAAGTCCATGCACGTCCCCACCGGCCTGAGCGGACTCGGCGGATGAGCGCCGCCGCCGCCGACGGCCTCCAGGCCGGCCGCCGCGTCGAAGAGGTCCTCGACCGGCTCGCCGCCACCGGCGACCGGCAGACCCACGAGGCGGCCGAGGAACTGGTCCGCGTCCTCATGGAGTTCTACGGCGCCGGCCTCGCCCGGATCGTGGAGCGGCTCACCGCCCTCGCACCCGGCGCCGACCCCCTGACCGCGCTCCTGGAGGACGAGCTCACCGCGAGCCTGCTGACCCTGCACGACCTCCACCCCGAGGACGTCCACACCCGCATCGCCCGCGCCCTGGACTCCCTCCCCGAAGCCGAACTCGCCGGCTACGACGCGGCCGACGGCACCCTGCGGCTGCGCACCGCCCCCGACACGGGCTGCGGCTGCGGCAGCAGCGCCGCCGACACCCTGCGCCGCATCGAGGACGTCGTCGCCGCCTTCGCCCCCGAGGTCACCTCCGTGGAACTGGCACCCGCCGCACCGGCGCCCCCGCTGCTCCAGATCACCACCCGCCCGCCCGCCCCGGCGCGCGTCCCGTGACCCCCGACCGGCGGCCGCCCGCCCCCGCTCAAGGACTCCGGCGCTTCACCCGGCCCCGCACCCCCCGCCCCGAGACCTGCGAACTGTGCGGCACGGCCGTCACCCGGGACGGCCACCGCCACCTCGTGGAGACCGACGAACGCTCCCTGGTCTGCGCCTGCGCCCCCTGCGCCCTCCTCTTCGACCGCCCCGGCGCCGCCGCGGGCCGCTTCCGCACCGTCCCCGACCGCTACCTGAGCGACCCCGGCCACCGCTGGGACGACGAAGCCTGGGACCTCCTCCAGATCCCCGTCGGCGTCGCCTTCTTCTTCCGCAACGCCGCCCTCGACCGGCTCGTCGCCCTCTACCCCAGCCCGGCCGGCGCCACCGAGAGCGAACTCGACCCCGCCACCTGGCAGCGCGTCCTCGACGCCGGACCGCTCGCCGCCCTCCTCCAACCCGACGTCGAGGCACTGCTGCTGCGCCGCACCCACGGCCGCACCGCCTGCTACCTCGTCCCCATCGACATCTGCTACGAACTGGTGGGCCGCATGAGACTGCTGTGGCAGGGCTTCGACGGCGGCGCGGAAGCCCGCGCCGCCCTCGACACCTTCTTCACCGAGGTCGAACGGCGCGCCGTACCCGCTAGCCGGCCCGCCACGGCACCGGCCGGGGAGCCGCGGCCATGACCGACCTCACCTTCACCTGCACCGGGGTGCGCGCCGACCCCTACGCGGCCGGCCCCACCCTCCTGCTGCGGCTGTGCGTCAGCGCCCCCTCGGCCACCCGCGTCCACGCCCTCGCCCTGCGCTGCCAGCTGCGCATCGAACCGGCCCGCCGCGGCTACGGACCCGGCGAGGCCGCCGCGCTCCAGGACCTCTTCGGCGAGCGCTCCCGCTGGGGCACCACCCTCCAGCCCGTCCAGTTCGCCCAGGTCGCCGTCATGGTCCCGAGCTTCACCGGGGAGACCGAGACCGAGGTGCCCGTGCCCTGCACCTACGACATGGACATCGCGGCCACCCGCTACTTCGACGCCCTGGAGGACGGCGACGTCCCGCTGCTCATGCTGTTCTCCGGCACGGCCTTCACCGGCTCCGGCGGCTTCCGCGTCGAACCCGTCCCCTGGGACCGCGAGGCCTCGTACCGGATGCCCGTGTCCGTGTGGCGGGAGATGATCGAACAGCACTTCCCCGGCTGCGGCTGGCTGCGGCTGCCCCGCGACACCATGGACGAGCTCCTCGCCTTCCGCTCCCGGCACGCCCTCGCCTCCTGGGAGTCGACCGTACGGGCCCTCCTGGACGCCGCCGCGACCCCGGCGACCCCCGACGCCGGACCGGAACCCCTCCGGGCCGGCGCACTCCTGGACCGGCTGGCCGGGAGGACCGCCCCGTGACCACCACCTCCCCGCCGGACGCCCGCTTCGCGGCCGCCCGGCAGCTCGCCGACGCCGTCCTCTTCGAGGGGTACGTGCTGTACCCCTACCGGGCCTCCGCCGCCAAGAACCGGATGCGCTGGCAGTTCGGCGTCCTCGTGCCGCCCGCCTGGGGCCCCGCGCACGGCGAACACTCCTTCCAGCGGACCGAGCTGGTGATGGAACCCAGGGGCGAGGCCGTCCTCCACCTCGAACTCCGCTTCCTGCGGGCCTGGCGGCGCACCGTCGAACAGGCCCTCGGGGACGGCTCGTTCACGGCCGTGCCCGAACTGCACCTGCCCGACCGGGTCCTCGTCCCCTGGGACGAGGGAACCGAGGAACAGGCCGAGCTGACCGTGCCCGTCGCCGAACTCGCCGCGGGCGAGGTGACCCTGCCCCTGGTCCGCCCCGCCCGCCAGGAGACCGAACCCGTCCTCGGCGCCGACGGCCGCGAACACGGCCGGCTGGTCCGCAGCGCCGAGCGCATCGACGCCGAGATCCGGCTGCGCGCCGAGGAACTCGACGTGCCCTACCGGGCGCTGAAACTCACCGCCGTCGTCGAGAACACCGCCGCCTGGACCCCGGAGCCCGGCGCCGGCCGAGACAGTGCCCTGCCCCGCTCCCTCGTCGCCGCCCACCTCCTGCTGGGCCTCAGCGCCGGCTCCTTCCTCTCCATGACCGACCCGCCCGAATGGGCCCGGCCCGCCGTCCGCGGCTGCGACAACCGCCACACCTGGCCCGTCCTGGCGGGCGAGGAGGGCCGCGGCGACGTGGTCCTGTCCTCCCCGATCATCCTGGAGGACCACGCCGCGATCGCCCCCGAGAGCGCCGGCGCCATGTACGACGCCCTGGAGATCGACGAGATCCTCGCCCTGCGCACCGCCGCCCTCACCGACCAGGAGAAACGCGAGGCCCGCGGCACCGACCCGCGCGCCGCCGCCGTCGTCGACCTCGCGGACTCCATGCCCCCCGAGGTACTGGAACGCCTGCACGGCGCCGTCCGCGCCCTGCGCGAGATCACCGAGCCGGACGACCGCCCAGGGGTCCCCGAGGACGTGTTCACCCCCGACACCCCCTGGTGGGACCCGGCCCACGGGGCGTCCGCCGCACCCGCACCGGAACGGATCACCGTCGAAGGCCGCTCCGTCGGCCCCGGCAGCCGCGTCCTGCTGCGGCCGGGCCTGCGCCGCACCGACGCCCAGGACCTGTTCCTGCGGGGCCGCACCGCACGCGTCGAAGCCGTCCTCCACGACGTCGACGGCGGAGTGCACCTCGCCGTCACCGTCGACGGGGACCCCGGCGCCGACATCCGCCGCGAACAGGGCCGCTTCCTGTACTTCCAGCCCGACGAGGTCAGCCCCCTGGAGGACGAGTGAACGGCCGGACCCTGGTCGCCGGCATCGGCAACGTCTTCCTCGGCGACGACGGCTTCGGCGTCGAGACGGTCCGCGCCCTCGCCGCCCAGCCGCTGCCCGACGGAGTGGAGGCCGTCGACTTCGGCGTGCGCGGCGTCCACCTCGCCTACCAGCTCCTCGACGGCTACGACACCCTCGTCCTCGTCGACGCGACCGCCCGCGGCTCCGCACCCGGCACCCTCCACCTCATCGAGGCCGACGGAACCGGCCCCGTCGACCCGGGCGGCGCGGTGCTCGACGGACACGACATGTCCCCCGACACGGTCCTCGCCCTCCTCGACACCCTCTGCGCGGGCACCGGCGCCACCCCGCCCCGGCGCACCCTCGTCGTCGGCTGCGAACCCGCCACCCTCGAGGAGGGCATCGGCCTGAGCCCGCCCGTGGCCGCCGCCGTGCCCCACGCCGTCCGCATGGTCCAGGAACTGCTCCCGAGGAGGACCCCGTGAAGAAGGCCATCGCGTTCACCATGGCCGCCGTGTTCGGCGCCGTGGTGGTCACCATGCTCCCCGACCTCAAGCGCTACCTGCGCATCAGCCGGATGTGACCGCCGGCTCCCCGCCCCCCGAATGGCGTACGGGTCCCCGGTGCGTCGGCGCGCCCGTCCGCCGGGCACCCGCCCCGCCGGTCTAATGAGGCCCGGCAGGACGGAGTCCGATGCACGAGATGTCGATCGCCATGGCCGTCGTGGACCAGGTGGCGGAAGCGGCCCAGGCCGGAGCGGCGCGCTCGGTGAGCCGCGTGGAACTCGAGATCGGGGAACTCGCCGGCGTCGTCCCCGACGCACTGGCCTTCTCTTTCCAGCTCGCCTGCACCGCGACGCCGCTGGAAGGCGCCGAGCTCGTCACCCACGCCGTGACGGCCCGCGCCCGCTGTGCGTCCTGCACGGGGGAGTGGGCCGTCGGCATGCCCCCCGAACTGCGCTGTCCCGACTGCGGGCAGGCGGGCGCCGTGGAGCTCCTCACGGGGCGCGAACTGCGGATCCGCCGCGTGGTCTGGGAAGACGCCCGTGAACCGATCCCCGAGGAGGCCTGAGCCGTGTGCCGAGTGGTCGACCTGCGACAGGCGGTGCTCGCCAAGAACGACGGGGCCGCGCAGGCCCTGCGTGAGGAACTCACCGCCCGCGGAACGGCGGTGGTCAACCTGCTCTCCAGCCCGGGCAGCGGGAAGACCGCCCTGCTGGAACGGGAGCTGACGCTCGCCCGGGAGCGGGGCGTGCCCGTGGCCGCGCTCACCGCCGACCTGGCGACCGAGAACGACGCGCTGCGGCTGGCCCGTTCGGGCGCGCCGGTCAAGCAGGTCCTCACCGACGGCCTGTGCCACCTGGAGGCCCACATGCTGGGCCGCCACCTCGACGGCTGGCTCCCCGAGGACACCCGGCTGCTCTTCGTCGAGAACGTCGGCAACCTGGTCTGCCCGGCCTCGTACGACCTGGGGGAGTCCCTCCGCGTGGTGCTCGCCTCGGTGACGGAGGGCGAGGACAAGCCGCTGAAGTACCCGACCGCGTTCGGCCTGGCGCAGCTGGTGGTGATCACCAAGACCGACATCGCGGAGGCCGTCGAGTTCGACGAGGCCGCCTTCCGGGCCAACGTCCAGCGGGTCAACCCGGGCGTGGAGGTGATCCGCACCTCGTCCCGCTCGTCCGAGGGCACCGGCCTCCTCCTCACCCACGCCCTCCGCACGGCCGAAGGCACCCCGCCCCACACCCCGGTGATGTCCCACCAGCCCCACAACCACGGCCCGAGGCATGACCACGGCCCGGCCCACACCCACGCGCCGGGCCACGCCCATACCCACGCGCCGGGCCACGCCCACACCCACGGCCCGGGCCACGAGCACAGCCCGGGGCACGACCACGGCCCGGGACACACCCACCCCGGCCCCGGCCGCGCCCCCGCGCACAGCCACGGCCCCGGGCACGTCCACGGTCCGGGCGCCGGGTACGTGCACGACCCGGTGGGGTCCGGGGCGGAGCCCCGGGGAACGGTGGAAGGGCGGGTAGGGGACAGCCCCGCAGGGCCCCCGCCCCCGCCCCCGGCCGAGCCGCACCCGGCTCCGGCCCCGGAACCCCGCTGATGGACGCCCCCGCGGAACGCCGCCGCGTCACCGTCCGCGGCGTCGTACAGGGCGTCGGCTTCCGCCCCTACGTCTACACCCGCGCCACCGGACTCGGCCTGGCCGGCCACGTCACCAACACCCCCGACGGCGTCGTCGCCGAGGTCGAGGGCGCCCCCGCCGCCGTCGCCGCGTTCTGCGCACGCCTCGCCGCCGACGCCCCGCCCCTGGCCGTCGTCGACGCCGTCGACCACCACACCCTGCCCCCGGCCGGGGGAGCCGACTTCACGATCATCCCCTCCCGCACCGGCGGCCCCGCCCGCACCCTCGTCTCCCCGGACGTCGCCACCTGCGCAGACTGCCTCGCCGAACTCGCCGACCCGGCCGACCGACGGCACCGCCACCCGTTCATCACCTGCACCCACTGCGGGCCCCGCTTCACCATCGTCACCGGACTCCCGTACGACCGGGCCCACACCACCATGGCCGGCTTCCCGATGTGCCCCGACTGCGCCCGCGAGTACGCCGACCCCGCCGACCGCCGCTTCCACGCCCAGCCCGTGGCCTGCCCGGCCTGCGGGCCCCGGCTGCGCCTGCTCACCGGCGCGCCGCCCCGCGCGGGCGAGACCGCCGACCCCGTCGCCGGGGCCCGCCGGCTCCTCGCCGAAGGGGCGGTCCTCGCCGTCAAGGGCCTCGGCGGCTACCACCTCGCCTGCGACGCCACCCGGCCCGCGGCCGTCGCCGAACTGCGCCGCCGCAAGGACCGCGGGGACAAGCCGTTCGCCCTGATGGCCCGCTCCCTCGCCGACGTCGAACACCTCGCCGTGATCGGCCCCGCCGAACGGGCCCTGCTCACCGGCCCCGAGCGGCCCATCGTGCTGCTGCGCCGCCGCCCCGCATCGGCCGCCGCCCTCGCCGCCGAGGTCGCCCCGGGCAGCCCCGACCTGGGCGTGATGCTCCCGTACACCCCCGTGCACCACCTGCTGCTGGGCCTGCCCGGCGACCCGCCCGGGCCCCGGCTGCTCGTCATGACCAGCGGCAACCTCTCCGGGGAGCCCATCGTCACCGATGACGCCGAGGCCCTGGAGCGCCTGGCCCACCTCGCCGACGCCTGGCTCACCCACGACCGTCCCATCCACGTGCCCTGCGACGACTCCGTGGTGCGCGTCTGCGACGGCGAACCGCTGACCGTACGCCGCTCCCGCGGGCACGCCCCGCTGCCGGTGGCGCTGCCGCTGCCGGTGCCGCCCACCCTCGCCGCCGGGGGCGACCTGAAGAACGCCTTCTGCCTCGGCGAGGGCCGCAGGGCCTGGCTGTCCGCGCACATCGGCGACATGGACGACCTGGCCACCCAGACCGCCTTCGAACGCGCCGAGCGGCAGCTGGAGTCCATCACCGGAGTGGCACCCTCCCTGTTCGCCGCCGACCGCCACCCCGGCTACCGCTCCACGGCCTGGGCGGCCCGCCACGCGGGCACCCGCCCCCTGGTCCGCGTCCAGCACCACCACGCCCACGTCGCCTCCGCCATGGCCGAACACGGCCTGGACGGCACCCGGCGCGTCATCGGCATCGCCTTCGACGGCACCGGCTACGGCGACGACGGCGCGGTCTGGGGCGGCGAGGTGCTGCTCGCCGACTACACCCGCGCCACCCGCTTCGCGCACCTCGCCTACGTCCCGCTCCCCGGCGGCGACGCCGCCGTGCGCCGCCCCTACCGGATGGCCGTGGCCCACCTGTGGGCCGCCGGCCTCGCCCGCACCCCGGACCTGCCCCCGGTGGCGGCCTGCCCGCCCGCCGAACTGCCCGTCCTGGAACGCCAGCTGGAGCGCGGCCTGAACTGCGCGCCCACCTCCAGCATGGGGCGCCTCTTCGACGCCGTCTCCTCGCTGGCCGGCGTCTGCCACCTCGCCGGGTACGAGGCGCAGGCCGCCGTGGAGCTGGAGGCGGCCGCCCTGGCCGCCCCCGCCGGGGACCCGCACCCCGGCTACCGCTTCGCCCTGCGGCCCCCGCCCTGCGGCACACCGGGCCCGTACACCGCCGACCCGGCGCCCGTCCTGGCCGCCGTCGTCGCCGACGTGCGGGCGGGCACCGCGCCGGGGACCGTCGCGGCCCGTTTCCACGCCGCGGTCGCCGTCCTCGTCGCGGACGCCTGCCTCGCCGCCCGCGCGGCACACGGCCTCGACACCGTCGCCCTGACCGGCGGCGTCATGGCCAACACGCTCCTCTCCGGCGCCTGTTCACGGCTGCTGCGGGAGCACGGATTCACCGTACTGCGCCAGCACCGGGTCCCCCCGAACGACGGGGGACTGGCCCTCGGCCAGCTCATGGTGGCGGCGGCCACGGCAGGCCGCGCCACGGAACAACCACAGCAAGGAGGGGCCCATGTGCCTGGCGGTACCCGGCAGAGTGATTGACATCGGGGAGCGGGACGGCACCCGCATGGCCACCGTCGACTTCGGCGGCGTCGTCAAGGACGTGTGCCTGGAGTACCTGCCGGACCTGAGGGTCGGCGAGTACGCCATCGTCCACGTCGGCTTCGCCCTCCAGCGCCTGGACGAGGAGTCCGCGCTCAAGACCCTGGAGCTCTTCGCCGAACTCGGCATGCTCCAGGAGGAGTTCGGCGACCCGTGGGAGCAGGCCGCACAGTTCGGCGGCGCCCTGGAGCCGGGCACCCCCGACCCCGAAGACGTCCCGCGGGAGGCGGCGCAGCAGTGAAGTACATCGACGAGTTCCAGGACCCCGGCCTCGCCCGCCGGCTGCTCGACGACATCCACGCCACCGTCACCCGCCCCTGGGCGCTGATGGAGGTCTGCGGCGGCCAGACCCACACCATCATCCGGCACGGCATCGACCAGCTCCTCCCCGAACAGGTCGAGCTGATCCACGGGCCCGGCTGCCCGGTGTGCGTGACCCCGCTCGAAGTCATCGACAAGGCGCTGGAGATCGCCTCCCGCCCGGGCGTGATCTTCTGCTCCTTCGGCGACATGCTCCGCGTGCCCGGGACGGGCCGCGACCTCTTCCAGGTGCGCGGCGAGGGCGGTGACGTACGCGTCGTGTACTCCCCGCTCGACGCCCTGGACATCGCCCGCCGCAACCCGGACCGCCAGGTGGTCTTCTTCGGCATCGGCTTCGAGACCACCGCCCCGCCCAACGCCATGACGGTGTACCAGGCGAAGAAGCACGGCATCACCAACTTCAGCCTGCTCGTCTCCCACGTCCGGGTCCCCCCGGCCATCGAGGCGATCATGAACTCGCAGAGCTGCCGGGTCCAGGCCTTCCTCGCCGCAGGGCACGTGTGCAGCGTCATGGGCACCACCGAGTACCCCGAACTGGCTGCCCGGTACCGCGTGCCCATCGTGGTCACCGGGTTCGAGCCGCTCGACATCCTGGAGGGCGTACGCCGCGCCGTGCGGCAGCTGGAGCGCGGCGAGCACGGCGTCGACAACGCCTACGCGCGCGCCGTCCGCCCCGAGGGCAACCCGGCCGCCCTCGCCATGCTGGAGGACGTCTTCGAGGTCACCGACCGGGCCTGGCGCGGCATCGGCACCATCCCCGCCAGCGGCTGGCGGCTGTCGGCCCGCTACCGGGACTTCGACGCCGAACACCGCTTCTCGGTGACCGGGATCGACACCCGGGAGCCGGCCGCCTGCCGCAGCGGCGAGGTCCTCCAGGGCCTGATCAAGCCGCACGAGTGCGAGGCCTTCGGCAAGGCCTGCACCCCGCGCACCCCGCTCGGCGCCACCATGGTCTCCAGCGAGGGCGCGTGCGCCGCGTACTACCTCTACCGGCGCCTGGAGATCCCGACCGCCAAGACGGCACCGCTGGAGGCGACCCCCGTTGTCTGACACCGCACTGGACGTCTCGGGCTGGACCTGTCCGGCCCCCCTGCGCGACCACCCCCGCGTGGTGATGGGCCACGGCGGCGGCGGCGCGCTCTCCGCCGAACTCGTCCGGCACGTCTTCGCCCCCGCCTTCGGCGGCGACGTGCTCGCACAGCTCGGCGACTCCGCGACCCTGACCCTGGGCGGGGCCCGGCTGGCCTTCTCCACCGACTCGTACGTCGTCCGCCCGCTGTTCTTCCCCGGCGGCAGCATCGGCGACCTCGCGGTCAACGGCACCGTCAACGACCTCGCGATGAGCGGAGCCGTGGCCGCCTACCTGTCCTGCGGGTTCATCCTGGAGGAGGGCGTCGAGACCGCCACGGTCGCCCGCGTCGCCGGGGCCCTCGGAGCGGCCGCCCGCGCGGCGGGCGTGGAAGTGGCCACGGGGGACACCAAGGTCGTCGAAGTGGGCCACGGCGACGGCGTGTACGTCAACACCTCCGGCATCGGCCTCGTCCCCGACGGCGTGGACCTGCGGCCGCAGCGGGTCGTACCCGGCGACGTGGTCATCGTCAGCGGCGACATCGGGCTGCACGGGGTGGCCATCATGAGCGTCCGCGAGGGCCTGGGCTTCGAGGCGGACATCGTCAGCGACTGCGCGGCCCTGGGCGGCCTCGTGCAGTCGATGCTCGCCGTCACCCCCGACCTGCACGTGCTGCGCGACCCCACCCGCGGGGGACTCGCCGCCGCCCTCAACGAGATCGCGGCCGCCTCCGGCACCGGGGTGGTCGTCCAGGAGGGCCGGGTGCCGGTCCCCGAGGCCGTGCGCAACGCCTGCGCGATCCTCGGCCTCGACCCGTTCTACGTGGCCAACGAGGGCAAGCTCGTCGCGTTCGTCCCCCGCGAGCACGCCGACGCCGTCCTCGACGCCATGCGGGCCCACCCGCTGGGCCGGCGGGCGGCGGTGATCGGCGAGGCCGTCGCGGACCACCCCGGCATGGTCGTGGCCCGCACCGGCCTCGGCGGCACGCGCGTGGTCGACCTGCCGATCGGGGAGCAGCTGCCGAGGATCTGCTGACGCCGGCCGCCCCGGCCCCGGGGCGGGTGCGCCGGGGTCAGGGCAGCTCGGGGATGAACGGCAGGTAGTCCTCCGGGCCGTCCCACGGCACCACCGCGTAGCTCGCCTCGGGCAGTTCGTTCCACACGCCGGGGAGGTCTCCGAGCGGCTCGGAGACCACCAGCCGCGTCTCGTCGGACACCTCGCGCAGGTACGGCAGCTCCGGGTACAGCTGGCGCACCGTATCGGCCCGGCTGCTGTAGTACAGCGAACGGGACCTGCCCTGGCTGGAGTAGCGGAAGGCCCACACCCGCGCGCCCTCGCTGACCGCCACCGTCATCTG
The DNA here is from genome assembly GCF_056434525.1 of Streptomyces sp. NPDC044002. Classification (NCBI taxonomy): domain Bacteria; kingdom Bacillati; phylum Actinomycetota; class Actinomycetes; order Kitasatosporales; family Streptomycetaceae; genus Streptomyces; species Streptomyces sp. NPDC044002. The sequence continues at coordinate 61,320 of NZ_JBWKEZ010000041.1, forward strand.
GAGCGGGTCCGCGACCCCGTGCTCCTTGCCGAGCCGTTCCACCAGGCCCGCCATCCGGGCGACCGCCCCGGGCGGGTCCTGGTCGAGGCCGAAGGTCACGGCCAGGTAGAACATCACCTCGGAGTCCGTCGAACCCTCGATGCAGGGGAACAGCGCCGGGTCTACGGCCATGCACAGGTCGCGCTGGAGCCGTTGGAAGTCGGTGATCGAACCGTTGTGCATCCACAGCCAGCGGCCGTGCCGGAAGGGATGGCAGTTCGTCTGCTGGATGGCGGAACCAGTGGAGGCGCGGACGTGCGCGAAGAACAGCGGCGACCGCACGTGCGCGGCCAGCTCCCGCAGGTTCCGGTTGTTCCAGGCCGGGCCGATGTCACGGAACACCGCGGGGGTGCCGTCGCCGTCGGTGCTGTACCAGCCGATGCCGAACCCGTCCCCGTTGGTGGACTCCACGCCCATCCGCGCGTGCAGGCTCTGGTCGATCAGCGAGTGTTCCGGCTGGTACAGGACGGCGTCGAGGAGCATCGGCGAGCCGGAGTAGGCGAGCCATCGACACATGTGCACCATCCCTCTCGTGCGCCACTCCGTCCGAGCCTAACGCCCCACGGCGCTGCCCCGCCTGCCGTTGCGCCGGGCGGGTGGCATCGCCCGAGTCGGCAGCCGCACCGCCCCGAGCGGCGCCCGGATCCCGCGAACCTGTCCCTGCGGACCGGGGAAGGGAGCGGCGGGTGAGGGGCAAGGTGCTGGAGTTCCTCCTGTGGTGGGCGGCGCTGACGGGCGTCACCCTGCTGGTGGTCACCGCCCTGGACCCCGCCGAAGTCCTGGTGGCGGTCCTCGGCGCGGCCGGGGCCGGCTGGGTCGCCGCCCTGCTGCGCCGGGCGGCCGGCGTACGGGTCGGCGGCGCCGCCGGAGCCGCCCGCGCGGCCTCGGCCCTGCCCCTCGCCGCCCTCCGGGGCCTCGTCACCCTGCTCCGGCTCCCGGCCTCCCCGCCCCCGGCCCGGCGCGGCCGGATCCGCACCGTACGGCTGCGCGAGGGGGCCGGCCCCGGATGGGCCGGAGTGCTGCTCGGCTGGTCCGCCGACACCTGTGTCGTCGACCTGCCCGAGGGACGTCCGAGCGCCGTCGTGCACACCTTCGCCGCCGCCCCCGGCGGGCCGGAGCGGGCGCTGGCCCGCCGACGGGGCGCGCGGTGAACCCCGTACCGGCCGCCGGCTGGTCGGCGGCCGCCCTGGTGCTGCTCGCCGCCGTGTGGCCCGTCTGCCTGTGGGCGGCGGCCCGGGGCAGCGCGGTGCGCCGCCTGGCCGGTCTGTGCCTGGCCGGCACGGCCACCGGTGCGCTCCTGCTGCTGCTGCCCATGGCCTACGGCCGCTCCTCGTACCAGGACCTCGCGCTGGTCTTCGCCGTCCTCTCCCCGGCCGGGGTCCTCGTCTTCACCCGGATCGCCGGATCCGGGCCGGGCGACGGGGACGGCTGACATGACCGGACCGGGGGCCGCGCACCTCGCCGCGCACGTCCTGCTGTGGGCCGGCGTGGCCTGCTTCCTCGTGTCCGCGGCCGCCCTGCCGTTCCTGCCCCCGGGCCTCGCCCGGCTGCACGCCCTGGCCCCGGCGGGCGGCCTCGGCACCCCGCTGATCGCCTGCGCCGTGGCCCTCGAACAGGGCCTCGGCCGGGCCGCCGGCAAGACCCTCCTCATCGGCCTGCTCCTCGCCGCCGGATCCACCGTGACCACCATCGCCGTCGCCAAGGCCACCGCCGGGGAGGACGAGGACGACGCGGACGAGGACGAGGAGCATGCCCGGCATGTCCGTGGATGACGCCCTGACCGCCACCGCCCTGCTCCTCGTGGCCGCCGCGGCCACCCTCGCCGTGCTCTGCCGCGAGCCCGTACGGCAGGCCGTGGCGCTCGCCCTGCTGGGCCTCGCGCTGGCCCTGCTCTTCCTCGTGCTCCAGGCCCCCGACGTGGCACTCTCCCAACTCGCCGTCGGCACGGCGCTCACCCCGCTGCTGATCCTGCTCACGGCCCGCAAGGTCCGCCGCCCGCCCGCCGAGCGGCACGACCCCCGGGACCGGCCGTGAAGGCGCGCACCCGGGGCGCCCTCCTCGGTGCCGCGGCCGCCGTGCTCGCCGCGTTCTTCACCGCCGCCTGCCTGGACCTGCCGGCCTTCGGCACCGACCGCCACCCCTACGGCGACCGCGCCGTCGCCGCCGCCCTCGTCCACCGCACGGCCAACACGGTCTCCGCCGTGAACTTCGACCTCCGGGCCCTGGACACCCTCGGTGAACAGTCGATCCTCTTCGTCACCGTCCTCGGCTCCACCCTGCTGCTGCGCCTCGCCCGCGACGAACACCGCGAACCGCCCCGCACCGAACGCGCCCTGCCCACCACCCGGCTCTTCGGCGCCGTCCTGCTGCCCGTCGCCCTCGTCACCGGCGTGTACGTCGTGGCACACGGGCAGCTCACCCCCGGCGGCGGCTTCCAGGGCGGAGTGGTCCTCGCCACCGCCCTCCACCTTGCCTACCTCGCGGCCGACTACCGGGTCCTCGAACGGATCCGGCCGCTCGCCGCCCTCGACACCGCGGACGCCCTCGCCGCGCTCTCCTTCACCGCGCTGGGCCTGGCCGCCCTCGCGGCCGGCGGGGCCTTCCTGGGGAACGTGCTCCCCCTCGGCACCTTCAACACGATCACCTCGGGCGGGACGGTCCCGCTCCTCAACCTCGCCGTGGGCATCGAGGTCGGCTCCGGGCTGATCGTGCTCCTCGCCCACTTCCTCGACCAGGCCGTCGAGATCACCGAACCACAGGAGGAAGCGCGCTGATGGGCGTCCTGCCGTTCCTGGCCGCCGGATGGGTACTCCTGATCGCCCTGTACGGCCTGGTCACCAGCCGCAACCTCATCCACGCCGTCGGCTGCCTCGCCGTCGCCCAGTCCTCCACCTACCTGATGCTGCTCGGCGTCGGCCACCGGCGCGGCGCCACCGCCCCCGTCTTCGGCGACCTCCCGCCCGGCAGCCGGCCCGTCGTCGACCCGGTCGTCCAGGCCCTGACCCTCACCGACATCGTCGTCGGCGCCACCGTCACCGCCCTGCTGCTCGCCCTCACCATCCAGCTGCGCAAACGCCACGGCACCGTCGACCCGCAGGCGCTCACCGCCCTCCGGGGCTGATCGCGTGCCCGCGCCGCAGGCCCTCCTCCCGCTGGCGGTGGCCGTCCCGCTGGCCGGCGCCGCCGTGCTCGCCGTGGCCGGCCGCCGGCTGCCCAGGCTCGGCTGCGACGTCCTCGCCACCGCGGCCGCCGCCACCTGCCTCGGCGTACTCGTGCTGCTCTGGCCGCACACCGGGAACCGGCCGGGCGTCCGCGTCGGCGGGGTCCCCGCGCCCGTCGGGATCGTCCTGACGGCGGACCCCCTCGGCGCCGGCCTGGCCCTGCTCGCCGCCGTGCTCGTCCTCGCCGTCATCGTGTACTCCTGGCGCTACTTCGACGAGCCGTCCGGGGACCGGGCCGGGATCTTCCCCGCGCTGATCCTGCTCTTCGAGGCCGGCATGACCGGCTTCGCGCTCACCGCCGACCTGTTCAACGCCTTCGTCTTCTTCGAGTTGATGAGCGTGGCCGCGTACGCCCTCACCGGCTACCGCATCGAGGACCCCCGCCCGCTCCAGGGCGCCCTCACCTTCGGCATCGTCACCTCCTTCGCCGCCTACGGCTGCCTCCTGGGCATCGCCCTGCTGTACGCCCGCACCGGCGAGCTGAACCTTGCCCGGCTCGGCGAGCGGCTCGCCGGCGAGCGGGCCGACGCCCTCACCGTCGTCGCCTTCGTCCTCGTGACCACCGCCTTCCTGGTCAAGGCCGCCGCCGTGCCCTTCCACTTCTGGCTGCCCGACGCGCACGCCGTGGCACCGACCCCGGTGTGCATGCTGATGTCCGGGGTGATGGTCGAGCTGGGCGTGTACGGGGCCGCGCGCGTCTACTGGACCGTGTTCGCCGGCCCCGGCGGCATCCCGCACGGAGCCTTCCGCACCACCTTCGTCACCGTCGGCGTGGCCACCGCCCTGCTCGGCGCGCTCATGTGCTGGCCGCAGCGGCACCTCAAGCGGATGCTGGCCTTCTCCACCGTCAGCCACGTCGGACTGTTCCTCGTCGGCGTCGCCCTGCTCACCCCGGCCGGCACCGCCGCCACGGCCGTGTACGTAGCCGGGCACGGCTGCGCGAAGGCGGCGCTGTTCGCGCTGACCGGGGTGCTCCTCGACCAGTACGGGTCGGTCGACGAGCACGGCCTCCACGGCAGGGCGCGCGGCCACCGCCTGCTCGGCGCGCTCTTCGCCCTCGGAGCCCTCGCCCTGGCCGGGCTGCCGCCCTTCGGCGCGGGCCTCGGCAAAGCCCTCGGCGAGGAGGCGGCGGGCCACGCGCTGACCCCGGTCTTCCTCGTCACCTCGGCCGTCACGGGCGCCACCCTGCTGCGGGCCGCCGCCCGGATCTTCCTGGGCGCGGGCCCGCCACCGCGCCCCGGCCCGCGCGACGCCGAGACCACCGGGGAGGGGGAGGAACCCGAGGTCCGCACCGCCCGGCGCGCCCCGCACCCGCCCATGGTGGCCGTACCGGCCGTCCTGCTGCTCCTCGGCCTGCTGGCCGGCGTGGTCCCGGCCGTCGCCGAGAGCCTGGGCCGGGGGGCGCTGCTCTTCACCGACCCGGCGGGATACGCCGCCGCGGCGGGCGGCGCCGGCCGGGCGGCCGCGGCGGCGCCGGAGCCCCTCGCCACGGCCTGGACCCCGGCCGGCACCGGGCTCGGCCTGGCTTCCGCGGCGCTCGCCTGCCTGCTCGCCGCCACCGCCGTACGCGGCCCCGGCGGCGCCCCGCGCAGGGCCGCGGCCGCGCTGCTGCTGCCGCTGCGCCGGCTGCACTCGGGGCTGCTCGGCGACTACCTGGCCTGGCTGGCGGTGGGGATGGCGGCGCTGCTGGTCGCCGTCGCCGTCCAGCTGTGAGACCGCGGGCGGAGAGACGGCCTAGGGGGTGTCCGCGAAGTGGCGCCGTCCGCCCGAAGGGCGGGCCCCGCGGCTCCCCCAGCTACCGCTGGGAGGTGCCCCCAGGTGCGTGCTCTCGGCGTGCCGGGCGGAAGACCTCGTACTGGAGGTACTCGGTCTTTCGCCCGGTGCGGCGAGAGCGCGTGCCGGACGCCGCGGGGCAGGCGCCACTTTGCGGACACCCCCTAGAGCCGCTCCTCCATCCGGATCGCCGACTCCAGGTCCTCGTGGGCCCTGCCCTCCTTGCCCTCCCGCTCCTCCAGGAGGGCCGCGGCGATCGCGTCGAGCTTGCGCTGGATGGCGTGCTCGGCGCGCCGCTCGGAGTTCTTCAGCAGGGCCAGCATCAGCAGGGACACCGCGCCGATCGAGTCGCCCGCCAGGTGCTGCCACTCCATGGGCAGGCCCAGCACGTGGACGAGGACCAAGCAGCCCACCAGGGCCACGCACAGGGCGGAGAAGACGGCGGAGCTGGTGAAATTGGAGGCGGACTCGGCCAGCCGCTCGAAGCGGCCGGCCCGCCCGCCGTCCCCGCTCTTCTCCGCCGGATGACGGAAGACCATGGCGGACGCCTGCCCGCCACGGCCCGCCGCACACCTGCCGGCCGCACACCTCCCGGACGGCCGCCTACCGGCCGCCGCCCGAGTCGTCCGGCCAGCCGTACCCGGTCCGCGGCGCCTGCGGTACGGCGCCCAGCGCGGCCAGGTCCTTGTCCGCGGCCCGGCTCAGCTGACCGGCCAGGTCCCGCATCGCGCGGCTCGCCGCCAGCTCGTCGCCGATCGCGGGGACCTCCACGTCCTGCGGGTTGCACCGTGCCCGGCCCCGGCCGACCAGCGTGTCCTTGCCGGTCTCCAGCACCGCCCGGGCCTTGGTCGTGCCGTCCTCCTCGATGAGGTAGACGCCGACCTTCCATTCCTCGGCATGTGACATGGCGCGCCTCCTGACCTCCCGGGGCCTCCTGCTTCCAGGATCTCACCAGGACACGTACAGCTCCTCCGGCGACCGGTGGATCAGCGTGGGACGCATGCGCGGCGGCTGCCGCCCGTCCAGCCGCAGCCCCGGCAGGCGGCGGACGAACAGGTCCAGGGTCAGGCGCAGTTGCTCGCGGGCCAGCCGGGAGCCGGGGCACCCGTGGGGCCCGTACCCGAAGGCCAGGTGGGGCCGGGAGGCGGCTCCGCGGCCGATGTCGAACACCTCGGGGCGCTCGTGGCGCCGCTCGTCGCGGTTGGCCGACCCGTACGCCACCAGCACGGTCGCCCCGGCCGGCAGTCTCGTCCCGGCCAGCGTCACCGGGCGGGTGGTCCTGCGCCGGAAGGCCTGCACGGCCGCGTCGTGGCGCGCGGCCTCCTCCACCGCCGCCGGCACCAGGGACGGGTCGTCGCGGAGCATCCGCCACTGCCGCCGGTCGGAGAGCAGGTGCATCAGGGCGGTGGCGATGAGCGCGCTGGTGGTGAGGAAGCCGGCGATCAGCAGGTTCTGCAGGTTCGCCACCAGCTCGTGGCGCTGCTCGGCGGTCAGCTCGCCGGTCCCCGGCGCCAGGGCCGAGACCATGGCCGAGCAGAGGTCGTCCTGGGGCCGCTCGCGCCGCGCCCGCACGTACCCGTCCAGCAGCCGTTGCAGCGCCACCACGTCCTCGGCGGCCGCCACCTGCTCCTGCGGCGACAGCGGCCGGAACAGCAGCTCCTCCGCCCGGTAGCCCCCGTGCACGGCGGCCGGCACGTCCGCCGGGTCCAGCCCGATCAGCCGCCCGATCACCTGCCCGGGCAGCTGCCGGGCGTAGGCCCCCACCAGCTCGACCGGCCCGTACGCGGGCAGGCCGTCCACCAGCTCCCGCGCGCAGGCGCGGGCGTGCGGGAGCAGCGCCGCCACCCGGGCGGAGGACAGCCCCCGGTTCAGCGGGGCCCGGTGGCGGCGGTGGGCGGCGCCGTCCGAGGAGACGACGGTGGGCCGCGGCCCGAAACCGCCCGCCAGGACCGCGAGGACCGCGTCGGGGAGCGCCACGTCGGGGGTCAGGGAGTTCACGGAGGAGAAGTCCTCCGCGCGCAGCAGCACCTCCCGCACGTCCCGGTCGCGCGCCACCAGCCAGGCGTCGAACGCGGGAAGGTACGTCAGCCCCTCGGTCCGGCGGGCCCGGGCGTACAGCGGGTACGGGTCGCGGTACAGGCCGTCGCGCCAGGCGTGTCCCGGCTCCGGCCCGGGCGGGGTCACACCTGCCTCCCGCCGGACGGGGGCGCCAGGCGCGCCGGGGCCGGGCCGTCCGGCCGGACCGTGATGCTGTACGCGGCCCCGGTGGGGACGGAGTCGAACACCGGCACGTGGCGGGGCAGCAGCAGCTCCAGCAGGGCGACCGACTCGCGCAGGGCGAACTGGGTGCCCAGGCAGGCCCGGGGGCCCATGCCGAAGGGCAGGTAGGCGCCCTGCCGGGCCGGCCGGCCGCCCGGGGCGGTGAACCGCCCCGGGTCGAAGCGCCCGGGATCCGGCCACAGCTCCGGGTCGCGGTGCGTGAGGTACGGGCAGACCAGCAGGTCCGTCCCGGCCGGGACGGCGTGGCCGGCGACGGTGTCGCCGACGGCCGCGTGCCGGGGCAGGATCCAGGCCGACGGGTAGAGCCGCAGCGTCTCGCTGACCAGCGCCTGCAGCGCCTCCCGGCGCTCCGGCGAGCCCTCCGGGCCGGCGGCCAGGGCCTCCCCGCGTGCCGAGGGGTGGCGGTCCAGGAGCAGGTACAGCCAGGTCAGGGTGGTGGCGGTGGTCTCGTGCCCGGCGACCAGCAGCGTGACGAGCTCGTCGCGCAGCAGCCGGTCCGTGTACTCCGGGTACGTGTCGGAGGCGTCCACCAGGACCCGGAGCAGCCCCGGCCCCTCCGGGCCCGCCTCCCGGTCCCGGGCGGCGGCCACGGCCTGCCGGGCGACCGCGTCGATCCGGGCCAGGTCGGCGGCCACCGAACCCCGCGCCCCGGCCTCGTCGGCGGGCAGGCTCGGCAGCGCCGCCACCACGGCCGCCACCGCGGTGAGCTCCCGCGCGGTGGCCTCGTCCAGCGGGTGGCCGGTGAGCGCGCGCCAGATGGTGTCCAGGGCGAAGCGGCGCATCTCCTCGCCGACGTCGAAGACCTCCCCGCTCCGCTCGTACCCGGCCCACCGCTGCGCCGTGGTGCGGGCCGCCGCGGCGATCCGCCGCTCGTAGCGGCGCATGCCCGTGCCGGTGAACTGCGACTGGAGGAGCCTGCGTTGCCGCTTCCACGCGTCCCCCGTGGCGGCCAGCAGGCCGTCACCGATCAGCAGGCGGGCCCGGTGGGAGCGCTTGACGTACCCGTCGGGGTTGCGGGCCAGTACGTGCTGCACGGCCTCCGGCCCGGTCACCAGCACGGTCGGCTCCGGCCCGATCCGCACGGCGGCGAGCCCGCCGAGCCGCTCGCGCGCCAGGCCCAGCAGCTCGATCAGCTCGCCCCCTCCGGCCCGCCACCGATCCACCTCGGCGGCGTCCAGCTCGGGCACCGGCAGCGCGGGCTGCCCGGTAACGGCGTGTGTGGCCAAGGCTGTTCTCCTGTCCGGCAGACGTCGGGCAGCACGGACTGTACGCGGGCGCGCGTCCACGTACGAGGGCGCATCGGGTCGAGATGGCGTGGCGAACACGCCGTCACCGGACAGGCCGTGCACGTCGTCCTCTCGGGCGGCCGGTGCGGGGGCCGGGTGCGGTGGCCGGGCGCGGGCGGCATCCGCCTTCGCCGCCCCGTCGGGGAACCGAACGGGCTGGTGGCGAGCTGCCCGTCGCGGCCGCATACTTCAGCGGTGATTCCCCACGACTTCCGGCACATCGGGCGCGACCACCCCGACTTCCCGCCGCAGCCCGAGCCCGTCGACCTGGCCGGGGCCCACCGGCTCGGACCGGCCGCCGCCGTCGAGGCGAAGTGGGAGTGGATGGCCCGCTCCTGGAAGTGGTCGGCCGAGTACGCCGTCGTCCGCAGCCCGAGCAGGGTCTACCCGCGCATCGTCGAGCTGGTCGCCGCGGCCCGCGCCGTCCCGGAGCTGCGGCGGCTGTACCCGTACACCAGCCACATGATCCTGAACTTCAGCTCGACCACCACGATCCCCTACGAGGTGCGGCTTCCGTCGGTCGAGCCGACGGCGGACGGGCGGTTCCGCGTCCGCCACGGCGGGGTGCTCGGCGAGTTCGGCAGCACCGGGGAAGCGCTGGCCCTCGTCCTGGCCCGCGCCCCGGCCGGCCTCGGCCCCGCCGTCCAGGGCGAGAGCAGCCAGGGGCGCTGAACGGGGCGAAGCCCCGGGCCGGCCGGCCCGGGGCTTCGCCGTCACACCGCTCGGGGCGCTCAGACCAGGTCGAACCGGTCGAGGTCCATGACCTTGCTCCACGCGGCGGCGAAGTCCTCGACGAACTTGCGCCGCGCGTCGTCGCTCGCGTACACCTCGGCCACCGCCCGCAGCTCGGAGTTCGAGCCGAAGACGAGGTCGGCGCGGGTGCCCGTCCACTTGAGGGCACCCGTCGAGGCGTCGCGGCCCTCGAAGGTGGTCTGGTCCGCGGAGACCGGCTTCCACGTCGTGCCCAGGTCGAGCAGGTTGACGAAGAAGTCGTTGGTCAGCGTGCCGGGGGTGTCGGTGAACACGCCCAGCTTGGACTGCTGGTGGTTCGCGCCCAGCACGCGCAGGCCGCCGACGAGGACGGTCAGCTCGGGGGCGGACAGGTTCAGCAGGTTCGCCCGGTCCACCAGCAGGTACTCGGCCGGCAGGCGGTTGCCCTTGCCGAGGTAGTTGCGGAAGCCGTCGGCGGCGGGCTCCAGCGCCGCGAAGGACTCCACGTCGGTCTGCTCCTGGGTGGCGTCCACGCGGCCCGGGGTGAAGGACACCTCGACCTCGTGGCCCGCGTCCTTGGCGGCCTGCTCGACGGCTGCGGTGCCCGCCAGCACGACCAGGTCGGCCAGGGAGACCCGCTTGCCGCCGGTCTGGGCGGAGTTGAAGGACTCCTGGACGCCTTCCAGGACGCGCAGCACCGAGGCGAGCTGGTCGGGCTCGTTGACCTCCCAGCCGGCCTGCGGCTGGAGGCGGACGCGGGCGCCGTTGGCGCCGCCGCGCTTGTCGCTGCCGCGGAAGGACGAGGCCGACGCCCAGGCCACGGAGACCAGCTGGGACACCGTCAGGTCGGTGCCGAGGATCCGCTCCTTGAGGGAGGCGATGTCCGCGGCGTCGATCACCTCGTGGCCGAGGGCCGGCAGCGGGTCCTGCCACAGCAGGGTCTCGGACGGGACCTCGGGGCCGAGGTAGCGCACGACGGGGCCCAGGTCGCGGTGGGTCAGCTTGAACCAGGCGCGGGCGAAGGCGTCCGCGAACTGGTCGGGGTTCTCCAGGAAGCGGCGCGAGATCTGCTCGTAGGCCGGGTCGAAGCGCAGCGAGAGGTCCGTCGTCAGCATCGTCGGCGCGTGGCTCTTCGACGGGTCGTGGGCGTCCGGGATGGTGCCGGCGCCCGCGCCGTCCTTGGCGACCCACTGCTGGGCGCCGGCGGGGCTCGTGGTCAGTTCGTACTCGAAGCCGAACAGGTTCTCGAAGAAGTTGTTGCTCCACCGCGTCGGCGTCGTGGTCCAGGTGACCTCGAGACCGCTGGTGATGGTGTCGGCGCCCTTGCCGGAGCCGTACGTGCTCTGCCAGCCGAAGCCCTGGGCCTCCAGCGGGGCGGCCTCGGGGTCGGCGCCCACGTGGTCGGCGGGGCCGGCGCCGTGCGCCTTGCCGAAGGTGTGGCCGCCGGCTATCAGCGCGACCGTCTCCTCGTCGTTCATCGCCATCCGGCGGAACGTCTCGCGGATGTCGCGGGCCGCCGCGAGCGGGTCCGGGTTCCCGTTCGGGCCCTCGGGGTTGACGTAGATCAGGCCCATCTGGACGGCGCCGAGCGGGCTCTCCAGCTCGCGGTCGCCGGTGTAGCGCTGGTCGTCGAGCCAGGTGGTCTCGGGACCCCAGTAGACGTCCTCGTCGGGCTCCCACACGTCGGCGCGGCCGCCGGCGAAGCCGAAGGTCTCGAAGCCCATCGATTCGAGGGCGACGTTGCCCGTGAGGATGAGGAGGTCGGCCCACGAGAGGCTCTGCCCGTACTTCTTCTTCACGGGCCACAGCAGCCGGCGGGCCTTGTCCAGGTTGGCGTTGTCCGGCCAGCTGTTGAGCGGGGCGAAGCGCTGCTGGCCGGCGCCGGCACCGCCGCGGCCGTCGCTGATCCGGTAGGTGCCGGCGCTGTGCCAGGCCATGCGGATCATGAACGGGCCGTAGTGGCCGAAGTCGGCCGGCCACCAGTCCTGCGACGTGGTCAGGACCTCCTCGATGTCGCGCTTCACGGCGGCGAGGTCGAGGGTCTTGAACGCCTCGGTGTAGTCGAACCCCTCGCCGAGCGGGTTGGCCACGGCGGGGTTCTTGGCGAGGATCTTCAGATTGAGGCGCTCGGGCCACCACTGGCGGTTTCCACCGCCCTGGGTCGGGTGGGCGGCGCGGTCGTGCGCGACCGGGCAGCCGCCCGCACCCTGTGCCTCGACTGCTGCGTCATGGTTCTCAGACATGCAAATCCTTCCGGACCAGGCGGGTCACGCTGTTCAGGAACGGCCTTCTCAACCCTTGGCTATCAACGCGTCAGATCCTACGATTGACAGAGTCCAAGTCAAGACGCAGACCAAGCCCGGATCCCGCCGGTTCCAGGAGGACCTACGTGGCCCCGGGCGGCCCGTCGAACCTGAGAGGGTGAGCCGACATGAGCGACCTGCTGGAACGGCTGCGCAGGCGCGGCTGGCGCATGACCTCCCAGAGGCGTGTCGTCGCGGAGGTCCTGGACGGCGACCACGTGCACCTCACCGCCGACGAGGTGCACGCCCGGGCCGTGGACCGGCTCCCCGAGATCTCCCGCGCCACCGTATACAACGCCCTGGGGGAGCTGGTCGCGCTCGGCGAGGTGGCGGAGGTCTCCACCGACGGCCGGGCGAAGCGCTACGACCCCAACGCGCACCACCCGCACCACCACCTCATCTGCTCCGGCTGCGGCCTCATCCGGGACGTCCACCCCGCCGGCAACCCCTTGTCCGACCTCCCGGCGGGCGAGCGCTTCGGCTTCTCGGTGTCCGGGGCCGAGATCACCTACCGGGGGCTGTGCCCGGCCTGCACCCCCTGACGCCCCGTCCGGCCGGACCCGGCGCTCCAGCGGTGCTCCACCAGGACTCCGGCGGAGCACCGCCGGAGCACTGCCGGAGTCCTAGCGGTACGCGGCGAACGCCTTGGTGAAGGCCAGCGGTTCCTGGAGGACGGAGCTGCAGGTGGCGTCGGCGTGGCCGAGCGCGCCCGCCGCGCACTGGCGGTCGCGCGCCGACGACCACATCGCCAGCCGCCCGATCCCCTTCGCCTGGGCGAAGCGCACGAGTTCCGCCGCGTCCGCCACGCCGAAGACCTCGCTCGCCACGTCGTTGACGCCGATCATCGGGGTGACGGACAGGGCCTTCCAGGCCGCCGCGTCGGAGAGCCCGAGCACGCCCTTGAGCTGGGCCTGCGTCGCGGTCGCCGCCTGGACCGCGTACTGGCCCATGTCCCCGGAGTACGCCGGCCCGTAGTCCATGGCCATGATGTTCACGGCGCCGATCCGTACGCCGTTCTTCGCGGCGTCCGCCAGCAGGGCCACGCCCGGCTGGGTCAGCCCCTCCGGCATCACCGGCAGGGTGAACGCCACGTCGAGCCCCGGGTGCGACTTCTGCAGCCGGGCTATCGCCTGCGCGCGCCGGGTGTTGGCGGCGGTGTCCGGCAGGGCGGCGCCCTCGATGTCGAAGTCGACCTTGGTGAGCCGGTGGGCGTCGACCACCTTCCCGTACGCCGCCGCCAGTTCGTCGACGGTGGCGCAGTTCAGGGCCAGCTCGCGCCCGGCGGCACCGCCGAACGACACCCGCACGTCGCCGCCCGCCTTGCGCAGCGCGCCGATCTGGGCCGCGACCTTGTCGTCCGCGAGCGGTGTGACCCCGCCCCACAGCGGCGAGCAGCCGCCGCCGGCGGTGACGAAGGCGAGGTGGAACTCCTTGACGCCGGTCCTGGCCGCGGTGTCGAGCAGGTCGTACGCGGGGTACAGCGAGGTGTCCACGTACGGGGCGAACCGCGCGCCGCCGGCGGGGGCGCCGGTCGGCGCGGGCGTCGGCGTGGGGGCGGCCGTTGCGGTCGCGGTCGCCGTGGCCGTGGCCGTCGGCGCGGCAGTGGGCGTCGCGGTCGGCGCCGTCGTCGGCCGGCCGCTCGGCTGCGGCGTGGCGCCCTGGTCCACCGAGCACTTGACGGCGTTGATCAGGCAGCGGGTGGGGTCGCCCGGCGCCCCCGCCCCCGAGCCGCTCGCCACGAAGCCGACGGTGACGGACGCGCCCGGCGCCAGCACCCCGTTCCAGGCGGCGGGCTTGACGGTGACGCGCTGCCCCTCGACCGTGTGCGTCCCGTTCCACAGCGAGCCGATCCGCACACCGGCCGGCAGGTCGAACTGAAGGGTCCAGCCGGCGAGTTCCCGCCCGGTGCCGTTGGTGATGACGTACTGGGCGGTGTAGCCGCCGCTCCAGGAGCTGGACTTGGTGTACACGGCCCCGACGGAGGTGGCCTGGGCCGTGCCGGTGAACGCGAAGGCCGCACCCCCCAGCACCGCCGCCACCACGACCGCACCGGCGGCCTTCGCCCTGCCGCTCGCCCTGCGACGGTGTCCGCCCGTGCTGCTGCCCATGGAGTGCCTGCCTTCGTATGACCGGGAGTTGGATACGGGGCAGCACGCTAGCCGCCCCGAAACGGACATTCGTTCGTTTCGGGGCGCCCGCGCCGAACCTTAGGTTCCACTTAAGGCGGCGGAAAGGACGGCCTCAGGAAAGGGCCCCGCCCACCCGGTCGGAGTACCGGCGCGCCCGACGGCACGCGAAGCCGCGCACACCCCGGAGAGCCTCGTTGACCTGTGTTTTCCCTGGTGCGCTACTCCACTGGTCAACCCACGGGCCCCCGCCGGGGGCCGGGGGACGCGTCGCACCACTCGTTCTCCCCCGTCGTAAGAACGTCCTTGACGCGGAGAACGTAGCGAGATCCGCCGAACCCCCGGTACCCGCCCATGCAGGGGGCCCGGGTCCGGGCACCCGGTTCAGGCGGCGGTCCAGCCGCCGTCCATGGGCACCGAGGTGCCGGTGACGTGGCCGGTGTGCGGGCCGCAGAGCCACAGGGCGACCGCCGCGACCTCCTCCGGCTCGATCAGCCGCTTGATCGCGGAGCCCCGCAGCAGCACCTCCGAGACCACCCGCGAGGCGGGGATGCCGTGCGCCTCGGCCTGCGCGGCGATCTGCCGCTCCACCAGCGGGGTGCGCACGTAGCCGGGGTTCACGCAGTTGCTCGTCACCCCGTGCGGGGCGCCCTCCAGGGCGGTGACCTTGCTGAGCCCCTCCAGCGCGTGCTTGGCGGTCACGTACCCGGACTTGAAGGCGCTGGCCCGCAGCCCGTGGACGCTGGAGATGTTCACCACCCGCCCCCAGCCGCGCCCGTACATGTACGGCAGGGTGCGCCGCAGCAGCAGGAACGGGGCGGTGACCATCACCTTCTGGATCAGCTCGAACCGCTCGGGCGGGAAGTCCTCGATGGGCGCCACGTGCTGGAGCCCGGCGTTGTTGACGAGGACGTCGGCCTCGGCGGGCAGCCGGCCGATCGCGTCCGGGTCGGCGAGGTCGGCGGTATGGGCCCGCCCGCCGACGAGCGATGCGACCGCCCCGGCGGCCCGCGCGTCCACGTCCACGACGTGGACGAAGGCGCCCGCGCCGGCGAGCGCCACCGCGCAGGCTCGCCCGATGCCGCTGCCGCCGCCGGTCACCAGGGCCACGCGTCCCGCCAGGACGGAGGCCGTTCCACCGGATGAGGTGCTGTTCTCGCTGCTCATGCCCCGAACGTTAGGGACGTGCGCCACCCCGTGCCGATGTGCGCCGCCGCCACACTCGGCGGCCGCGCTGTGGCGGCGGGCACCACCGCAGGACGGCCCGGGACGCGGTGCGTGCGCGCGCCCCGGGCCGCTCCTCCTACTGGTGGGGGCGCCAGTTCGGCAGGCCGGCCGACGAGGGACGCCAGGCCATCACCTGTGCCAGGTGCCGAAGGATCTCCTCCGCCTCCCGTCGGACCTGACCGGGTACGTCGCCGCGCTCGCGTACGAGCTGGGCGTAGATCGGCGCATCACTGCTGGTGCTGCTCACTTAGGATTCACTCCCCTGAAGCCGGCACCGCGGGCCGGGCGGCACAAGTGTAGGCGGCGGCCTGGCGGCAGCCGAACAGAGGTCGGTAGGTGCGCTGACGGGTGCTCACGAGCACTGGGTCCCGTCGGCCGGAGCGGTGCCGTCGACGAGGAACGCGTCGACGGCCTTGGTGGCGCAGGAGTTCTTCCCGTAGGTGCCGTGCCCCTCGCCCTTCACGGTGAGGTTGACGCCGACGCCCCGGCCGAGCGACTCCGCCATGCGCTTCGCACCCTCGACGGGGGTGGCCGGGTCGCCCGTGTTGCCGATCACCACGATCGGGGCCGCACCCGCGGCGGAGACCTGCGGCTTGTCGGCGGTGCCGCGGACCGGCCACTGCGAGCAGCCGAGCAGGCCCTCCACCATCTCCGGTCCGAACACCGGGGAGGCCGCCTTGAAGGCCGCCTCCTGCGCCGTCTTCTCCTCGACGGTGTACCGGCGGCTGGTGTCGACGCAGTTGATCGCTGCCTGCGCGGCGTTCGAGTTGTCGTAGCGCCCGTCCTCGCCGCGCCCGTTGTAGGAGTCCGCGAGCAGCAGCAGGAGGTTCCCCGTGCCGAGCTGGCGCAGCTCGCCGAGGCCCTGGACGAGGTACTCCCAGGCTTCCTTGTCGTAGAGGCTGGCGGCGATGCCGGTGAGCGCGAGGTCGGAGGTCAGCTTGCGGCCGCTGTCCGTGGCGGCGGGCTTCGCCTTCAGCTTCTCCAGCAGCTCGTTGATCCGCTTGTTGCCCTCGGCGTCGCTCGGCCCGGTCGGACAGTTGGCGGTGTACTTGTCACGGCAGTACTTCATGGCGTGTTCCAGCGCCAGCTGGAAGCCCTTGGCCTGGCCGAGGCCGGCCTGGGCCTCGTCGGTGGTGGGGTCGACGACGGCGTCGAACACGGTGCGGCCGACGTTCTTCGGGAAGAGGTGGGCGTAGACGCCGCCCAGCCGGGTGCCGTAGGAGATGCCGAAGTAGTTCAGCTTCTGGTCGCCGAGGACCTGGCGCATCAGGTCCATGTCGCGGGCCGTGTCGGCCGTGCCGACGTGGGGGAGCAGCTTCGCGGACTTCTGCGTGCAGGCGTCGGTGAACTTCTTGATGTCGTCGAGGGTGTTGCCGGAGCCGGGGTCCTCGTCGAGGGTCTTGTCGTCCAGGCACACGACCGGGGCGCTGTTGCCCACGCCGCGCGGGTCGAAGCTGACCAGGTCGTAGACCGCGCCCAGCTTCTTGTACTCGTCCGCCGCCTGCGGGAGCGTGTGGACTCCGGAGCCGCCGGGGCCGCCGAAGTTGTAGACGAGGGATCCGATCCGCTTGCCGGGGTCGGTGGCCTTCTTGCGGATCAGGGCCACGTCGATGGTCTCGCCGGCCGGCTTGGCGTAGTCGAGCGGCGCCTTCATGCTCGCGCACTCCCAGGCCGCGCCCGGGGCCTTGCCGCCGCCCTGGGCGGCCGAGGGCGCCGGGCAGGTCCGCCACTCGGGCTTCTGCCCGGTCAGGGCCGCCGGCAGGGCGGGCAGCGGGGCGGGTGCCGTGGCGGTGGCCTGCCCCGAGGGCTTCGCCCGCGCCGGAGCCTTCGCATCGCTGCCGCAGGCCGCCAGGGCGGGGACCGCCAGCAGGGAGGCGGCGGCCAGGGCCGCCGCCCGGACGGGGCGGCGTATGAGGTGGGGCATGCGTGGGCTCCTGCGCGGTTCGGAGGGCATGGGTAAACGAAGGACAAAGTGTAGGGGCGGATTCCGGACAGTGGACCCCGGGGTCAGGAGAGATCCGAAAGAGACGGCCTAGCCCGCAGGGGCGGCGCCTCCGGTGCGGGGTGCGCCGGGGCCGTGTGGGGCGTGGGGGGGGGGGGGGGGGGCCCCACCCCCCGCCCCCCCCCGCGATCACGGCCACCGTCCCACCAACCCAGACCCCCCCCCCCCTCCTTACCCCACCTCCCCCCCCCAAAA
>NZ_JBWKEZ010000042.1:0-77564 GCF_056434525.1 Streptomyces sp. NPDC044002
GGGTCAGACCCCCGGGAACCACCACCCACATCCTCACTGTCAAGGGCGCTCCTTCGTCGCGTCACTTCGTGATCGCCTTCGGCGACCCTTGACAGGCCGACCCGCCCCGGAAAGCCGAAAGACTGCCGGGAAACCCCCAAAGAAACGGCACGGTCCATAGTTGGAGGGACGGGTCCGTCAGGGATGCAGCGAGGGGCCGGGCCCCGGCCCGCTGGGCATCCGGGCCCTCAAGAGTCGCGCGTGGAAGGTCGTAATCGACCTCCCGTGCGGGAGCCCCCAGGCGCGACAGATCGCTACGCGCTTCTCTTTTCTCAGCGGCCGGCGGCCGTCTTGGGCCGATACCCGCATGAGAGGACGACCAGGACAGCCAGGGAAGGCCTCAGGCGCAGCAGATCGCTACGCGGTCCTCGTTTTCAGGCGGCCGACGGCCGTCCAGGGCTGATACCTGCACCAGAGGGCGAAATGAGCAGCCCTGGAGGTGTCCGGGCGCGGTGGATCGCTACGCGCTCCTCGTTCCTCGGCGGGCGACGGCCGATTTGGGTTGATGCCCGTTCCGGGCCGGGATGGAGCTGTCGGCGCCGGGCAGAATCCAGCCCCGCCTGGGGGCACCTCCCAGCGGTAGCTGGGGGAGTTTGAGGCGCGGGGGTCCGGGGGCGGGGCCCCCGGGAGGGGCCCCCGGGAGGGGCCGGGCGGAGTCCGGGGAACGGGCGAAGGGTGGGGAGGGGCGGGCAGCGCGCAGCGGAAATCCCGGCACGGGCAGCGGTGCATGCCACAGGATGGGCGGCATGCGAAGCCTCGTACTCCTCGACGCCCCGTCCAACCTCGGCCTGCGCCCGCCCGCCCCCGGGACCGTGCCCGGGGTCTACAAGCTCGCCGGCGCGCTGCGCGAGCAAGGGCTGCTCCAGCGGCTCGGTGCCCGTGAGGGCGGGGTGGTCGTTCCGCCGCGCTACGACCGGGGTGGGTGGAAGGAGGGCGACGGCGTCTTCCACGCCGACGCCATCGCCGCGTACACCGTGACCCTCGCCGACCGGATCGAGGCGCACCTGCGGGACGGGGAGTTCCCCGTCGTGCTGGGCGGGGACTGCTCCATCCAGCTCGGCGCCGCCCTCGCGATGCGCCGCCTCGGCCGGTACGGCCTCGCCGCCATCGACGGCTCCGCCGACTTCCGGCACCCCGGCAACGAGGCCGTCAACGGGCCCGTCGGGGCGGCCGGGGGTGAGGAGCTCGCGCTGTCGACGGGGCGGGGGCAGAAGGGCTTGAGCGACTTGGAGGGGCTCGGGCCCTACCTGCGGGAGGAGGACGTGCGGCTCTTCGGGCTGCGTGACGGTGACGGGGACCTGCCGGAGCTGCGGGCGGCCGGAATCGCGGCCCACACCGTCGGGGAGATCCGCGAGCGCGGCGCCGGTGCGGTGGCGCGGGCGGCGCTGGACGGGCTGCACCCGCCGGAGACGGCAGGGTTCTGGATCCATCTGGATGCCGATGTGCTCGATCCGTCCGTCATGCCGGCCGTGGACAGTCCGGACCCGGGCGGGCTGCTGCCGGAGGAACTGGCGGAGCTGTTGGGTGAGTTGGGCCGGTCGCCGCGGTGCGTGGGGCTCAACGTGACCATTTACGACCCGGATCTGGATCCGGACGCGCGTGCGGGCGCGCTGCTCGCCGACCTGGTCGCGGGGGCCTTTGCGTAATCCTGACCGGTGGTGATGTGCGGAACCACTGTGCACGCGGCCCACCCGCGTGTTCCATTTCCCCATGGCGACCACCGTGCGACGTGCCCAGCTGATTCTTTCCGCCGCCTCCTTGGGTCCTGACAACCCGCTGCCCGCGCTGCGCGCCCCCGACGGGGTGCACGAGCTGGACGAGCGTTCGCGGCAGGGGCTGCCGCGCGACATGGCGCGGCAGATTGGCCACGAGCCGCTGCGCTCCCTGCTGCCCGTCCGGATCCGCGACGGATACGGACGGCGGCGGGCGGAGCGGGAGTTCGAGGCGGTCGTCATCGAGAACGGGCTGCTGCGCGTCACCGTGCTGCCCGGGCTCGGCGGGCGGATCCACTCGATGGTGCATATGGGTAGTGGGCGTGAACTGCTTTATCGCAACCCCGTGTTCCAGCCCGCTGATTTCGCGCTGAACGGGGCCTGGTTCTCCGGCGGCGTCGAGTGGAACATCGGGGCCACCGGGCACACCGCCCTGTCCTGTTCCCCGTTGCACGCCGCGCTCGTACCGGCGCCCGACGGGGGTGTGATGGTGCGGCTGTGGGAGTGGGAGCGGCTGCGCGACCTGCCGTTCCAGGTGGACCTGTGGCTGCCCGCGGATTCCGAGTACCTGTACGTGGGCGTGCGCGTGCGCAATCCGCACGAGCGGCCCGCCCCCGTGTACTGGTGGTCCAACACCGCCGTCCCCGAGGGCTCCGGGACGAGGATTCTGGCGCCCGCCGAGGAGGCCTGGCACTTCGGGTACGAGCGGACGCTGCGGCGGATTCCCGTGCCGGAGTGGGAGGGCGCCGACCGGACTTATCCGTTGAGTAGTTACCATCCCGCCGATTTTTTCTACGAGGTCGAGGGCAGGGCCGTTGACCGGCCCTGGATCGCCGCGCTGGATGCGGAAGGGCGCGGGCTGGTGCAGGCCTCCACCGGGCTGCTGCGGGGGCGGAAGCTGTTCACGTGGGGCGCGGGGCCGGGCGGCCGGCGGTGGCAGGAGTGGCTGACGGAGCCCGGTACGGGCGGCTACGCCGAGATCCAGGCGGGGCTGGCCCGCACCCAGCTGGAGCACGTACGGCTGGACGCCGGGGCGGAGTTCAGCTGGCTGGAGGCGTACGGGCCGCTGTCGGCGGAGCCCTCGGCGGTGCACGGGGCCGACTGGGCGGCGGCGCGCGGGGCGGTTTCGGCGGCGCTCGACGCGGTGCTGCCGGCCGGGGCGCTGGAGGCGGCGTACAAGGCGTGGCGCGGGCACGCCGACACCGAACCGGGGGAGCGGCTGGCGGACGGCTCGGGCTGGGGCGCGCTGGAAGTGCTGTGCGGGGGCTTCGAGCTGCCCGGCACCCCCTTCCCGGAATCCACCCTGGAGGAGGAGCAGGAGCCCTGGCTGGAGCTGTGGCGCACCGGCGTCCTCCCCGCGCCGGCCGAGGACGCCCCGCCCGGCCCGGGCCTGGTCGCCGCGCACTGGCGGGACATGCTGGAGACCGCCCCGGCGGACCCGCTGACCGAGTACCACCTGGGGGTGGCCCAGTGGCACGCCGGCGACGTCGCCCAGGCGGTGCGCAGCTGGGAGCGGGGGCTGGCCCAGGCGCCGTCGCGCTGGCCGCTGCTGCGCTGCCTGGCGGCGGCCGACGCCCTGGCCGGGAACGCGGAGCGGGCCGCCGACCGCTACGAGGCGGCCTTCGCGGGCCTGGCGGGGGAGGGCCGGAACGGTGCGTCCTGGGCGGCGGCCGAGGCGGCCCTGGGGCGGGAGGCGATGACCGCCCTGCTCGCGGCCGGACGGCCGGCGGCGGCGCGGGTCGTCTGGGACCGGCTGCGGCCGTCGCTGCGCGAGCAGGGCCGGTTCCGGCTGCTGGCCGCCCGGCTGCTGGCGGCCGAGGGGCACGTGGGCGCGGCCCGGCGGGTCTTCGAGGACGGCTTCGAGATCCCCGACCTGCGGGAGGGGGAGGAGACCCTGTCCGAGGTGTGGGCGGCCCTCACGGACCGCCCCCTGCCCCCGGAGTACGACTTCCGGATGCGCCCGGCGGAGTAGTCCCTCAGACGCGGCACAGCAGTTCGCCGTTCAGGACGGAGAACCAGGCGTCGGGGGCCTTCCCCCAGGCGTGCCAGGCCTCGGCGACGGCGGTCAGCTCCTGCGGGGTGGCGTGGCCGGCCTCCGTCGCGACGGAGGCGTAGGAGGAGGCGGTGGTGCGGTCCGCCCACAGCGAGGACCACCAGGACACCTCCTCCGGCGTGGCGTAGCACCAGGCCGTCGCGGAGGCCGCCACGTCGGTGAACCCGGCCGCCCGCGCCCACGACAGCAGCCTGCGTCCGGCGTCGGGCTCGCCGCCGTTGGCCCGGGCGACCCGCCGGTACAGGCTCTGCCACTCCTCCAGGCCCGGAGTCGCCGGGTACCAGGTCATCGCCGCGTAGTCGGCGTCCCGTACCGCCACGATCCCGCCGGGACGGCACACCCGGCGCATCTCGCGCAGCGCCTGTACGGGGTCTCCGACGTGCTGCAGCACCTGGTGCGCGTGGACCACGTCGAAGGAGTCGTCGGGGAACCGCAGCGCGTGGACGTCGGCCTGGGCGAAGTCGACCGCCCCGGACAGTCCGCGCTCGGCGGCGTACGAGGCCGCCTGCTCCAGCACGTCGGCCGCGGCGTCGACCGCGGTGACGCGGCCGCCGGGCGAGACCAGTTCCGCCAGGTCCGCCGTGATGGTGCCCGGGCCGCAGCCCACGTCCAGCACCCGCATGCCGGGGCGCAGTTCGCCGATCAGGTACGCGGCCGAGTTGGCTGCGGTGCGCCAGCGGTGCGAGCGCAGCACGGACTCGTGGTGGCCGTGGGTGTACAGGGCGGTCTCGTGGGCGTCGCGGGCGTCGTGGGCGTCGGTCATGGCGTACTCCTCGTCGTCGTCGAAGGTCGTCGAAGGCGTTGTGATCACCGTAGGCGATCCGCTCGCGATGCGAGATATGCGTTTCGCCATGTGGACAAGCATGGTGTGGGGCAAGGGGATTGGGCGGGTCGGTGGCAGGGAGGGGTGGGGGCGAGGATCGTGGGGCCCAGGGGGCGGCCGACCTCGGGGCGAAGGACGGTGAGACCCATGCCGCAGACGCTGCTGGAATGGCACGCCGCCGCGTTGCGGCTCTTCGGTGACCGCGTGCGGGCCGTCGGGTCCTCCCAGTGGGACGCGGCCACCCCCTGCACCGAGTGGACCGTGCGCGACCTGGTCAACCACGTCACCGGCGAGCAGCTGTGGATCCCGCCGCTGGTCACCGAGGGGCGCACGGTCGCGGACGTGGGCGACGAACTCTCCGGCGACCTGCTGGGCGACGACCCGCAGGCTGCCTGGGACCGGGCCGCTGCCGCCGGGCACGCGGCCTTCGCCGCGCCCGGCGCGCTGGACCGGACGATCACGCTCTCGTACGGGCCCACGCGCGGATCGGCGTACTGCTCGGAGCTGACGGCGGACTGCGTCGTGCACGCCTGGGACCTGTCGCGGGCCATCGGCGCGGACGACCGGCTGCCGGCCGACCTCGTCGAGTTCTCCATCAAGGAGGTCATGCCGTACGCCGACGGGCTCGCCGCGAGCGGGATGTACGCGCAGCCGCTGGAGGTGCCGGCCGGCGCGGACGCGCAGACCCGGTTGCTGGCCCTCCTGGGGAGGAAGGGGTGAGGGGAAAAGCCCGACGGGGCCGTCACGGTTAACGGGCGTATCGACGTAAATAATCGTATAAAGGGCGGGTCGATCGGTGGTGGCGGCGGAAGGCGGGCACGTGTCGGGGATGGCCGAGGGCATGACGGAAGGGCTCGCCGGGCTCTGGCGCCGCCCGGCGCCGGAGGGGCGCGGGCCCGTCAGGTACGGTCCCCCCGCCCCTGAGCCCGGCCTGCCGGTCCTGCCGGAGCTGACCTCCGTGCTCGCCGCCGCCGCGGACCGCGCCGCCCCCGAACCCCCCGGCGGCGGGCAGGACCTGCGCGAGGCCGCCTGCCGCCACTGGGCCCGGCGCGGGCTCGCCACCGCCCCCGAGAACGTGGCCGCCGGACCTGGCGCGCCCGCCCTGCTGCTGGCCCTGCTCGGCGCCTACGGCGGCGACGTCATGCTGCCCCGGCCCTGTCCCGCCTGGTGGACCCCGCAGGTCCGGTTGTTGGGACGACGGGCCTACCACGTGCCGACCCCGGCGGAGTGCGGCGGCGTCCCCGACCCGTACGCCCTGCTGGAGACCGTGCGGCGGGTCCGCGCCGAGGGCGGCGACCCGCGCGTCCTGCTGCTGTCGGTGGCCGACGACCCGACCGCGACCGTGCCGCCGCCCGAGCTGGTGCGCGAGGCCTGCGAGGCGGCCGAGGCCGCCGGGCTGTTCGTGGTCAGCGACGAGAGCTGGCGCGACACCGTGCACCGGCCGCACGACACGCTGGTGCTGAGCCCCGCCGAGATGCTCCCCGACCGCGCCGCCGTCCTCGTCGACCTCGCCGGAGCACTGCTGCCGGGCGGCTGGCCCGCCGCCGTGGTCCGCTTCCCCGGCACCCCGAGCGGCACCTGGCTGCGCGCCCGCACCCTCGACGTCCTCACCGCCACCGGCGCCCTGGTCGCGGGGCCCGTCGCGGTCGCCGCCGCGCACGCCCTCGACGAGACCGACGCCGTCGCCGGACGCGCCTACGCGGCCGCCGCCCTGCACGGCACGGTGGCCGCCGCCGCGCACCGGGTGCTGCTGGCCGCGGGTGCCCTCGCCCGGCCCCCGCAGGCCGGCCGGCACCTGTACGCCGACCTCACCCCGCTGCGCGCCGGCCTCGCCCGGCACGGGGTCGGGGACGCGATGGAACTGGAGGACTGGCTCGGGGCCCGGCTGGGCACGGCCACACCCGGCGGACAGCGCTTCGCCGACGAACTGGGCGCCCCGCGCGTACGGCTGTCGACCGGACCGCTGCTGGGGGCCACCCCGGCGGAGCGGCTCGCCGCGCTGGGCGCCCGAGACCCGCTGACGCTGCCGCAGGTACGGGGCGCACTCGACCGGCTCGGGTCGGTGCTCGCCGGACTGGCCGACTGAAGTGCGGCCCGCGCCGGCGGGCCGCCGCCGAACGGAGACTTCGCGATGAGGGACCAGCCGGACGCCCCCGTGACCACCGCCCCGGGCGGCGCCGCGGCCGCGCCGCCCGGCCACACGGCCCGCCGCCCGCCGGCGCCCGCCGCGCCCGCCGGACCCCCGCCGGCCCCCGCGCCGGTGCCCGCCGCGCCCCGGCCGCTCGGCGAACACCGCCGCTGGCCGCGCTCGTTCGCCGACCGGCTGACCACCCCGCTGCCCGGGCTGCGCGCCTTCGCCCGGCTGGCCCGCGAGGGCGCCTTCCGGCCCGGGGCCGAGGGGCTGAGCGGCATCCCCGACCTACCGTACGAGCCCGCTCCGCTGCCCGCGGTGCCTCCGGGGACGGTGTCCGCCACCTGGGCCGGGCACGCCAGCTGGGTGCTGCGGACCGGCGGCCTGACGGTGCTGACCGACCCGGTGTGGTCCCGACGGATCCTGGGGACCCCGGCGCGGGTGACTCCCGTCGGGGTGCCGTGGGAGGAACTGCCGCCCGTGGACGCGGTGGTGATCAGCCACAACCACTACGACCACCTCGACGCCCCCACCCTGCGCCGACTGCCCCGCGAAACCGCGCTCTTCGTCCCCGCCGGACTCGCCCGCTGGTGCCGCCGCCGGGGCTTCACCCGGGTGACGGAGCTCGACTGGTGGGAGTCGGCGGAACTGGGCGGCGTACGCTTCGAGTTCGTCCCGGCGCACCACTGGTCCAAGCGGTCCCTGCTGGACACCTGCCGCACCCTGTGGGGCGGCTGGATGCTGACCGACACGGCCCGCAGCCGGAAGGTGTACTTCGCGGGCGACACCGGCTACGGCCACTGGTTCGGGGAGATCGGCCGCCGGCACCCCGGCATCGACCTCGCCCTCCTGCCGATCGGCGCCTACGCCCCGCGCTGGTGGCTGCGCGACGTGCACGCCGACCCGGAGGAAGCCGTACGCGCCTGCCTGGACCTCGGAGCCCGCAGGATGGCCCCGATGCACTGGGCCACCTTCGTACTGTCGGCGGAGCCCGTCATGGAACCCCTGCACCGCACCCGCGCCGCCTGGGCCCGCGCCGGCCTGCCCCGCGAGGACCTCTGGGACCTGCCGATCGGCGCCTCCCGCAGCTTCTAGTCCGCCGGCCCGGCCTTCGCCTTCGGCTTCGGCTTCGCGACCACGTGCATGCGCTCGCCCTGCTTCCCGAAGAGGCTGAGGATCTCCACCGGCCGCCCGTCGGCGCTGCCGAACCAGTGCGGGGTCCGGGTGTCCCACTCGGCGGCCTCACCGGGGCCGAGGACCAGGTCGTGCCCGGCCAGCACCAGCCGGAGCCGGCCGGCCAGCACGTACAGCCACTCGTAGCCCTCGTGCGTGCGCAGGTCGGGGTCGGCGCCGCGGTCCGGGATGACCATCTTGTACGCCTGGAGCGGTCCCAGGCCCTGGGTCAGCGCCACGGACGTCCCGCCGTGCCGCATCGCGCGGGGCGTCATCCGCACCCGGGGATCGCCCACCGGAGGCGCCCCGACCAGCTCGTCCAGGGCCACCCGGTAGGCACGCGCCAGCGGCAGCAGGAGCTCCAGGCTCGGCCGCCGCTGCCCGGACTCAAGCCGCGACAGGGTGCTCTTGGAGATCCCGGTCTCCTCGGACAGCACGGCCAGGGTGAGCCCGCGCCGCTCCCGCAGCCGCCTGAGCCGGGGCCCGACCTCGTCGAGCACGGCGCGGTGCGAGGCGGGTCCGTCCGGCGGGACGCCGCCGGGGCCGTCGGCACGGTCGGGGTCGCGGTCATGAGCATGGGCATGGGCGTGGGCGTCCATGCGGGCATTCCACCCCACCGCCGCCGGAACGGCAACAAGACCGGCGGCCAGGGCGGCGCACCTCAGGGCTCCCGGTCGTCCGGAAGGAAGCGGGCCGACTTCAGGGCCAGTTGCTCCGCGAAGTAGGCCGGCGCGTCCGGCCGCATCCGGGCCAGCGTCACCATCCCGGTGATGATGACGTCGCACACCTCGTCGTGCACGTCGTCCCAGCTGTGCGACTGCCCCTTGCGCGGGTTGCTCCCCGTCGCGCCGATCAACGCCTGCGCGGCCTCGCCGAACTCCTCGCCGATCTTCAGCACTTGCAGTACGTGGCTCTGCGGAGGGTGCACCCCGCGTGCGGCGGCGGCCGCGTCGAAGCGGGCGGCGAGGGCGCGGACCGTGTCCCAGGAGGCGGAGTTCACGGCCGGACCCTGCCCGGCCGCAGCCGCCGCCACACCCCCGGGGCCACGCTGATCAGCAGCGTCAGGCCCACCGCCAGCACCACGCCCTTCCACGGCTCCGAGAACAGCGAGCCGCCCAGGATCCCGATCAGCCCGTACGTAGCCGCCCACGCCACGCAGGCCGGCGCGTCCCCCCGGGCGAACCGGCGCAGCGGCAGCCCGCCCAGCAGGCAGGCCAGCATCACCGGGATCCGGCCCGCCGGGAGCAGCCGCGACAGCACCAGCACCAGCACCCCGTGCTCGTCCAGCTTCTGCCGCGCCCGCTCCAGCCGCTCCGGCTCGGCCCGCCCCCGCAGCGACTCCAGCCACCGGGAGCCGCCCCGCGAACGCACCCCGCGCGACCCCAGCCAGTACAGCGCGACGTCCCCGGTGAAGGCGGCCAGCGCGCCCACCGCGACCACCAGCAGGACCCCGAGCGGCAGCGACTGCTGCTGGTGGAACGCCACCACCGCCGCCGAACTCACCAGCGCCCCCGTCGGGATCACCGGCACCAGCGCCCCCAGCGCCACCAGCACGAACAGCGCCGGATAGCCCACCGCCTGCTGCGTGGTCTCCGGCGGCACCCGGCCCACCACCTCCGCCGCCACCCGCCACCGCGTCACGGCAGCCGCACCCGCTCCCCGTGCCCGGGTACCCGTACCGCTACCTTCGGCGCGAGCCGCCCCGCCAGCCGGGCGAACTCCCCGCCCGGCGCGTGGAACTCGTGCGGCCGCACCGCGTCCATCCCGATCGGCCAGTACGTCCCGTAGTGCACCGGAACCGCCGCCGCCGGAGCCAGCTCCGCCAGGGCCCGCGCCGCCCGCTCCGCGTCCAGGTGCCCCGGCCCCAGGTACGGCCCCCAGCCCCCGACCGGCAGCAGCGCCACGTCCACCGGACCGACCTCCTCGGCCATGGTGTCGAACAGCCCGGTGTCCCCGGCGAAGTAGGTGCGCGCCGCGCCCTCCACCACGTACCCGAGCGCCGGCGCCCGCTGCGGCCCGAACGGCACCCGGCGCCCGTCGTGCCGCGCGCTCACCGCCCGGACCCGCACGCCGTCCCGTACGCCGACCTCCTCGCCCGGCACCACCTCCGTCACCGCCAGCCCCCGCGCCCCCGCGAGCCGTGCCAGCCCCGGCACCGCCCGGCGGGCCCCGCGCGGCACCACCAGCCGGGTGCCAGGAGCCAGCAGCGCCAGCGACGGCAGGTGCAGATGGTCGGCGTGCAGGTGCGAGACCAGCACCACGTCCGCCTCCGCCGCCTCCGGAGGCGGCACCGCCCCGCGCCGCCGCCGCAGGTGCGCGAGCCGCCGGGCGAACAGCGGATCCGTCAGCACCCGCACCCCGGAGTCCCGTACCGCACACGTGGCATGACCCCACCAGGTGATCTCCACCGCCACCCGCCACCACCCCCCTTCCCTCGACAGACCGAGCCTAGGCCGATCCCTGCCCGCCCGCGCGGAAGCAGAACCCGGCGCACCCCTCCTCCCCGGGCCCGGATCGGAGTAGGGTCGGGCGCCATGGATGTGCTGCGCGTGGCCGCGATCGCCAGCCTGGCCCCGCTCGAGGAACTCGATGCCGACCCCTTCGCCGTGGACACCCGCGGCCAGCACGCCGTGTGCGCGCGCTGGGCCGCCGAGCAGGGGTACGTGGTCACCCGGCACCTGCTCTTCTACGGGCTGCGGGCCGACCACTGCGGGCTCTGGCGCGACGTGGACGCCGGACAGGTCGACCTGTTCGTCGCCCCCAACCGCCGGGTCCTGGCCCGGGCGCTGCGCTCCGTCGAGGAGTTCACCGCCGAGTGCGAGCGGCGCGGCGTACGGCTGGAGACCGCCGGGGCCGAGGAGCCGGCCTACACCTCCGCCATGAAGGCCGAGGTGCACCGCCGGCTGTCCATGCCGACCGCCGGCTACGACGGCACCTGACCCCGCGGCCCGGCACGACCGGCCCGCGTCACCCCGTACGACGTCACCCCGTACGACGTCACCCCGTACGACGGCACCCGACGCGACCGCACCCGCCGGCCGCCGGTCCGCCGCGTCCCGTACTCCCGTGCGCCACCCGTGTCGACCGGCCGCTCCCGCCGCCCTGTGCGACGCTGGCAGAGGGGACCGCGGGCCGGGCGCGGGCCGGGGAGCGAGGCGGGTGCGGCGTGTGGCGGGAGCGGTTTCGCTGGCGGGCCGTGGGCGGGGCACTGGTGCGCGTGGTGCTCGTCTGGGCGGCGTCCACCCTGACCATGCTGGTGCTCGCCGGGATCCTGCCCGACTTCCGCCTCCAGTCCGCCGACGGTGACAGCGTCACCCGGATCGGGCTGACGGCCGCCTGGGGAGCCGGGGTCTTCGGCCTGCTCAGCGCCCTCGTGTGGCCGGTCCTGGTACGGGCCCTGCTGCTGGTGCCCGCCCTCGTGCTCGGGCTGCTCGTGTTCTTCCTCAACGGCTCGCTGCTGCTGATGGCCCTCAGCCTGATCCCCGCCGGGCGCGGCGCGGCCGTCGCGCCCGAGACGGCGGTGGTCGTGGCCGCCGCGATGTCCGCCGTGGCCTCGGCCACCTCCACCGCCCTCGCGGTGCGCGACGACGAGGCGTACCGGCGCCGGCTGTACCGGCTCGCCGACCGGCGCCGCCGCCGCTTCGGGGCACCCCCCGGCGGCAGCCCGGGGCTGGTCTTCCTCCAGCTCGACGGGGTCGGCTACGAGGCGCTGCGCCGGGCGGCGGCCGAGGGGCTGATGCCCACCGTGGCCGGCTGGCTGGAGCGCAGCCACCGCGTCATGCCCTGGCACACGGACTGGTCCAGTCAGACCGGCGCCAGCCAGCTCGGCATCCTGCACGGCTCCAACTTCGACGTCCCGGCCTTCCGCTGGTACGAGAAGGACACCGGCGAGGTGATGGTCTGCAACCGGCCCACCAGCGCCGCCGAACTCCAGCGCCGGGCCGTCGAGCGGACCCGGGACGGGGGGCTGCTCACGCTGGACGGCGCCAGCCGGGGCAACCTGTTCAGCGGGGGCGCCGACCAGCTGGCGCTGGTGCTGTCCGTCGCGGCCCGGCGGGGCCGCGCCAACCGCTCCCGCGCGGGCTACTTCGCGTACTTCTCCGACCCGGCCAACGCCGTGCGCACCGCACTGTCCTTCGTCGCCGAAGTGGCCCGGGAGACCGGCCAGTCGCTGCGTTCACGGCTGCGCGGGGACCGGCCCCGGGTGGCGCGCGGCGGGCTCTACCCGCTGATCCGGGCCTTCGCGACGGTGGTCGAGCGGGACGTGGTGGTGGCCGCGGTGATCGGGGACCTGCTCGCCGGCCGCGCCGCCGTCTACGCCGACCTGGTCGCCTACGACGAGGTCGCGCACCACTCGGGCCCGCGGGGCCGGGACACCGACCGGGTGCTGGCCCGGCTCGACCGGAGCCTCGCGCTGATCGCCCGGGTCGCCGAGCACGCCCCCCGGGAGTACCGCGTCGTGCTGCTGTCGGACCACGGCCAGAGCCCCGGGGAGACCTTCCTCGGCCGGTACGGGCTCAGCCTGAAGGACCTGGTCCGGGCGGGCTGCGGGCTGCCCGTCTCCCGCCGGGCCGGCCGCACCCGCAGCGGTGCCGAGGCCCGTGCGGCGGTCCTCGCGGCCCTGCACCGGCCGGTGGAGGAGGAGGCGGAGGAGGCCCGTCCGGGGCCGGGGCCCGGTCCGGTGGTGCTGGCGTCGGGCAACCTCGGCCTGATCTCCTTCCCGGACCTGCCGGGGCGGGCGTCGCGGGCGCTGATCGAGCGGGCCCACCCCGCCCTGCTGCCCACCCTGGCCAACCACCCGGGCGTGGGCTTCCTGCTGGTCGACGGGGAGGTGCTGGGCCCCGACGGGGCGGTGGCGCGGCTGGACGTGCCGGGGGAGGCGGAGGCGCTGCTGGCGCCCTTCGGGCCGGGGGCGGCGCGGGCCGTGCGCCGGACGGACTCCTTCCCGCACGTCGCCGACATCATGGTCAACTCGGCGTACGACCCGGAGACCGGTGCCGTGCACGCCTTCGAGGAGCAGATCGGCTCGCACGGCGGGCTGGGAGGGGAGCAGGCGCACCCCTTCCTGATGTGGCCGACCGTACTGTCGGAGCCGGCCCCGGAGCCGGTGGGCGCCGAGGCCGTGCACGCGGTGCTGCGCCGCTGGCTGCGCGAGGCGGACGGCCCCCAGGTCCCGCTGGCCCCGCGGTCCGCGCAGCAGGCCGAGCGGTCCGCGCAGGCCTCGCGGGAGGATTACCGGCCGGGAGCCCCTTCGGATGGAATCCTTCCTTCCGGGGAGCTCTCCGCGCCGGACGAACCCCGGTGATTTGGCGCCCGGTTCGCGGTGGTCAACCATGTGTTGACCTGCCCAGCATGTGAGACACCCAGAGGCGCACCACCGATGACCAGCACCGCAGCCCCGCCCGCAGAAGCAACGGCACCCGCGCAGGCACTCGCGCAGGAACCCCCGCAGGCACCCCGCCAGGGGGACCGGCACGCCCGCCGCTTCGGCCTCCCGGTCGCCGTCTGCCTGGTCATGGGCAACGTCATCGGCGGGGGCATCTTCCTGCTCCCCGCCTCGGTCGCGCCCTTCGGCACCATCAGCCTCCTCGCCTTCGCCGTCCTGACCCTCGGCGCGATCGCCCTCGCCCTCGTCTTCGGCCGCCTCGCCCAGCGCCACCCGCAGACCGGCGGCCCCTACGTGTACGTGCGCGCCGCCTTCGGCGACTTCGCCGGCTTCCTCGCCGCGTACAGCTACTGGATGACCGCCTGGGTCTCGAACGCCGCGCTCGCCGTGGCCTCCGTCGGCTACCTCGCGGTGCTGTTCCCGGCCGTCGGCGAGCACCGGTGGTCCATGTGCCTGGCCGCCCTGGCCGTGCAGTGGCTGCCCGCCCTCTCCAACCTGGCCGGCACCCGGTACGTCGGCGCCGTCCAGGTCGTCGCGACCGTCCTGAAGCTGGTCCCGCTGCTGCTCGTGGCCGTGGGCGGACTGTTCTTCTTCGACCCGGCGAACCTCGGGCCCTTCCAGGCGAACGACCAGAGCCCGGTGGGGGCGGTCTCCGCCTCCGCCGCGATCCTGCTCTTCAGCTACATCGGCGTCGAGTCCGCCGCCGTCAGCGCGGGCGAGGTCCGCGACCCGGCGCGCAACGTGGGCCGGGCCACCGTACTCGGCACCATCGGCGCCGCCACCGTCTACCTGCTCGGCACCCTGTCCGTCTTCGGCCTGGTCGCCCACGACAAGCTGGTCTCCTCCCAGGCCCCCTTCACGGACGCCGTGAACGTGATGTTCGGCGGCAGCTGGGGCGGCACCCTCGTCGCCTGCGCCGCCGTGGTCTCGATGCTCGGCGCCCTCAACGGATGGACCCTGCTCAGCGCGCAGACCCCGTACGCGGCCGCCAAGGACGGGCTCTTCCCGAAGGCCTTCGAGAAGAAGCAGCGCGGTGTCCCCGTCGTCGGCGTCGTCGTCACCGTCGTCCTGGCCTCCGCCCTCACCGTCTACAACTACACGGCGGGCTCGGCGGCGGTCTTCGAGTCGCTCGTCCTGATCACGACCTTCACCGCGACCGTCCCCTACCTGCTCTCCACCGCGGCCCAGCTGTACTTCCTGGCCTCGGGCCAGGGCGAGCGGGTCCGGCGCGGGCAGCTGGTCCGCGACGCCGTCCTCGCCGGAGCGGCCTTCGCCTTCTCGATGTGGCTGGTCGCGGGCTCCGGCTACGCGGCCGTCTACCAGGGCGTGCTCTTCCTCTTCGCGGGCGTCCTCGTCTACGCGCTGATGGCCGCCCGCAAGCGCCGCGCGGCCGGTACGGCCGCGGAGTAATTTGGAAGAAAGACCGGCCAGGGGGGCTCCGAGGGGTCGCCATGTCCGCGATCAGCAACACCATCGACATCGACCGCAGGCCCGAGGACGTCTTCGCCTACGTGACGGACCCCACGCACCTGCCCGAGTGGCAGGACAGCGCCGTGGCCGCCGTCCCCATGGGAGACCTGCCCGTGCACGTCGGTTCCAGGGTCGCCATCACCAGGCAGTTCGGCAAGCGGAGGATCCCCACCACCATGGAGTTCACCGAGCTCGACCCGCCGCGGAGCTGGCACATCCACGGCGTCGACGGCCCGGTCCGGCCCGACGTGCACGGCAGGATCGAGCCCCTCGACAACGGGACGCGCTCCCGCGTGACCCTGTCGGTCGACTTCGAGGGCCGCGGCCTGGGCCGGGGACTGGTCCCCCTGGTGGTGAAGCCCAGACTCCGCAAGGAGATGCCGCGCAGCGAGGAGAAGCTCAAGCACCTCCTGGAGCACTGACCGCCCCGCCCGGGCGGGGAGGAACGCGGAGGCCCGCGCCGTGACGGCGCGGGCCTCTCGTGTGTCCGGAACCGGGACCGGATCAGTCCAGGTAGTCGCGCAGGACCTGCGAACGCGACGGGTGGCGCAGCTTCGACATGGTCTTGGACTCGATCTGGCGGATGCGCTCACGGGTGACCCCGTACACGCGGCCGATCTCGTCCAGCGTCTTCGGCTGGCCGTCGTTGAGGCCGTAACGCATGGAGACCACGCCCGCCTCACGCTCGGAGAGCGTCCCCAGGATGGACTGGAGCTGCTCCTGGAGGAACGTGAAGGACACGGCGTCGGCCGGCACGACCGCCTCGGAGTCCTCGATGAGGTCACCGAACTCGCTGTCGCCCTCCTCACCCAGCGGGGTGTGCAGGGAGATCGGCTCGCGGCCGTACTTCTGGACCTCGATGACCTTCTCGGGGGTCATGTCGAGTTCCTTGCCCAGCTCCTCCGGGGTGGGCTCGCGGCCCAGGTCCTGGAGCATCTGGCGCTGCACACGGGCGAGCTTGTTGATGATCTCGACCATGTGGACGGGGATGCGGATGGTGCGCGACTGGTCGGCCATGGCACGCGTGATCGCCTGCCGGATCCACCAGGTCGCGTACGTGGAGAACTTGAAGCCCTTGGTGTAGTCGAACTTCTCCACCGCGCGGATCAGACCGACGTTGCCCTCCTGGATCAGGTCCAGGAAGAGCATGCCGCGGCCCGTGTAGCGCTTGGCCAGCGAGACCACGAGGCGGAGGTTGGCCTCCAGCAGGTGGTTCTTGGCCCGGCGGCCGTCCTCGACGAGGATCTCCAGCTCGCGCTTGAACGCGGGCTTGTGGTCCTCCTCCTCTTCGAGCTTGTACTCGGAGAACAGGCCCGCCTCGATGCGCTTGGCGAGCTCGACCTCCTGCTCGGCGTTGAGGAGCGGCACCTTGCCGATCAGCTTCAGGTAGTCCTTGACCGGGTCGGCGGTGGCACCGGCCACCATGACCGTCTGCGCCGGGGCGTCGTCCTCGTCCTCGTCGGACAGCACGAAGCCTTGGCCGCCCGCCTTGGGCGCCTCCTCCTCGGTGTCTTCCGCCAGGTCCTCGACGGCCCAGTCCTCGCCCTCGACGGCCGGGTTCTCGGCGTCGTCGGCGTCCTTGGCACCGGCCTTCTTCGAGGCGGCGGTCTTCTTGGTGGCCGTGGCCTTCTTGGCGGCGGCCTTCTTGACCACGCGCTTCTTCGGCTCGGCGGCGGCCTCGGCCGACACCTCCTCCGACGCGGCGGCCGACGGAGCGGATATCGCCGCGGCGGCGGCCGGGGCGGGAGCGGTGGCGGAGGCCTTGCGCGCGCCGATGGGGCGCGGCGGGGCGACGGCCTTCTTCGTGACGGTGCGGGCCGGGGCGGCAGCTGCCTTGCGGGGCTTCTTGGCAGCAGCCTTCGTGGCGGGGGCGGCGCTGACGTGGAGGGCGACGCCTTCCTCGTCCAGGACCTGGTTCAGGCTGCGCAGGACCCGCTTCCACTGGTCCACCGGGATGCGGCCGGCCTCGAAGGCCTGGCGGACATCGTCACCGTTGATGTGACCCTGCTCGCGGCCGCGCTCGACGAGCGCGACCAGGGCCTCGGATTCGGCGATCTCCGGAGGGAACGTACGGGACGGGCTGAGCGACACAAGGAGCCTCTCGTTGCGAACAGATAGGGAGTGGGCGGGACATCATCGCGCGGACTCGGGAAACAGACCCAAGCGGGTCTGTATTCCGGGGCCGCGCGAGGACACCTGTCGGTTCATCGCCCGCCCGAGTCGATTCGTTACGCGCTGAATTGAGTGACCTGCGCCACGCTGTGGCCGTGCAACCGATCCGGCGTGGATCCGTCCGCACCCCGGGTCACTCCTTCTTGCGGGCCTCGATCAGGAAACGGGCGGTGTGCGCGACGAAGGGACCCTCGCGCTCGATCCGTTCGTGGAGCTCGCGCAGCCGCTCCCGGTAGTGGCCGACCGTGAAGCCGGGAACCATCCAGATCACCTTCCTCAGGAAGTAGATCACGGCACCGATGTCGTGGAACTCCGTACGCAGCCTCCCCCGGACTCCGTCCGGGGGGACCCCCAGGAGCGCAGATCGGTGATCTCCAGTCCGGCCCGCCCGGCGTCGGCGACCGCGTCGTCGGGGTGGCGGGCCCGCCGGACCTCCTCCGGTTGCGGGCCGAGGAAGTACTCGACGAGCTCGAAGGCGACGAGATGGACGAAAGTGCGCGTCATGTCTCGATCGTCCCAGTTCGGGCCCCGGTCATCCACCGGATACGTCGACTACAGTGGGCCCCGGGCCGTGACTGGCGTTCGGGTGGATCACCACCGGGGAGCGGCCCGGCGTACACCTCCACGGTACGTACGTCGTCTGCCGCGCGCCTGGGCGAACCGCGATCAGCGAACCGCGATCCGCAGCGACGTTCAGGAGACCCCGTGACGACTGCCCCCACCGCCACCGCCCAGCTCATGGACGGCACCGCCCTCGCCCGCCGCGTGTCTGAGCGGACCGCCGCCCTCGCGGCGAAGATCACCGAGCGCACCGGCACCGCGCCCTGCCTCGCCACCGTCCTCGTCGGCGAGGACCCCGCTTCCGTGACCTACGTCAAGATGAAGCAGAACCGCTGCGCCAAGGCCGGGATCACCTCCCGCCACGTGGAGCTGCCGGCCGAGACCACCACCGAGGAGC
The DNA here is from genome assembly GCF_056434525.1 of Streptomyces sp. NPDC044002. NCBI lineage: Bacteria > Bacillati > Actinomycetota > Actinomycetes > Kitasatosporales > Streptomycetaceae > Streptomyces > Streptomyces sp. NPDC044002. The sequence continues at coordinate 17,918 of NZ_JBWKEZ010000042.1, forward strand.
TCGTCGCCGCGATCACCGCCCTCTCCGAGGACCCCGAGATCAGCGGCATCCTGCTCCAGCACCCCGTCCCGCACCACATCGACGAGCGCGCCGCCTTCGAGGCCATCGCCCCCGGCAAGGACGTCGACGGCGTCACCATGCACTCCTTCGCCGCCATGGGCTTCGGCCTGCCCGGCTTCGTCTCCTGCACCCCCGGCGGCATCATGCGCCTGCTGGAGGAGTACGACGTGGACCTCACCGGCAAGCACGCCGTCGTCGTCGGCCGCAGCGCGATCCTGGGCAAGCCCGCCGGGATGCTGCTGCTGGAGAAGAACGCCACCGTCACCTACTGCCACTCCCGCACCCAGGACCTGCCCTCGATCGTCCGCCAGGCGGACGTCCTGGTCGCCGCCGTCGGCAAGGCCGAGTTCATCCGGGGCGAGGACATCAAGCCCGGCGCGGTCGTCCTGGACGCCGGCTACAACGAGGGCAACGTCGGCGACGTCCACTTCGAGTCGGCCGCCGCCCGCGCCTCCCTCATCACCCCGGTGCCCGGCGGCGTCGGCCCGATGACCATCGCGGTCCTGCTGGAGCAGACCGTCCAGGCCGCCGCGGCCCAGGCCGGACTGGACCTCGCGGAGCTCTGAGGCGATCATCTTGTGGCGCGGCCCCGCGTGACGGCCGCGCCACAAGCTTGGGGGACTCGGATGGACCTGTTCACACCGCTCGGCCTGCCGGGAGGCACCACCCTTCCCAACCGTCTCGCCAAGGCCGCCATGGAGGAGAGCTTCGCCGCCCAGCCCGGCCAGCTCCCCGACGCGCGCATGGAACGGCTGTACGCCCGCTGGGCGCGCGGCGGCGCGGGACTGGTCATCACCGGCAACGTGATGGTCGACCGGCGCGCCCTGACCTCCCCGGGCACCGTCGTCCTCGACGAACACTCCCCGCTGGAGCCCTTCCGCCGCTGGGCCGCCGCCGCGACCTCCGGCGACGCCCGGGTCTGGATGCAGATCAACCACCCCGGCCGCCAGGTCGGCTCCGACATGCCCGGCACCGCCTGGGCACCCTCCGCCGTCCCCATCAGCCTCGGCAAGCACACCAAGCGCTTCGCCCACCCCACCGCCATGACCGGGGCGGACATAGAGGCGACGATCGCCCGCTTCGCCCTCACCGCCGACCGGGCCGAGGAAGCGGGCTTCCACGGCGTGCAGGTCCACGCCGCGCACGGCTACCTGCTCAGCCAGTTCCTCTCCCCGCTCGTCAACCGGCGCACCGACCGCTGGGGCGGCAGCCTGGACAACCGCGTACGGATGCTCACCGACACCGTCGCCGCCGTCCGGGCCCGGGTCTCGGCCGGCTTCGCGATCGGCGTGAAGCTGAACGCCGCCGACTTCCAGCGCGGCGGCTTCGACAGCGAGGAGGCCGCCCAGGTCATCAAGGCCCTCGACGGCCTCGGCGTGGACCTGGTCGAGCTGTCCGGCGGCACCGTCGAGAGCCCCGCCAGCATGGGCCACACCACCGACCAGCGGACCCTGGAGCGGGAGGCCTACTTCCTCTCCCTCGCGGAGCGCCTGCTGGAGACCGCGACCGTGCCGCTGATGCTGACCGGCGGCATCACCCGCCGGGCCACCGCCGAGAAGGCCCTGGCCCGCGGCGTCGCCGTCGTCGGGATGGCCTCCGCCCTGGCCCTGCACCCCGACCTGCCCGAGCGCTGGCGCGCCGGCGAGGACGTACGGGTGGACGTGCCCCGGCTCGGCTGGCGGGACCGGAGCCTGGCAGCCGCCGGCACGCTGGCCCTCGTACGCTTCCAGCTGGACCGGCTCGCCCAGGGCCTGGAACCCCGCAGCCGCGTCTCACCGCGCTGGATCTTCACCGCCGACAGCCTCCGGCACCGCCGCAGGGTCCGCGCGTACGGCGCCTGGCTCGCCCGCGAGCCGTCCTCCGATACCCGCGGGACGGCTTCCTAGGGCCCCCTACGCGGCCTCCCGGCCGACCGGCAGGCCCCGGCGGGCCGCCTCCACGATCGGCGAGCCGCGGAACTCCCGGGCGAGCGCGGCCAGCGGCTGGCCGTCGAGGCGGTACGGGGCGGGTTCCGCGGAGCCCGCGCCCGGGGCGCCCGACCGTTCGGCCGCCGCCCGCGCCCGGCAGGCGGCGGCGAGCATGGCCGCGTCCGCCACCACGGCCGCGCCCGCCTCGGTCAGGCCCTGGCGGCGGGCGGCCCCGTACGCGGCCGTCCGCACGGCGGGGTCGAACCAGCTCGCCAGGGCCAGCAGCCCGTCGTCGATCACCGACTCGCGGTGGATCAGCCGGATCCCGACCGGCGACCACCAGGTCAGCGGCACCGTCGCCACCCCGGCGTGGGCGAACCCGTGCAGGGCCTTCCACAGCGGGCGCAGCCTCCGGTACTGGCTGAAGTCCCGCCAGGCCGCCGAGCCGCCGACCATCGGGACGATGAACCCGGTGCCCACCAGCAGCGCCGCCGCCGAGGCGAGCGGCGGGGCCACGTACGTGGACAGGCCGTCCCAGTCGCGGCCCGCCCAGCGCGCTCCGACCGCCGCCCACTTCGCGACGAGGTACCCGAGGTCCAGCACCCCGCCGAGGGTCAGCAGCGCCAGCCCGGTGCGCAGCGGCCGCAGCGCGGGGTCGACGCGCAGCATCCACTTCAGCGAGAGCAGGCTCAGCGCGGCGCTGCCGACGGTGTGCGCCAGCAGGTAGGAGACGATCATCTCGCGCAGCCACGGCGTGTTCGCGTAGTACGTGTCCAGGTCCCGCAGCCGCTCCACGCGCGCGTCCCCGAGCACGAAGAAGGCCACGATCAGCACGGTCACCGCGCCGAACACCGCCACCGTCACCCAGGTCGCCCGCCGCAGCGCCGCCGCCGGACCCCCCCGCCCAGTGCAGGATCAGCACGATGGAGGCCCCCGAGAAGGCCGTCAGCACGCCGTACACCAGCGGGGCGGCGAAGTTGGCGACCCCGGTGAGCCGGTTGACCGCCGCGAGGGACGGCGGGGGCGCCAGGAAGGTGAGCAGGCAGCCGACCACCAGCAGCGCGCACACGGCCCGCATCAGCGGCTGGTCCCAGCCCCGCCGCAGGGCGGGCGCCTTGATCAGCAGGGCCAGCACCAGCACCGAACCCGCCAGGTAGAGCGGCAGGCCGTCCTTCACCGCGCACGGCCGGGGGTGTGGTCGAGCTGGAGCGGGGCGCAGGTGGGGGGCATCGTGCGGTGCTTTCTGTCGGGGCGGTCAGCGGTTCCAGCCGAGCGAGGACTTGATGCGCTCGGTCCCGTCCGGGGAGGGCTCCTGCGGGGGCGGGGGCAGGAACGCCTTCAGCACCTTGCCGAGGTGCAGGCCGAAGGTCTCGGCCCGGATCTCCGCCGGATCCTCCCGGTCGGCGCGGGCGGCCGCCTGACGGACCACCGAGTCCAGGGCCGAGTCCTGCCGCAGCAGGTCCGCGAGGCTGCCGTACGGGCCCGTCAGCCGGGCGGCCACCGCCATGCCGGGGCCGTGGCCGTCGCAGGCGCCCTCCTCGATGTGCCACAGCTCGTGGCAGGCGATCACCAGCTGGTGCTCGGGCCGGGTGCGGGCCTCCACCACGACCAGGTCGCGCTCCTCCAGCTCCAGCCACAGCCCGCTGGCGGTCTCCGGCGGGAACGGGGCGAAGCGGAACTCCACCGGCCGCCCGCCGCGCCGGCGCCCGAACGCCGCGCACAGCCCCTCGATGATCGCCTCGGCCCCGGCCGGTGCCGTCAGCCGCGCCTCCGCCACCAGCTCGGCGCCGAGCTTCCGCATGGTCCGTGTGGTCCTCATGGCGCTTCCCCCTCGGCGGTAAGGTCCGGGCGCGCGGCCCGCGGCTCGGGCCCGGCCCCGCCGGCACCACGGCGCGGCGGCCCCGGCCCCGCCGGGACCGGCTCGGGCGCGGCCCGCACCGGAGGGTTCTCCGTGTCTCGACAGGGCGTTCGGGTCGGTGGCTCGGTGCTGCGAAGCCTATCCGCCACCCCCGCCCCCAACCACCGCATCCCCCACACTGCCCCCGCCCCCGCCCCGCCGTGACGGCCATGACCCCGGAGGTAATCGACCCCGCGCGGGGGCCGGCGGCAGAGTGGGGGCATCGGGTTCCGGGGCCGCGCACTCGGCTCCGGGACCCGTCCCCACCAGCACGAACGACCCCGATGGAGGCTGAACCGCCATGTCCGCGACCCTGCTCGGCAGCATCGCCCGCACCACCGCCCCGCAGACGATGCTGCGCCGCTTCCTCGCCCTCGACGCGGTGGTCACCACCGGCAACGGCCTCGCCTACGCGGCCTTCTCCGCACCGCTCGGCCGGCTCCTCGGCGTCGGCCAGACCACCCTCTTCGAACTCGGCCTCTTCCTCACCGCCTTCGGCGCCGGAGTCGGCTGGCTGGCCTCGCGCCGGCGCCCGCCGGTCTTCCCGGTGAAGTTCGTCATCGAGGCCAACTACGCGTGGGCCGCACTCAGTCTGGTCTCCCTCGCCGTCTGGTTCGAGCCGACCACGGCCGGCACGGTGTGGATCCCGGCGCAGGCCCTCACCGTGGCCGGTTTCGCGCTCCTCCAGCAGCTGGCGCTGCGCTCGGCCGGCGAGGGCTCAGGGGCCCAGTGAGCGCAGGTACTTCACCGTCGCCGGGTCGGCCGGGAGGAAGGTCTCGATGGCCAGCTCGGCGACGGTCACGTCCATCGGCGTGTTGAAGGTCGCGATCGACGACACGAAGGACAGCAGGTGCCCGTCGTGCTCGATCACCATCGGGAGCGCGATGTACGGGACCGGCTCGTCCGGTTCGGCGTCGCCCGGACGCTCCGGCACCGGGTAGGCCGACACCTCCTCGTACAGTGCGCGCAGCGGCGCGGAGCGGGCCAGCGCGATCTGCCGCTCCATCTGCGCCAGCAGGTGCCCGCGCCACTCCCGCAGGTTGCGGATCCGCGGGGCGAGGCCCTCCGGGTGCAGGGTGATCCGCATCGCGTTCAGCGGCGGCGCCAGCAGGTGTTCCGGCAGCCCGTCCAGCAGCATCCCGATGCCCCGGTTGGCGGCCACCACGTCGTACACCGCGTCCACGACCAGCGCCGGGTAGGGCTCGTAGCCGGTCAGCAGCCGCTGCATGCCCTCGCGCAGCGTCTCCATGGCCGGGTCGTCCAGCGCGGTGTGCGCGTAGTGCGGGGCGTAACCCGCCGCGAGCAGCAGCGCGTTGCGCTCCCGCACCGGTACGTCGAGCCGGTCGGCGAGCCGCAGCACCATCTCCTCGCTCGGCCGGGACCGGCCGGTCTCGATGAAGCTGATGTGGCGGGACGAGGAGTCGGCGCGGCCCGCCAGCTCCAGCTGGCTGATTCCGCGCCGCTCCCGCCAGGCCCGGAGCAGGGCGCCGACCGTGGGCGCCGAGGAGGTCGTGGAGGAGGTCGTGGAGGTCATGGTCGCGACGGTAGTCGAGCGGAGCGCCCCCCGGTCAGCCCAGGTCGAAGACGTTCCGCAGGCCGAGACGGTAGCGCCACAGGTCGTGCCGCTTCGCCGGCTCCAGCCCCGGCGGCCGGTGGCGCGGGATCACCGCGCACCGCGCCGCCCCCGAACCGTCCCGGTCCAGCAGGGCGTTGACGGCCGCACGGGCCGAGGCGTTCGCGCCCTCCATCGTCGCGAGGTCGATGTCGACGGCCACGTAGTCCCCGCTGAGGAAGAAGTTGGGGACGCGGGTGCCCGCGCTCGGCCGGTCGTGGAAGGTGCCGGTCGGGTGGATCAGCAACTCGTCCTGGTTGACGGGCTCCGGGGTGCCCAGGCCGTCCACGCCCGGGTCCAGGAACCAGGAGTGCAGGGTGCGGTCGGCCAGCAGGGTCCGGCCGGTGTCGTTGAGCGAGGCCTTCAGCTGCGCCCACACCTCCCGTGCCACCTCCTCCCGGGTGCACTGCTTGGCCGTCTTCCCGTACAGGATCCCGGGCCTGTCCCACTCGGAGACGTCCACCGACAGGCAGTCCACGACCGTGCCGTCGCCGTAGTCGGCCGGGAAGTCCCGGGCCGGCCAGTGCTCGGCCTGCTGGATCGCCGTCAACGACCACGGCGAGTCGATGCAGTTGAGGTGCCCGTGCACCAGCGGGGCGCGCTCCGTCAGATAGAACTGGATGCCCGTCATCCAGTCCGTCCGCAGCCGGTCGCAGCGCCCCAGCATGGGGTCCGCGGCCCGCAGCGCCGGGCTCCAGGTGCGCCGGGCGTGCTCCACGGGCAGGGCGCTGACGTAGTGGTCGGCCGTGACGGTCTGCCGCGCCCCGTCCGGGTCCAGGAGCACGGCCCCGCTCACGCGGCCGTCCCCGTACCGCACCTCCTGGACGGTCCAGCCGATCCTGAACTCCACGCCGAGGGACCGCAGGTGGCGCTCCCACGGGTCGATCCACGCCTCGTTGGTCGGCAGGTTGAGGATGCGGTCCGGCGGGCCGTCCGCGCCCTGCCCGAGCGCGTTGCAGACGAAGGCCTCCCCGAGGGTGCCGACCGTACGGGTCGAGGCCTCCTCGGCCTTGGTGGCCACGATGTTGCGGGTGATGCCCACGGCCAGGATGCGCTGGTACTCGGTGGACATTCGCGCGGCCCGGGTGAACTCCCACCAGGGGGTGCGCTCCCACACCTCGTCGCGGCGCTCGTCGCAGCTGGTCAGGAAGACCAGCACCCGGTTGACGAAGTACGCGGTCTCGTGCGCGGGCAGCCGGACCAGTGACTCCAGCATCCCGGTCAGGGCGCGCCGCAGCTCCTCCGGTGTCAGCCCGGCGGGGGAGTGGCCGGGCCAGGGGATGGGGGCGCGCAGGTCCTCGCGGCCGCCCGCCCGGGCGAACATCATCTCCGGCGGGGCCACCAGGTTGTCCCACACGCCGTTCGCGTTGCCGGGGAACGGGATGCGGCGCATGGTGTCCGGGAGGTTGTGGTAGATCCCCGGGATGAAGCGGAACCCGTGCTCGGCCGGCAGCGGTCTGCGGCCGCCGCGGGCGCTGCCGGGCACGTCCATGCTGCGGGCCTTTCCGCCCAGCGCGCGGCGTTCGTACACGGTGACGGCGTAGCCGCGCTCCGCGAGCTCGTGCGCGGCCGTCAGCCCGGCCACCCCGCCGCCCAGGACGGCGACGGAGCGCCCCGCCCGGGCCGGCGGGCCCACGGCGGCCGCGGCGGGCCCCGCGAGGGCGCCCAGGGCCGGGAGGGTGCCCGCGGCGGCCGCCGCGCCCGCGATGAACCCGCGCCTGGAGCTTCCGGGGGTCCCCGCGGCCGCCGTGCCGTCCGCGCCCGCCGTGCCGTCCGTGTCGCCCGTACCGGCCATGCGCCGCCTCCTTGTTACCGGTGGTAATGCTCGGTCCGGCGCTGGAGCATAGGGCGGGCGGCGGGGGCCCGGAAGCGCCGTGAAGCACCCGGGCGCACTATGGCGGGAAAGGTTCACCACGGCGCGCGCCGTGGAAAACTGACAGCACATCACGGGATGACGGGATGACGGGCACGACCACGGGGAAGGAGACAGCGGATGCCGAGCGACCCGCTTTCGCAGAAGGAGATCGAGGACCGCCTCCGGGAACTCCCCGGCTGGACCTTCGACGACGACCGCATCGAGCGCACGTACCGGGTGGCCACGCACCGGGCCGCGAGCGCCCTGGTCTCCCACATCTGCGTGGTCCAGGACGAACTGAACCACCACTCCGAGCTCACCCTCGGCTACAACACCGTCCGCCTCTCGGTGAACAGCCACGACGCGGGCGGCGTCGTCACCGAGAAGGACTTCGAACTCGCCGAACGCGTCGAGAACCTGGCCCCCGCCCACGGCGCGGCCTGACAGGGCCGCGCGGGCAGCGTCAGACGGGCTCCAGCCGCCACCACTGGGAGGGCGAGTCGGTGTCCTCGCCCTGCCGGACCCGGCCCTCGCCGTCGGCCTCCAGCGGCAGCCCGCTGATGCACGCCACCAGCGACACCACCCCCGGATCGTCCAGGTGCCGTTCCACCAGCCACTCCTGCGCGCCGAAGGCGTTGGCCCGCCACACCTGCACCCGGGCCCCGCTCTCGGTCGAGGCGTTCGCCACGTCCAGGCGCCGCCCGTTGTCCTCGCTCACCACGTGGAAGACCCCGCCCCCGCTGTGCACGGCGCAGACCCGCCACCGCCGGGCCGCCGCCGGAGCGGGCGGCCCGTCGGGGCCGACCCGCACCCGGGAAGCGCCCTCCAGCTGGAGCACGAGCCCGCTGTCCACGTTGCGGATCCGGTAGGTACCGTCCTCGAAGTTCATCCGCGGCTCAGATGTCGAAGACGGCCGGATCCGGCCCGATCCGGTGCCCGCCCGCGCCCAGCGCGTCCAGCGCCGCCAGGTCCTCGGCGTCCAGCTCGAAACCGAACACGTCCAGGTTCTCGCGGATCCGGGACGGGGTCACCGACTTCGGGATCACCACGTTCCCCAGCTGGAGGTGCCAGCGCAGCACCACCTGCGCGGCGCTGCGGCCGTGCTTGGCGGCGACCGACACCACCGCCGGCAGCCCGAGCAGCTCCTTGCCCTGGCCCAGCGGCGACCAGGCCTCGGTGGCGATGCCCAGCGAGGCGTGCAGCGCGCGCAGCCCGGCCTGCGGGAACAGCGGGTGCAGCTCGATCTGGTTCACCGCAGGAACAAGCGGGCTCACCTCGCGCAGCCGCTCCAGGTCCTCCGGACGGAAGTTGGACACCCCCACCGCCCGCGCCCGGCCGCTCGCCGCGATCTCCTCGAACGTCTTCCAGATGGTCAGGAAGTCGTCGCGCATCGGACGCGGCCAGTGGATCAGGTACAGGTCGACGTGGTCCAGGCGCAGCTTGCCGAGCGAGTCGTCGAAGGCGCGCAGCGTCTCGTCCCGGCCCCACCGCTGCTTCGAGCTGTTCCACAGCTTGGTGGTGACGAACAGCTCCTCGCGCGGGATCCCGGACGCGGCGAGCGCCTTGCCGGTGCCGCGCTCGTTCCCGTAGACCGCCGCCGTGTCGACGCTGCGGTAGCCGGCCTCCAGCGCCGTCGAGACGGCCTTCTTCGCCTCGGAGTCCGGCACCTGCCAGACCCCGTAGCCGAGCTGGGGCATGGACGTGCCGTTGTTGAGCCGGACGGCGGGCACCTGGTTCACGTCTGGTTCGTTCCCTCGGGTCGGTGGAGCGGTACGGCCGCGCCGCGCGGGGTGCGGCGCACGGGGTGCGACAACCGGCCCCCCGCCCACCCTATTCCCGCCACCCGTCCGTACCCGGCCCCGCCACGGAATCGGCCCGGCACCACTACGGGGCGGCCCGCCACCACTACGCCGTCCCCAGGTACGCCTCCCGTACGCGCCGGTCCGCACGGACCTCGGCCGGGGTGCCCTCCGCGAGGACGCGACCCAGGTCCAGGACGACGACCCGGGTGCACAGGTCCATCACGAACGCCACGTCGTGCTCCACCAGCAGCACCGCGCAGCCCTCCTCCGCCGCCAGGCGCCGCACCACCCCCGCGAGCTGCTCCCGTTCCGGCGCCGACGTCCCCGACGCGGGCTCGTCGAGCAGCAGCACCCTCGGCGGGTCGGCCACCGCGCGGGCCAGTTCCACCATCCGGGCCTGCCCGACCGGCAGCCCGCCCGCGTACGAGGACCCGAGCGCGCCGATCCCGCAGTCCGCCAGCACCCGCCCGGCCCGCTCCCGGCGGGCCCGCTCCCGGGCCCGGCGGGCGGGCAGGGCCAGCAGGTCCGCGGCCGGGCCGCCCCCGCCGCCCCGCCACTCCTGCGCGACGAGCACGTTGTCGGCCACGCTCAGCTGCCCGAACAGCTGCTGCCGCTGGAAGGTGCGGCGCATCCCGTGCCGGGCCCGCCACACGGGGGAGCGGCGGGTGATGTCCGCCCCGTCGAGCAGGACCCGCCCCCGGTCGGGACGCCGGATCCCCGACAGCACGTCGAACAGGGTGGTCTTCCCGGCCCCGTTCGGCCCGATCAGCCCGCACACTTCCCCGGCCCCTACGCCGACGTCCACCCCGGCCAGCGCCCGGACCCCGCCGAATCCCACATCGATCCCGCTCGCGCGGAGCACGTCGCTCATGGCGCCATCCCCAGGTAGGCCTCGGTCAGCCGGTCCTGCTCCACCTCGGCCCGCGGGCCGCACCAGGAGACGCGGCCCCGGGCGAGGTAGGCCACCGTGTCGGCGATCCCGAGGACCTCGGCGGCCTTCTCCTCCACCAGCAGCAGCGCGCTGCCGGCATCGCGGAGCTCGGTCAGCAGCGCGAACACCTCCTCCACGACGCGCGGCGCGAGCCCGAGCGAGGGCTCGTCCGCGATCAGCACCGCCGGCGGGCGCTGGAGCAGCGGGGCGAGCGCGAGCATCTGCTGCTCCCCGCCCGACAGGGCCCCGGCGGCGACGGCGCGCCGCTCGCGCAGCCGGGGGAACCGGCCGTACACGGCGTCCCGTTCGCCGGGGTCCTCCAGGTACAGGGCCAGGTTCTCCTCGATGGTGAGCGCGGGGAAGATCCCGCGGCCCTCGGGGGCGAGCAGCACCCCGGCGCGCGAACGGCGTACGGGCCCGTCGCGGGTGGCGTCCCGCCCGGCCACGGCGACCGTCCCGCCCGTGGCCGGCAGCAGCCCGGCCGCGACCCGGCAGGCGGTGCTCTTCCCGGCGCCGTTGGGCCCGAGCACGGCCAGGATCTCCCCGCGCCGGACGGCGAGGTCCACGCCGTGCAGCACGGTCCCGCCGTCGTACCCGGCGATGACCCCGCGCAGTTCGAGGGCCGCCGCCGCCGCCGCCGTTGCTGCCGCTGCCGCCGCCCTGCCGGGCACCGCCGCACGCGGGTGCGGGACGGCCAGGTGGCGGCCCGTCGGCGCGGCGGGTCCGGGCCCGGCGGGGTCTTCTCCCGCCCCGCCCCTTCCCGCGGCACCGGTCAGCGGCTCCGCCACGGGCGCGGCTCCGTCACTCCCGCCACCGGCGGCAGGGGTCCCGGCTCCGCCTCTCGCGGACCGGGCAGCTCCGCCCTGGGCGGGCGCGGCCCCGGCGGCTCCGGCCCGGACCGGGGCGGCTCCCGGCCGGTTCCCCTTCCGCCCGGCCAGGGCAACGGCTCGGCGGACCGGGAGCGACGCGCAGTAGCCGTCCGGGTCGTTGGCCAGGGCCAGGCCGGCCAGGCCGAAGAGGATCACCGGGAGGTGGGCCGACTCCGTCACGTAGTCCGACAGCAGCCGCGGGGCCACCGCGAACACCAGCCCCGCCACCACCGCGTACGGCGCCCTCCGCACCCCGGCCGCGACCACCACCGCCAGCCACACCAGCCCCGTCATGGCGGTGAAGTCCGTGGCCGTGATCCGGGTGTTGTACGAGGCGTACAGCACGCCCCCGAAGCCGGCCAGCCCCGCCGACAGGGTGAACAGCAGCAGCTTCGTCCGCAGCACGGACACCCCGGAGGCCATCGCCGCCGCCGGGGCCGAGCGCACCGCGAGCATCGCCCGCCCCGACGGGGAGTTCCGCAGCGCGCCCAGGGCGGCCGCCACCAGCGAGACCAGGACCACCAGGGCCAGCCCGAACGCCCGGTCGTCGGACAGGTCCACCGGCCCGATCACCGGCCTCGGCACCGCCCAGCCCGCGTCCCCGCCGCGCAGCCACCGCATCTGGAACAGCACCTGGTCGGCGAGGAACGCCAGTGCCAGCGTGGCCAGCGCCAGCGAGCGCCCGCCCAGGCGCAGCGCGGGCAGCGCCACCAGCGCCCCGAGCGCGGCGGCCACACAGGTCCCCGCCGCCAGCGCCACCGCGAAGGGCCAGCCGCGGCTCATCAGCAGCCCCGCCACCAGCGCGGCCCCGGTGACGAAGGTGGCCTGCGCGAGCGAGACCATCGCGCCGAGCCCGGTGACCACCGTGAAGGACATGAACACCAGGCCGATGGCCAGCCCCTGGGCCAGCAGCCCGCTCCAGAAGGGGGTGGTGACGGTGTAGAACGCCGTGCCCAGCAGGACGGCGCCCGCCGCCCACACCCCCCACCGGCGGCCCCACGGGGCCCCGGCCAGGTGGTCGGGCGGCGGCGGCTCCACGGCCGTCACCCCGGCGGTCCGGGCCCGCCGGGTCAGCACCAGCAGCCCGCCGAACAGGATCAGGAACGGCACCGCCGTGCGGAACCCGGTGATCCCCTCGGCGAAGGAGGCGTACCCGGCGACGAGGTTCTGCACCACCCCGAGCCCCAGCCCGCCCGCGAAGGCCAGTGGTACGGAGGCGAACCGCCCGATCACGGCGGCCGTCGCCGACACGAACAGGAACAGGGTGAAGTCGTGCGCGGACAGCCCCAGCAGCGGGGTGGCCAGCACCCCGGCGAGCCCGGCCAGCGCGGAGGCGATCATCCACGCCACCGACGACAGCCGGTCGGCGCTGATCCCGCGCAGCTCGGTCAGCGAGCGGTTGTCGACGGCGGCCCGCAGCCGCAGCCCCAGCCGGGTGTGCCGCAGCAGCACCCACAGGGCGGCCGCGACCACCGCCGTCACCACCCAGGTGATCAGCTGGTCGGAGTCCACGCCGACGCCGTCCGCGAGCTGCCAGGACCGTGCGGGGCTCGGCCCGACACCGGGCAGCCCGAACTGGTTCTCGGCGGGCTTCAGCGGCAGGCCCGCCTCCGTCAGGACGTCCACCGCCCACAGTCCGGCCGCCGGCAGCGCCACCAGCAGACCGATGGTCGCCACGATCTGGGCGGTCTCCCCGACCCGCGCGAGCCGGCGGAACATCAGCCGGTCCAGCCCCCACCCGAGGCCGGGCGCGAGGACGCACACCACCAGCAGGGCGGCCGGGACGGCCGGCCAGCCCAGCCCGGAGTGCAGCTCGTAGAAGGTGAGCGCGCACAGGTAGGCGGTGGCCCCGTGCGCGAAGTTGAACAGCCCGGACGCCGAGTACGACAGCACCAGCCCGGTGGCGAGCAGTGCGTACAGGGCGCCGGAGACCAGGCCGCTCAGTACGAAGACGAGCAGGTCGCCCATGCCGGCGCCCCTACTTGAAGGGGATCGGCTCGTGGCACTCGAACGGCACGGAGACCTCGTACCGGCCGCCCTTGAGCTGGACGAGCGCCCCGCAGCCGAAGCTGTCCTTCTGGCCCTTGGGCTCGGCGCGGTCGCCGACGAGGGTGCCGGTGTCGGAGAAGGTCTGGGCGGCGTTCTGGAAGTGCGTGGTGGTGAGGTCCTTGCCGGCCTTCTGGGCGATGGCGAGGAAGAGGTCGGCCGACATGTACCCGGTGAGCATGTGCATGTTCAGCGGGACGTCCTGTCCACCCGAGGCGGCCTTGATGTCCGCCTTGAACTGCTTCATCTTCGGGCCGTCCGACTCGAAGGGCTCGAACTGGAGCAGGACGTGCACCCCTTCGAGGGCCTGCCGGGTGGCGTCCTTGGCGAGCAGCCCGGGGTCGTAGTCGGTGGGGTCGGAGAGCAGCCCCTTGTAGCCGGCGCGCTTGAGGGCCGTGAAGAGGCCGATGTTGTTGGGGGTCTGCATGACGGAGACCACGGCATCGGGCGCCTTGCCCCCGCCGCTCTCCATGATCTCCTTGACGTACGCGCTCCAGTCGCTGGGCACGGCCGTCGCGGGGACCGAGGCCTTGGCGTAGGAGACGGTGAACCCGGCGGCGGCGAAGCCCTGCTGGAAGGTGCGGATGCCGAACTTGCCGGCGTCGCTGTCGTTGGCGATGACCGCGACCGACTTGCCCCCGGCCCCGCCGAGGAGCTTGGCGATGCCCTCGGGCCAGGTCTGGTTGAGGGTGCCGCCGGGGGAGGGGACCAGGCAGCCGTTGAACCCGTAGATGTACTTGGGGCCGCAGAAGGAGGGCAGGGTGCCCCAGCCGAAGGTGGGGACCTTCTCCTGCTCCAGGAAGTCGGCGCCGGAGAAGGTGACCGAGCTCATCGGGGCGACGGCGAACACCTTGTCCTGCTGGACGAGTTTGCGGGCCGCGGCCAGGTTCTTGCCGGGGTCCTGGCCGTCGTCCTCCGCGCCGATGTAGTCGATGGTGCGCCCGTGGACGCCGCCCTCCGCGTTGGCCCTGAGGTAGCGGGCCTTCGCCCCGAGGTCGGTGTCCTTCTTGCTGTAGCCGCTGGCGCTCGTCATCGAGACGATACCGCCGACCTTGATGGTCTTGTCGGTGACCCCGCGCTGGGCTCCCGGCGCGTCCCCGGACTTCCCCGGCATCGTCTGGTTCGAAGTGGAGGCGGAATTGCAGGCGGAGACGAGCGCGAGGACGGCCGCCGCGGCGGCCAGGGCGCGGATGGGTCGCGACATGGGTGGGATCCCCTCCGTAGGAATCCCCGCATTCTGTGCGTGACCTGACGCACCGTCAATATCTTCGGCGAGATGAAATGACGGACCGTCAGATGGCATGCACAGCCGGTGCCTACGACGGGTACAGACCCGCGACCTCCCGCTCGTACGCCTTCTCGATCGCCCGCCGCTTCAGCTTCAGCGACGGCGTCAGCAGCCCCCGCTCCTCCGTGAACTGCTCGGCCAGCACCCGGAAGGCACGGATCGCCTCGGCCTGCGACACCAGCGTGTTCGCCGCCACCACCGCCCGCCGCACCTCCGCCGTCAGATCCGGGTCCCCCGCCACCTGCTCGGCCGTCCGCTGCGGCAGCTTCCGCATGGACAGCCAGTGCGCGACCCCCTCCATGTCCAGGGTCACCAGCGCCGCGACGAACGGCCGGTCATTGCCCACCAGGACGCACTGCGACACCAGCGGATGCGACCGCACCCGCTCCTCCAGCGCCGCCGGCGCCACGCTCTTGCCGTTCGAGGTCACCAGGACCTCCTTCTTGCGCCCCGTGATCGTCAGGTACCCGTCCTCGTCCAGCCGGCCCAGGTCCCCGGTCGCCAGCCACCCGCCCCGCAGCACCTCCTGCGTGGAGCGCGGATCCCCCAGATAGCCCGAGAAGACGTGGCCGCCGTGCAGCCACACCTCCCCGTCGTCGGCGATGTGGACCGTACTGCCCGGGATCGGCGGGCCCACCGTCCCGTACTTCACCGCCCCCGGCGGATTCGCCGTCGCCGCCGCGCAGGACTCCGTCAGCCCGTACCCCTCGAACACCGTGATCCCGGCACCGTCGAAGAACAGCCCCAGCCGCCGCGACATCGCCGACCCGCCCGACATCGCGTAACGCACCCGGCCTCCGAGCGCCTCGCGCACCTTGCCGTACACCAGCTTCTCGAAGAGCTGATGCTCCACCCGCAAAGCCGCCGAAGGTCCCGAACCCTTCCCGAACGCCTTCTGCTCACGGGCCTCCGCGTACCGCACGGCCGCCTCCACCGCCCGGTCGAACGGCCCCCGGCGGCCGTCCGACTCCGCCGCCCGCCGCGCCGCCGCGAAGATCTTCTCGAAGACGTACGGCACCCCCAGCACGAACGTCGGCCTGAACGCGGCCATGTCCGGCAGGAGTTCGGCGGCAGCCACCGCCGGCTGGTGCCCCAGCTTCACCCCCGCCCGCACCGCCGCCACCTCCACCATCCGCCCGAACACGTGCGCCAGCGGCAGGAACAGCAGCGTCGACGGCTGCTCCCCGCCCGGCCCCGCCCGGAAGACCGCCTCCCAGCGCGCCACCAGCGTGTCGGCCTCGTACATGAAATTGGCGTGGGTGAGCACGCACCCCTTGGGCCGGCCCGTGGTCCCCGAGGTGTAGATGACGGTCGCCACGGCATCCGGGGTCACCGCCCCGCGGTGCCGGTGCACCACGTCCTCGGCCACCCCCCGCCCCGCCGCCACCAGCTCCTCCACCGCCCCCGCGTCGAGCTGCCACAACAGACGCAGCCCCGGCAGCCGCTCGATCACCGAGCCGACCGTCATCGCCTGGTCCTCGTCCTCCACCAGACAGCCCGTGCAGGCGGAGTCGTACAGGATCCAGTGCACCTGCTCCGCCGACGACGTCGGGTACACCGGGACGGGCTGCGCCCCGATCGTCCACAGCGCGAAGTCGAACAGCGTCCACTCGTAGCGGGTGCGGGACATCACGCCGACCCGGTCCCCGAACCGCACACCCTGCGCCAGCAGCCCCTTGGCCAGCGCGAGCACCTCCCCGGCCAGCTGACGGGCGGTCACGTCCCGCCAGACCCCGTCCGCCTTGCGCCCGAGCACCACGTGCTCCGGATCCTGCCCGGCGCGCAGGAAGACGGTGTCGGCCAGCCCCCCGGCCGCCGCGCCGGTGACCAGGGGTGGGACGGTGAACTCGCGCAAGTTCCGCTCCTCTGCGTGCAGGGCGCCGCGACGCTACCTCACCCGCACCCGTGCCCGGCACCCCCGCGGAAACCTCCACAAGATCCCCCCGCCGCCGCACGCCCCGCCACCTGCGACGCGGACGCACGTACGGGGTTTGGGCGGGGGTTCGGATCTGGGGGGGGCGGGGGCGGGGGAGCGGGATCCCGTTGGACCGGATCAGGGCTGGTTGGGGGCTTCCCGTCAGTCCCATCGTCCTTCCGTGTCGTGCCGGCCTGTCAAGGGCGCTCCTTCGTCGCGTCACTTCGTGATCGCCTTCGGCGACCCTTGACAGGCCGACCCGCCCCGGAAAGCCGAAAGACTGCCGGGAAACCCCCAAAGAAACGGCACGGTCGATAGTTGGAGGGACGGGTCTCTCAGCGATGAGGCGAGGGATCGGGGGCCGGCCCGCCGGGCATCCGGGCCCCCACATCCGCGAATCTGGGCCAGGGGCGCGACTACCCGCACGAGAGGCCGACCAGAGCGACCTCCAGACCCCCCAAGCGCAACAGATCGCTACGCGCTCCTCCCGGCTTGGCGTCCGACGACCGTCCTGGGCTGATACCCGCATCAGAGGGCGACCACGGAAGCGCCCGGTGCGCGGCATTGAGGGGAGTGGACTGTCAGTGCTCCGTCACGGGCAGGCACTCGGCGAGGAGGTCGACGACGTCGCGCCAGGCTCGCTGCGCGTGCCGTGGGTGGTAGCCGACGCCGGGGACCACGGGGTGGGCGACCGGCGGGTGGTGGAAGGCGTGCAGGGCGCCGCCGTAGACCGTGAGGCGCCAGTCGACGCCCGCGGCCTGCATCTCGGCGGTGAACGCGTCCCGTTGCGCGGGCGGCATGATCGGGTCTTCCGACCCGACCCCGGCCCACACCGGGCAGCGAATGCGCGCCGCCTCGCCCGGTCGGCCCGTGGTCAGCGCGTTGACCGTCCCGATCGCGCGCAGGCTGACGCCGCCGCGCCCGAGTTCCAGCCCGACGGCACCTCCCGTGCCGTAGCCGACGGCGGCGATCCGGTCGGGGTCGGCCCGCGGTTCGGTGCGCAGCACGTCGAGCGCCGCATGGCCGATGCCTCGCATCCGGTCGGGATCGGCGAGCAGCGGCAGGCAACGAGCCAGCATCTCCTCGGGGTCGCCCAAGTAGCGCCCGCCATGAAGGTCGAAGGCCAGCACTACGTATCCCAGCTCGGCGAGGGCGTCGGCCCGGCGGCGCTCGACGTCGCTGAGCCCCATGCCCTCCGGTCCGAGCAGCACCGCGGGCCGGCGGCCGACACCGGCCGGGAGCGCGAGGTGCCCGATCATCGTCAAACCGTCGGCCGGATACTCGACCGTACGCGTCGTAATCGTCGTCATGAGACCGGACCGTAGTGATCGTCGAGCCCGGTCCGCCCGGTGTTTTGCCG
The DNA here is from genome assembly GCF_056434525.1 of Streptomyces sp. NPDC044002. NCBI lineage: Bacteria > Bacillati > Actinomycetota > Actinomycetes > Kitasatosporales > Streptomycetaceae > Streptomyces > Streptomyces sp. NPDC044002. The sequence continues at coordinate 35,460 of NZ_JBWKEZ010000042.1, forward strand.
CCGGCGGAACCCGTGAGCCAGATGCACTCGATCGCCCCGGTCGGATCTTCACCGAGGAGCAGTCTGTTCGTCCTCTGGTGCGGGTATCAGCCCAAGACGGTCGCCGGACGCTGAGACGGGAGGAGCGCGTAGCGATCTGCTGCGCCTGGAGGCTCCGCAGGTCGCCGAGATCAACCTTTCGTGCGGGTAGTCGCGCCCCTGGCCCGGAAACATGGATCTGGGGGCCCGGATGCCCGGCGGGCCGGCGCCCGGTCCCTCGTCTCATCGCTGAGGGACCCGTCCCTCCTCCTCTGGACCGTGCCGTTTCTTTGGGGGTTTCCCGGCAGTCTTTCGGCTTTCCGGTTCGGGTCGGTCGGTCAAGGGTGGCCGAAGGCCATCGCGTAGCGACGCGACGAAGGAGCGCCCTTGAGGGACCGGCCCGAACCGGAAGGACGATGGGACTGACGGGAAGCCCCCAACCTCCCTGATCCGGTCCCGGGGGATACCGCCCCCACCCCCCGGACGCATGACCCGGTCCGCCGTCCGGCCCAGCGGTGCGGGATGTCGTCGGGGCCTTGCCCCCGGGGCGTGGTCGGCTGTCGGGCGGTCATTCCCGCCGCCCCCGAAAGGTGATCCCCGGTGAAACGTCCCCGCCTCCTAGCCGCGACCGTTCCCACCCTCCTCGCCGCCGCACTCGCTGCCGCGCCGGCCTCCGCCTCCACCGCCGACCCCGCCGGACCGGCGGCGCGGCCGCACGTCCCGCACTGCGTGGCCACGGACGGCTTCGACTTCAACAAGGTCTTCCACGTCAAGGAGCGGATCATCGCCCCGCCGCTCTCCTGCCGGGTGGCCACCGCGAAGGAACCCTGGGTCAGGGCGGTCTTCGGCTGGTCGACCCAGACCGCCGACGCCGCCGTCTATCCCGCCGACTACACCCCGCTGCGCCGCGCGCCCATCGAGGACTTCAACGCCAAGTTCGTCAGCGCCACCTACGTGCACGACATCGGCACGCCGCAGGAGCAGACGTTGACCTTCGACAAGAAGCGGGCCCTGCGCACGGGCCTCACGGACCTGGCCGGGTTCCCGCAATCCGTCCCCGTGTCACCGCCCCTGAAGGCGCTGAGCGTCGGTCAGCACACCAGCACGGTCTTCATCACCCTCAGCGCCGAGCACTGCGACGGCTTCACCACCGACCGCGAGGCGAGCTGCCTGCCCGCGGGCACCATCCGGTTCAGCGACGACACCCCCTTCGAGGTCCAGCCCCGCCCCCGCGACATCAAGCACCCCGACCGGAAGCCGAACAAGGCAGGCTAGGCCGGCCGGCTCAGGCGGTCGCCGCCCGCCAGGACGGCGGCCGCCAGGGCCTCCGACGCCGGGGTCGGGCGGCGGCCCTGGAGCAGGGCGAACTCCACCGGGCCCAGCTCCGGCAGGCCGCCCACCCGTACCAGCCCCGGCGGGATCAGGCCCCGGGTGTGCGCCATCACCCCGAGCCCCGCGCGGGCCGCCGCGATCAGGCCGCTCAGGCTGCCGCTCGTACAGGCGATCCGCCACGCCCGGCCGTCCCGCTCCAGCACCTCCAGGGCCCGCGCCCGGGTGATCCCCGGCGGCGGGAACACGATCAGCGGCACCGGGCGCTCCGGGTCCACGCGCAGCCCCTCGGCGCCGATCCACACCATCCGGTCCCGCCACACCAGCCGGCCCCGCTCGTCCCCCGGCCCGCGCCGCTTGGCCAGCACCAGGTCCAGGCGCCCCGCGTCCAGCCGCTCGTGCAGCGTTCCCGAGAGCTCCACCGACAGCTCCAGGTCCACCTCGGGGTGCTCGTGCCGGAACCCCTCCAGGATCTCCGGCAGCCGCGTCAGCACGAAGTCCTCCGACGCCCCGAACCGCAGCCGCCCCCGCAGCCGGGTCCCCGTGAAGAAGGCCGCGGCCCGCTCGTGCGCCTCCAGGATGGTCCGCGCGAAGCCCAGCAGCGCCTCGCCGTCCTCCGTCAGCCCGACGCTGTGCGTGTCCCGCACGAACAGCGGACGCCCCGTCGCCTCCTCCAGCCGCCTCACGTGCTGGCTGACCGTGGACTGCCGCACCCCGAGCCGGGCCGCCGCCTGCGTGAAGCTCAGCGTCTGGGCCACCGTGAGGAAGGTGCGCAGCTGGACCGGGTCGTACATGACCCCAGCCTACGCCCGGGTCATCGCGTTCCGTGATGGCAGTCAGTTCGGTGTGCGTGTTTCCCGATGACCGCCGACCCGCGACGATGGTCGTACCCCTCGCACCCCCTCGCACCCCCCCGCACCCCTCCCCCCCGTACGACAGCAAGTGAGCACCCCCATGCGACGCCGCCCCCGCCTGCCCGCCCGGCTGCCCCTGGACCCGTACGTACTGGCCCTGCTGGCCACCGTCGGTGTCGCCGCGCTGTTCCCGGCCACGGGTGCCGGTGCCACCGTCGCCGACGGGGCCGCCACCGCCGCCGTGGCCCTGCTGTTCTTCCTCTACGGGGCCCGGCTCTCCACCCGGGAGGCCCTTGACGGCCTGCGCCACTGGCGGCTCCACCTCACCGTCCTGGCCTGCACCTTCGTGCTCTTCCCGCTGCTGGGCCTGGCCGCCCGCTTCCTGGTGCCCGGCCTGCTCACCCAGCCCCTCTACGGCGGGCTGCTCTTCCTCTGCCTGGTCCCCTCGACCATCCAGTCCTCCATCGCCTTCACCTCCATCGCCCGGGGCAACGTCCCCGCCGCGATCTGCGCGGGCTCCTTCTCCTCCCTCGCCGGCATCCTCCTCACCCCGCTGCTCGCCGCCGCCCTCCTCGGCAACGACGCCGGCGGGTTCTCCCTCGACTCCCTGCTCAAGATCGTCCTCCAGCTGCTGCTGCCCTTCCTCCTCGGCCAGGGCCTGCGCCGCTGGGTCGGCGGCTTCCTGACCCGCAACAAGAAGGTGCTCGGCTACGTCGACCGGGGCTCGATCCTGCTCGTCGTCTACGCCGCCTTCAGCGCGGGCATGGCCGCCGGGGTCTGGCACCAGGTCAGCCTCCCGCGCCTGGGCGCCCTGATGGCGGTGGAGGCCGTACTCCTCGCCGTCATGCTCCTCGCCACCTGGTACGGGGCCGCGCGCCTCGGCTTCGGCCGCGCGGACCGCGTCGCCATCCAGTTCGCCGGGTCGAAGAAGAGCCTGGCCGCCGGACTCCCCATGGCCAGCGTCCTGTTCGGGCCCCAGGCCTCCCTGGCGGTGCTCCCGCTGATGCTGTTCCACCAGATGCAGCTGATGGTCTGCGCGGTCCTGGCCCGCCGCCGCGCCCAGGACCCCGAGGCGGCCCTCCAGGAGCACCTCGACGACCAATCCGACGACCAATCCGACGACCAACTCGACGCCCGCCGTGTGGTGGAGGTCTCGCCCGGGGTCCAACCCCCCGCCGCGCAGGGCCGGTAACGTGCGGCGGTGACCTGGATACGCCCGCTCGCCGCCACCGCCCCGCGCCCCTGCACCCTCGTCGTCTGCCGGGGCTGCTGCTGCGGGGACCCCCGCAAGAACCCCGGCTCCGACCACGCCGGCCAGCTCGCCCGGCTGCGGGAGGCCGCGGCCGCGTCCGGCGGGCGCCTCGCGGTCCGTACGAGCGACTGCCTCGGGCCCTGCGCGCAGGCCAACGTGATCGTGGTGCAGCCCACCACCGAGGCGCGCCGGCGCGGAGCCCGGGCGGTCTGGTTCGGCTTCGCCCTGGACGACACCGCGACGGACGAGATCATCGCCTGGGCCGAATCCGGCGGCCCCGGCGCGACCCCGCTCCCCGCCACCCTCGACCTGCACCGCATCGACCCCCCGGAGCCGAAGCCGCCCACGGCCTCCCGGCGGGGCGGCCGCCGCAGCCGTTAGGCAGGGCCCCTTCGACCGGACCGGCTCAGCCGCCCACCGGCAGGGCCTCCACCGAGGCGAGGGCCGGGAACGGCGGGTCACCGATGCCGCCGAACGCGTACACGCAGGTCCGCGCACGGCCCCGGGTGCCCCCCGGGCACGGCGCGGTCGCCGCGGCGAGCTCGAAACGCGGGGTGGCGAGGGCGGGCAGGGCGCTCCAGGTGTTCGCGGCGGGGTCCAGGACCTCCGCCGAGCCCGTGGCGAACTCGCTGAAATCGGTGAAGCCGCCGATCGCGTACACGCAGGACCGCTTCGGCGCCCTGTCGCTCCGCGGGCAGGGGCCGGCGGTACCGCCGAGGGCGACGCGCGGGCTGCCCAGCGGGGCCGCCGGCCGCCACTGGTCCACGGCCGGGCCGTACGCCTCCACGGTGCGGAGGATCTGGTCGGTCTCGTTGAACCCGCCGACGGCGTACACGCACGTGCCCTTCAGGCCGTCCACGCCCGGGGGACAGGCGGTCGTCGCCGCGGCGGCCGCGTCGCGGGGCGTGCCGAGCGACCTCACGGGGCGCCACTGGTTCGTGGCCGGGCTGTACGCCTCCACCGTGTCGCTGTAGGCGCCGCCGACCGCGTACACGCAGCTGCCGCCCTCCAGCCCCGCCACGTCCTCGGGACAGGGGGCCGTCGCCGCGGCGGCGAACCCGCGCGGGGTGGGGAGGGCGTCCAGCGTCCGCCACTTCCCCGTCGCGGGGCTGTACGCCTCCACGGTCCCCACGTTGACGTCGCCCTTCAGGCCGCCGATGGCGTACACGCAGAGTCCCTTGAGCCCCTTGACGCCCTTCGGGCACGGGGCCGTGGTCGCCCTCGCCGCGTAGCGGGGCGTGGGCAGGTCGTCCAGTTTCCGCCACTGGTTCGTGGCGGGGCTGTAGGCCTCCACCGTGGCCAGCTCGGGCGAGTCGTTCTGGCCGCCGATGGCGTACACGCACGTGCCCGCGAGCCCTTCGACGTCGGGGCAGGGGGCGCTCGTGCCCGCGAGGCCGTACCGGGGCGTGGGCAGGTCGGGGACCGCCCGCCATCCGTCGTCGGCGTGCGCGAGCCCGGGCGCCAGCGCCAGCAGCGGGGCCACGGCCACGGCGGAGAGCCGCAGGACCCAGGGCCGCCGGGCAGCCGGCCGCGCACCCGTCGGCGGACCACCGCCGGACCGCCGCCCCGTTTCACCCCTGCGGGCACCGCCCGCGCGCACAGCCGAGATCTTCACGCGTGATCCGTCCTTCCGGTACTGGAGCCACCGCCCTCCGGGCGTTCCGCCTCACGGAAACACCGGCGCGGAACGGGCGCACCACGGACCCCGGCAAACGGCGGATCGGCATCCGGACACGGACACACACACGCAACCGGACCCGGAATACGCACCCGGACCCGGACCTGGACCCGGACCCGGATCCCTACGCGGTGCCCGGCAGGATGACCCGCTGCTCGCCCGCGTACACGTTCATGTCCGGGCCGCGCAGGAAGCCGACCAGGGTCAGGCCCGACTCCAGGGCCAGGTCCACCGCCAGCGAGGACGGCGCCGAGACCGCCGCCAGTACCGGGATGCCGGCCATGACCGCCTTCTGCGCCAGCTCGAAGGACGCCCGTCCCGACACCAGCAGCACCGAGCCGGCCAGCGGCAGCCGGCCCGCCTGGAGCGCCCGGCCGACGATCTTGTCCACGGCGTTGTGCCGGCCCACGTCCTCCCGTACGTCGAGCAGCTCGCCCTCCGCCGAGAACAGCGCGGCCGCGTGCAGCCCGCCCGTGCGGTCGAAGACCTTCTGCGCCGCGCGCAGCCGGTCCGGCAGCTCGGAGAGGAGTTCCGCGCGGACGCGTACCGGATCGGCGGCGAGCCCCGGGAAGCGGGTCGCCGTGCGGACCGCGTCCAGGCTGGCCTTGCCGCACAGTCCGCAGGAGGAGGTGGTGTAGACGTTCCGCTCCAGCGTGATGTCCGGGACGGGAACCGAGGGGGCCAGCTGGACGTTGACCACGTTGTAGGTGTTGGAGCCGTCCTCGGTGGCGCCCTCGCAGTACGTCACGGCCTGGACGTCCGAGGCGCGCGCCATGACGCCCTCGCTGACCAGGAAGCCCGCCGCCAGCGCGAAGTCGTCCCCCGGCGTGCGCATCGTGATGGCCAGCGGTTTGCCGTTGAGCCGTATCTCCAGCGGCTCCTCCGTGACCAGGGTGTCGGGCCGGACGCCCGCCGCTCCGCCCCGGATGCGTACGACACGGCGCCGCTCGGTGACCCGTCCCATCGCGATCAGCCCACCTGTTCCGTCCTCGCGTACACCTGACGAGGACATTCTCCCGGATCCGCCACCGCGACCGGTTCCGGCAGGAAGTTGCTCGGAATGCTCCAAATTCCGGTGGCGGAATCCTGTTGGGTCACGCGCACACGTACCCACCGGTAGCAGGCAAAGCTGGGTCAACCTGACTGCCTGCCCTACAGAGGGGGACCCCGCCCATGACCGGTTCACGCGTGGTGGCGCTAGGGCACTACCAGCCCGCGAAAGTGCTCACCAACGAGGACCTCGCGGCCATGGTCGAGACGAACGACGAGTGGATCCGCTCCCGGGTGGGCATCCGCACCCGCCACGTGGCGGGTGCCGACGAGCCGGTCGACGAGCTCGCCTACCAGGCCGCCGGCAAGGCCCTCGCGCACGCCGGCCTGAGCCCGGACGACATCGACCTCGTCCTCGTCGCCACTTCCACCGCCATCGACCGTTCCCCCAACATGGCCGCGCGCGTCGCCGCCAAGCTGGGCATGCGCGGTGCGCCCGCCGTGATGGACATCAACGTCGTCTGCTCGGGCTTCACCCATGCCCTGGCCACTGCCGACCACGCGATCCGGGCCGGCTCCGCCACCCGCGCGCTGGTCATCGGTGCCGACAAGATGACCGAGATCACCGACTGGACCGACCGCACCACCTGCGTGCTGACCGGCGACGGCGCGGGCGCGGCCGTCGTCGAGGCCTGCGAGGAGCCCGGCATCGGCCCGGTGCTGTGGGGTTCGGTACCGGAGATGGGCCACGCCGTGCGGATCGAGGGCACGCCCCCGGTCTTCGCGCAGGAGGGCCAGTCCGTCTACCGCTGGACCACCAGCCAGCTGCCGCCGCTGGCCCGCAAGGTCTGCGAGAAGGCCGGGATCACCCCCGAGGACCTCGCCGGGGTCGTGCTGCACCAGGCCAACCTGCGGATCATCGAGCCGCTGGCCGCGAAGATCGGCGCCGTCAACGCCGTCGTCGCCCGCGATGTCGTCGACTCCGGAAACACCTCCGCCGCGAGCATCCCCATGGCCCTCTCGAAGCTGGTCGAACGGGGCGAGATCCCCTCCGGCGCCCCGGTCCTCCTCTTCGGCTTCGGAGGCAACCTCTCCTACGCCGGCCAGGTCATCAGCTGCCCCTAGGCCGGCGTCGCCTCCCCGCGCCGCCGGGCCCCCGGCATGCCCGCAGGTCAGCGCGGCGTGTCGGGACCGGCGGCCGCTCGTAAACGTGGTCGGAAGCCGGCCGATCCCCTGCTATGGTTGTCCATGTCGCCACGGGAAACCGGGGCCGACCACCGGTCCGGGTGGCGGAATGGCAGACGCGCTAGCTTGAGGTGCTAGTGCCCTTTATCGGGCGTGGGGGTTCAAGTCCCCCCTCGGACACACAGAGGAAGAACCCCACTCCGGTGGGGTTCTTTCGCGTTTCCGGGCGGAACCGGTCCCCTTCCGGGGCGAAGCCCGGGTGAGCTCGGCGCAGAACGGGGTGGCCGGATCCGCCCGTGCGGCATCATGGGGCCTGACCGGGTCGAGGGGGGAACGTGTCGCAGGACGAACCGCGCAATGACGTCGTGATCGCCGGGCGGTACCGCCTGGGGAAGAGGCTGGGCCGCGGTGGCATGGGGACCGTGTGGCAGGCCTCGGACGAGCTCCTGGGCCGCGCGGTCGCCGTGAAGGAACTCCACGTCGGCGAGGGCAAGGAGGCCGCGGGAGCCCTCCGCGAGGCCCGCACCGTCGCGCAGATCAAGCACCCGCACGTCGTCGTCGTGCACGACGTCGTCGAGGACGACGGCCGTCCGTACATCGTGATGGAACTCGTCGAGGGCGGCTCGCTCGCCGACCGCCTCGGCGCCACCGGTCCGCTGGACGCCGCCGAGACCGCCCGCATCGGGCTCGCCCTGCTCGGCGCCCTGAGCGCGGCGCACGACCGCGGGGTGCTCCACCGCGACGTCAAGCCCGCCAACGTCCTCATGGAGGCGGGCACCGGCCGGGTCGTGCTCACCGACTTCGGCATCGCCCGCCTCGCGGGCTCCACCACCATCAGCGAGACCGGGGCCTTCGTCGGCTCGCCCGAGTACACCTCCCCGGAGCGGATGCAGGGCGCCGCCGCCGGACCCGAGTCCGACCTGTGGTCCCTCGGCGCGCTGCTCTGCGCCGCGCTGACCGGCGAGTCGCCCTTCCACCGGGACTCGCTGGGCGGGGTGCTGCACGCCGTCGTCTACGACGAGATCCGCCCGCCGGTGCAGGCAGGGCCGCTGACCCCGCTCGTCCGCGGCCTGCTGGAGCGTGACACCGAACGCCGGCTGGGGGTCGCCGACGCCCAGCGGATGCTGTCCGCGTACGTCACCACCGGCAGCCTGCCCCTCCTCGACCGCACCCCCGGCCCGGCCCGCCCGGCGGGGCCGGCCACCCCGCCCGGGTACTCGCCGACCGAACGCGTCACCGCCCGGACCGGCCCCGCGGCCGAGCCGGGGAGCCGCCGGGCCGGCCTGCGCGTCGGGCTGGTCGCCGCGCTCGTCGTGGTGGCCGTCATCGGCGCCGTCGCCGTCACCTCACTGCTCTCGGACCGGGCCGGGGACAAGGGCCGGGCCGCCGGGCCGGGCAACCCCACCTCCCCTTCCCCCGGTGTGACCACGTCCGCACCGCAGTCCCCGACGGCCCCCACCCCGCCCACGTCCGCCCCGGGGGCCACGGCCACGGCCACGACCACGGTGACCGCGCCGGCCCCGGCGCCGCCCGCACAGCCGGCCCCCGGCAAGGCGGCGCCCGCCGGGTACCGCTTCGTCTCCGACCCGGAGGGGTTCGGGCTCGCCGTGCCCCAGGGCTTCCAGCGCACCACGGACGACCAGCGGGTCTTCTACGTCTCCCCGGACGGCGCGATCCGGATCGGCATCAAGGTGAAGCCGGCCTCGGGCGGGCCGCTCGCCGCGATGCGGCAGTCCGACGCCAACGGCCCGTCCAACAACCCGGGCTACCGCGACAACAGCATCGTCCCCACCACCCACAACGGACTGCCCGCGGCGCTCTGGGAGTTCACCTGGAACGGCTTCACCGCCGCGGAGGGGCCCCGGCACACTTTCGACCTGTGCTGGGACGAGAACGGCCGGATGTACGACGTCTGGGTCTCGGCCCCCGTCGGCCGCCTCACCCAGTCCAGGGGCCACTTCGACGCGGCCCTGGACTCCTTCGTCCCCGTCGGGTAGGCGTCAGTCCGCGCGCCCCCGCCGGGTACCCAGGACCACCAGGCCCTGCGGGGCGGGCAGGCTGCCCGGGGCGAGCGGGGCCAGGGTCTGCGGCAGCGCGAGGCGCGGCCCCCCGCCCTCCGGGGGTGCGTCGAAGAGGTACGCGGCCCCCGAGGAGGAGTCGCTGACCAGGTGCGGGCCGCCGGCCGACGCGGTGAAGCGGGTCAGCGGGGTCCGGAAGAGCCGGCCCAGCTGGCGCAGCGTCTCCGGGGTGGCGGCGGCGGGCGGTGCGGCGGGCGCCGCGCCGGCCGGGACGTCCGGGGGGATGGCCCCGGACAGCAGCAGGGCCAGCAGCACCGGGACCGCCTTGCGGCGCAGGGCCTCGGTCGCGGAGCCCAGCCGGTGCGCGTGCGCGGCCGGCAGGGACAGGGCCAGGCTCCCGGCGGCGTCGCCGGTCGCGATCGGCACCGCCGAGCAGACGACCCCGGGGGAGTACTCGCGCAGGTCGAACACCGGGGCGCCCGGAGCCACCGCGTCCAGGGCGCTGAACAGGGCCCGGCTGTCGGTGATGGTCCGCGCGGTGAGCCGGGTGGGGCGGTGGCGGGCCACGTGGTCGGCCCGGCCGTCGTGGTCGAGCTGCGTCAGCAGGCACTTCCCGACCGCGCTGGCGTGCGCGGCCGCCCGGAAGTCCACCCACTCCCGCACCGGCGGAGCCCCCGGCCCGTCCGCCATCTGCGTGATCCGGACCTCGCCCTCTGCGTACCGGCTCAGGTACACGGCGGCGCCCGCGCTGTCGCGGGCCAGCGCCAGGGTGCGCTGCAGCTGCCCGGCCAGGCCGGTGCCGCCGGGGGCCGCGAGCCGCTCCAGGGCCGGCCCCGGCGCGTACACCCCGGGGGCGGGGCAGTACGCGTACTCCTCCTCGCGCAGCATCACGAGCAGCGGGCGCAGCTCCGCCCCGGCCAGCCCGGACTCCCGTGCGAGCTGGGCGGCCCGCACGCCGAGCGGGTGCCGCTCCAGGACCCGTACGGCGGCCAGCGCGCGCCGCGCCTGGGCCAGGGCCTCGCCGGTGTCGGACTGGACCACCGTCCCCCGCGCGGCCGACGTCAGCGCGGGGTGGCGCAGCGGGCCCGCGCCGGGGCGCGGCCGGGGCGCCGGGGGCGGGGGCGGCGGCAGGAACGCGGCCAGCACCGCGGGCAGCCCCGGCCTGGGCAGCGGTACCGGGCCCAGGTCGGGGTCGTCGCACTGGTCGACGTACCGCAGGACGGCCGCCTGGGCGCACAGCCGCACCTCGCGCAGCTCGCGGCGGCCGCCGGGGCGGAACCCGCGGCGGCCCAGCTCCCGCGCCCAGAGGCGGGCGTCGTGGTGCTCGCCGCGGCGGGAGTGGTCGAGGAAGAGGCAGTAGGCGGCCGGGGCGGTGCGCGGGCTGCCGGAGCCGGCGGCGAACTGCCACCAGAAGCGGGAACCCTCGCGCAGCCCGGCCAGGTACAGCAGGCAGCCGAAGACGACCGCGCCCGGCAGGTCGCTGTGCCGGCTCTCCAGGAAGGCTTCGAGGTCGGCCCCGGCGCGCGGGTCCCCGACCACGGCCAGGCAGGCGGCCTTCAGGTCCCGCCGGGCCCGCTCCGACTCCAGCGGGCGGTCCCGCGCGGGGTCGCTCCAGCCGAAGGGCCGGCGCCGGCTCCGGGACGGGGCGGCCGCGGGGGCGCCCGGGGCGCGGGGCACGCGCAGCAGCCGGGCTTCGGCCGCGCCCAGGTCGTAGTGCGGGTAGCGGTCGCGCACGCCCGCGCGGGCCAGGAACTCCGCCAGGGTGCGCGGGGCCGCCGCACGGCCGCCGCCTGGGCCGGCGCCGGGGCCGGGGTCCTCGCCGGGCCTCATGATCCGGCGGACGTGTCGAGCAGCCGGGCGAGGCGCCGGTGGGCCTGGCCGAGCTGCGAGCGGACGGTGGCCTCGTCGACGCCCATCACGGCGGCGGCCTCGCCGGGGGTGCACTGGAGCCCGTAGCTCAGCAGCACGGTGTCCCGCTGCCGTTCGGCGAGGCGGGAGACCGCCGAGTAGAAGCGGATGGTGTCGGTCAGTACCTCGTACTGGTCGGCGTGCGCCTCCTTGAGGGCCGCTTCGAAGGCGCTGATGTCCATCGGCTCGGGGCGGCGCAGGCGCGGGTCGCGGCGCTGCTGCCAGTCGACGATCCGCTGCTTGAGCACGGTCCAGGCGTAGGCGTCGAGGCGGTCCATGTGGAGCATGCGCAGCCACTCGTTCATGATCGAGTCGAAGGTGGCGTCCACCGCGTCCTCGGCGGCCGCGTCGGAGCCGAGCTGGAGGTACGCGAAGCGCATGTACGCGGGCCGCCGGTTCGCGTGGAAGGCCCAGTACGACAGGCGCGCGGTCGGATCCCACTGACTCATGGGCGTCGGCTGCCGCCGTCGGCTGGGCAGTCCCACGGCCCCGCCGGACTCCTCCGGTCCGCCATCGTTCACCGTTCCCCACCTCATCCCCTGGTGCGGGGTCCATGAGAGCAGCGCCTACGCCCTCCGAGAAGGCGGAGGAGCAACATGAGGGGATTAGGCCCGGGGGTGATCGGATGATGACCGATGCCGATCACGCGAGGTGCCGCGGAGCACGAACGCATATGCCGGGGCCGTGCGGGGCTGTCCGCGGCTGTTCAGGTCGTCCGGGGCCGTCCGGGGCCGTGCCGGGCCGTGCGGGGTCCGGCGGGCGGACGCCGGTCGGGGCCCCGGCGGTGCGGCTGTAGCATGGGCCCATCGCGAGGGCCGTGACGGAGAGGTCACAGTCCTCGCTTTTGCGTTGCGTCCCCGCGCACCGCCGCCGGCCCCCCGGACCCCCGGGAAAAGCCGACGCGTGGCGTTTCGCCGGTTCGATACGATGAACCGCGCGTTGTCACGCGTAGATCCGTACAAATGAAACGAATGGAGCATCCGAGGATGGCTCGACACCTGATCACCAGCGCGCTTCCCTACATCAACGGGATCAAGCACCTGGGCAACATGGTCGGGTCGATGCTTCCGGCGGATGTGTACTCCCGGTACCTCCGCCAGCGCGGCCACGACGTCCTGTACATCTGCGCCACCGACGAGCACGGCACCCCCGCCGAACTCGCCGCCAAGGAGAACGGCCTCCCGGTCTCCGAGTTCTGCGCGCAGGCCCACGACGCCCAGAAGGCGGTCTACGACGGCTTCGAGCTGTCCTTCGACTACTTCGGCCGCAGCTCCTCCGCGCAGAACGTCGAGATCACCCAGCACTTCGCGCGGCAGCTCCAGGCCAACGGCTTCATCGAGGAGCGCGCGATCCGGCAGGTGTACTCGCCCGCCGACGGCCGCTTCCTCCCGGACCGCTACGTCGAGGGCACCTGCCCGCACTGCGGCTACGACAAGGCGCGCGGCGACCAGTGCGAGAACTGCACCCGCGTCCTGGACCCCACGGACCTGATCGAGCCCCGCTCGGCCATCTCCGGCTCCACCGAGCTGGAGGTCCGCGAGACCAAGCACCTCTTCCTGCTCCAGTCCAAGCTGCAGCACGAGGTCGAGGCCTGGGTCGCGCGGCACGAGGACGAGTGGCCCCAGCTGGCCTCCTCCATCGCCCGCAAGTGGCTGACCGAGGGCCTGCACGACCGCGCCATCACCCGCGACCTCGACTGGGGCGTCCCGGTCCCGGCCGACACCTGGCCCGAGCTGGCCGCCGAGGGCAAGGTCTTCTACGTCTGGTTCGACGCGCCGATCGAGTACATCGCCTCCACCAAGGAGTGGGCCGACGCCGACCCGGCGAACCGCGACTACAAGTCCTGGTGGTACGAGGCCGAGGACGTCCGCTACACGCAGTTCATGGCCAAGGACAACGTCCCGTTCCACACGGTGATGTTCCCGGCCACGGAGCTCGGCACCCGCGAGCCGTGGAAGATGGTCGACTACGTCAAGGCCTTCAACTGGCTGACGTACTACGGCGGCAAGTTCTCCACCTCGCAGAAGCGCGGCGTCTTCACCGACCAGGCGCTGGAGATCCTGCCCGCCGACTTCTGGCGCTACTTCCTCATCGCCAACGCCCCCGAGTCCGACGACTCGTCCTTCACGTGGGAGCACTTCGCGGCCACGGTCAACAAGGACCTCGGCGGCACCCTCGGCAACTTCGTCAACCGCGTACTGACCTTCTCCCGCAAGAAGTTCGGCGACGAGGTCCCCGCCGGCAGCCCGGCGGGCGAGGCGGAGGCCCGGCTCGGCGAGCAGATCGCCGAGCTGCTGGCCGAGTACGAGGGCCACATGGAGACCCTCCAGTACCGCAAGGCCGCCGCCGCGCTGCGCGCCCTGTGGTCGGCCGGCAACGCCTATCTCGACGAGAAGGCCCCGTGGCTGGAGGTCAAGACCGACCTCGACGCCGCGGCCCTCACCCTGCGCACCGCGATGAACCTCATCCACCTCTACTCGGTGGTCTCCGAGCCGTTCATCCCGGCCTCGGCGCGCGCCATGCGCTCCTCCTTCGAGCTGCCCGGCGACACCGCCGCCTGGGTCACCCCGGAGCAGGCCAAGGCCCTGGACGCCGTCCCGGCCGGGACGCCGTTCACCGTGCCGCCGGTGCTCTTCGCCCGGGTCACCGAGGAGGACCTGGAGTCCTACCGCGAGCGCTTCGGCGGCGACCCGGAGGCCTGAGCGCTCCGGTGACCGCCCTGGAGGGGCGCGGCCCGCACGGCCGCGCCCCTTCGGCGTACCCGGGGGCGGGGCGGACGGACGCAGCCGGGGGCATGCCGGGCCGCCGGCTCCGGGGGCGGGCCGGGCGGGCGCGTCCGGGGGCGGGCCGGGCCGCCGGCTCCGGGGGCGGGCCGGGCGGGTGCGTCCGGGGGCGGGCCGGACCCCGATGGTAGGCAAAACCCCACCGTGAGAACTCCACCTGGGCGTGCAGACCCGGCCGGGGGCGCGCGGCTGGAATGGGTCCATGACCCCTTCCCGTACCGCGCGGTGGACCGCCGGCTGGCTGCTCGCGGCCGCCTGGGCACTGTCGTTCCCGCTGTTCTCCGCCCTCGCCCCGCACCGCCTGTGGGGCTGGTGCGCGGCCGCCGGATACCTTGCCGCCGCGGCCGCCACCGCCCTGGGCCGGCGCCGGGAGGCGCTCGCCGCGGCGCTGCTGGGCGCGGTCGCCGTACCGCTGCTGTACCTGGTGCTCACCGGACAGGGGCAGTCCGAGGTCGGCGTCATCGAACGGTCCGGGCGGCTCCTGCTGGAGACCGGAAGGCTTTACGTGGACCAGCCCGCCGGGGTCGAGGAGTACACCCCCTACCTCCCCGGCATGGCCCTCCTGGGCATCCCGCGCGCCCTGCTCGGCGACGGCTGGGGCGACGGGCACCAGTGGGCGGTGCGCCTGCTGGGCGACGCCCGGCTGTGGTGCGCGGCCGTGCTGTTCGGCGGGATGCGGGCGGGCCGCCGCCTGCTGGGCGCGGCCCCCTCCCCGCTGCTCCCGGCCCTGGTGGCCTCGCCGGTGGTGGCGCTCCCGCTCGCGGTGAGCGGGGTGGACCTGCCGCTGGCGGGGCTGTGCTGCCTGGCCCTCGCGGCGGCCGCCTCCGGCCGCCCGGCGGCCTCCGGGGCGGCCCTGGCCGCGGCGTGCGCCCTCAAGTGGACGGCGCTGCCCGCGGTGGCGGTGGTGCTGGCCCTCCTCACGGCGTGCCGGGGCCGGCGGGCCGCGCTGCGGTGCGCTCTGGTGACGCTGCTGGGCACGGCCGCCCTCGTGGCGCCGGGCCTGCTGCTCCAGCCGGGGGAGCTGTGGCGGCAGGTGTTCGCCTTCCCGACCGGGCGGGCCGAGGTGCCGACCCCGGCGAGCAGCCCGCTGCCGGGGCACCTGCTGGCGGAACTCGGGCCGTGGGGCTGGTACCTGACGGTGGGTCTGCTGGCGCTCGGGGGGCTGGGGGTGGCGGTGTCGCTGCTGGTGCGCCCGCCGCGCACGGTGGTGGCCGCGGCCGACCGGCTCGCGCTCGGCCTGACCCTGGCCTTCCTGCTGGCCCCGGCGGGCCGCTTCGGCTACCTGGCGCTGCCGCTCCTGCTGGCGGCCTGGGCCCGCTCGGCGGCCCCGGCCGGGCCGGCGGGTCCGGCCGCCTCGCGGATCGTGGCGCGCTCCCGGGAAGGGTTCAGTGGTTCCCCTCGTACCGCGTCACCCGGTCGGTGACTCCCTTCTGGAGCGGCTGCATCCCGTCGACCAGCTTCTGGAAGTCGCCGGTCCGGCCGTCGGACCACTGCCCCAGGGAGACCACCATGACCCGGCCGTAGCCGGCGAAGGACTGCACCATCCCGGTCTCGGGGCCGAGGGTGGCCAGGCCGGATCCGCGCGGCGGGGCCTGCGTGCCCACCTGGTAGTCGTTGAAGGCCATGGTCAGCTCGGTCACCGCCCTCAGTGCGTCCTGGGGGTCCTTCATGGTGAAGACGGCCAGGTTGTACTGGTTGTTCCGGGCGTCCTTGTAGAGCGCGATCTGCTCGCCCACGCAGCCCCGGCCCGACTCGATCAGGGCGGCGAGGCGCGGGCCGACCGAGTCGCGCTCGGTGCAGGACGGCATCACGGCCGAGCCCACCCGGGTGAAGGAGCCCCCGGCACCGTCCGGGACCTGCTCGGGGAAGACCTCGGCCAGCGGGACCATCGGCCGGGCGGCGGCGGTGGCCGCCGGGGCGGCCGGAGCCGCGGGCGAGGGCGTGGCCCCGGGCGTGGTGTTGGCGGCCGCGGTGGCCGTGGGGCCGTCCTCGGAGGCGGCGGACGTCAGCTTCAGCGCGGCGAAGGCGAGCGATCCCGCCAGCAGGGCCAGGGCCAGGTTGCGGGACCACACCCGCTTCGGCGGCGCGGGCGCGGGCTGCTCCAGGGGCCCGTTGGCCCGCTCGAACTCCCTCTGGAAGGCTCGCCAGCGCTCCTCCTCGGACTCGTCGCGGCCTGGCGTGATCTCATCGTTCTTCGACACCCGGCGACCTTAGCGACCACTCAATATGAACTGAACACCCGCAGGTCACGTCCTGATCACTATGCGGAATCCGCAGTGCCGCGCATATGGGCCAGAACGGCCAGAACTCGCCGGTTGCCCTCCGTCGGGTCCAGGTCCAGCTTCGTGAAGATGCTGCTCGCGTGCTTGACGACGGAGGCCTCGGTGATGAACAGGCGGGCCGCCAGGGCCTGGTTGTTGAGGCCCTCCGCCATCAGCGCGAGCACCTCCCGCTCGCGCGGGGTCAGGCGGGCCATCGGCTCGTTCGCAGGCCGCGGCGCGAGCAGCACGCGGACCACCTCCGGGTCGATGACCGTCTGCCCCTCGTGCACCCGGCGCAGCGCGTCGAGGAACTCCTCCACCTCCCCGACCCGGTCCTTGAGCAGGTAGCCCAGCCCGGCCGCCGAACCGCCGGTGAAGAGCTGGGTCGCGTACGCCGTGGCCACGTACTGCGAGAGCACCAGGACCGGCAGGGAGGGGTCCGCGGAGCGCAGTTCGAGGGCGGCCCGCAGCCCCTCGTCGCGCAGCCCGGGCGGCATCCGCACGTCCGTGACGACCACGTCGGGCCGTTCGGCGGCCACGGCGCGCAGCAGCGCGGGGGCGTCGCCGACGGAGGCGAGGACGCGGTGGCCGCCGAGGGTCAGCAGTTCCGTCAGCCCGGCCCGCAGCAGTACGGAGTCCTCGGCCAGGATCACCCGGAGCACGGGACCTCCACCCTCAGCTCGGTCGGACCGCCCACCGGACTGGACACCGTCAGCCTGCCCTGCAACATCGCCACCCTGTCCGCGAGACCCGCCAGGCCCGCCCCCGCGCCGGGATCGGCCCCGCCGCGGCCGTCGTCGGTGATGGTGAGGGTGAGCCGGTCGCCCTCGACCCTACCGGCGACGCCGACCCGTGAGGCGCCGCTGTGCTTGGCCGCGTTGGCGAGGGCCTCGGCGACGGTGAAGTACGCCGTGACCTCGACCGGTTCGGGCAGCCGGGGCAGCTCCAGGTCCACCGTGACCGGCACGGGGTGGCGCAGCGCGACCTCCGCCACCGCCGCCGCGAGCCCGTGGTCGGTGAGCACCTGGGGGTGGATCCCCCTTACGAGGTCCCGCAGTTGGGCGAGGGCCAGTCTGGCCTCCTCGCGGCCCCGGCTCACCAGTGCGGCCGCGTCCGCCGCCTCCGGGTGTGAGCGCAGCCGCAGTTCGGCGAGGCCCAGGGTCATGCTGAGGGCCACCAGCTGCTGCTGGGCCCCGTCGTGCAGGTCCCGTTCGATGCGCCGCCGTTCGGCTTCGAAGGCCTCGACCAGCCGGACGCGCGAGCGGGTCAGCTCCAGCACCCGGTCGTCCTCCGCGCGCGGCCCGAGCAGCAGCCGGGCGCACTTGACCTGGGCCCCGGCGATCAGCGCGCCCGCGTACGCGGTCAGCACCAGCCCGGCCAGCCCCGCGGCCGTACCGCCCAGTGCCTCCAGCGGCCCGGCCACCACCTCGCCGGGCACCAGCATCACCGGCTCCGGCGCGAGCGCCCACACGATGACGGGGGAGGCCACCAGCATCAGGGAGAACGCCAGCAGTGACAGCACCCCGAAGCCGGCCGCCGCGAAGACCACGCCGAGCAGCACGGCGTACCCGAACTCCCGCCAGGTGGCGCGCTCGCGCAGCCGGGTCCGCAGCCAGGCGGCGGGGCCGGCCCCGGCGAGCGAGGTGTGCGGGTCGGCCACCGGCTCCGGCTCGACCCACCGCAGCCGGCGCCGCTCCAGCTCCCCGAGCGGCACCGCCCCCGCCAGGGCGGCGGTCAGCAGCAGCAGCCCGACCCCGGCCACGGCGAGCAGCACCCCGAGCCCGAGGAGCAGCGCCAGCGCGAGCAGCACCCCGTACCCGAGCGGGAACCCGCTCCCGAGGTACGCCCAGCACCGCCAGGGCCACCAGGAGCCCAGGAACCGCAGCGGCCGCCGCAGCGCCCGCCAGACGGCGACGGGCGGGGCGGGCGGGACGGGTGCGGAGGGTATGGATGCGGACATACCGACAGCCTAGGCGAGGTGCCCCGGTCTGCTCACGGGCCGTCACATCGCCGCGCCCACCGCCAGGAAGCCGCAGATCAGCACGAACAGGATCGCCAGCAGTGGCCAGACGAAGCGGAGGTATTTGTCGTAGCCGACCTTGGCCAGGGCGACGCCGCCGATGGTGACCGCCGTCGTGGGGACCCAGAGGTTCATCCAGCCGCTGGCCGCCTGCCAGGCCGTCACCACCACCGCGCGGGAGACGCCGGCGAAGTCGGCGAGCGGGGCCAGGATGGGCATCGCGAGGGTGGCGTGGCCGGAGGTGGAGGGGATCAGGAAGGCCAGCGGGAGGTTGACGAGGAAGACGATGACTGCGAAGAGGCTGGACGAGGTCCCCTTGACCACGCCCTCGATGGAGTGCAGGACGGTGTCGGTGATCTTCGAGTTGTTCATGATCACGGTGACCCCGCGCGCCAGCATGATGACCAGGGCCGGGGAGATGAAGTCGGCGGCGCCCTGGACGACCGTTGAGCTGAGCTCCGCCTCGCCCATCCGCGCCACCAGACCCACGAGGACCGCGGCGCACAGGAACAGCGCGGACAGCTGGGGGAAGGACCAGTCCAGCTCCCACCCGTACGGGGTGGCGTCGGCCTTGCCGGTGAGGGCGCTCGACCAGGGCACCACCGAGAAGATCATGAAGGTGAAGACCAGGACGAGCAGCACCAGTACGGCCTTGTGCAGCCGCGTCAGCTGCGGCTCCACATCGGCGTCGGCGGCCGCCTTCTGGGTCAGGTCGCCCGGCAGGAAGCCGCACAGGGACCTCTGCGGGTCCCGCTGGACGCGCCGCGCGTAGCGGACGACGTACAGGACGGTGACGGCGGTCAGCACCACCCACATGACGCCGCGCAGCAGGATGCCGTCGCCGAGGGAGATGCCCGCGGCCGAGGAGGCCACGCCCGTGGCGAAGGGGTTCACGGTGGAGCACAGCACGCCGATGCCCGCGCCCAGGATGGACGCCCCGACCGCGACGAGCCGGTCGTAGCCCAGCGCCAGCATCATCGGCACCAGCAGGCCGTAGAAGCCGAGGGTCTCCTCCGCGAAGCCCTCGACCGTGCCCAGGACCGAGAAGACCACCATCACCGCGGTGATCAGCAGGGCCCCGCGGTCGCGCAGCCGGTGCGCGAGGCGGGCGATGCCCCGGTCCAGGGCCCCGGTGGCGAAGACGACGGTGATGAAGGCGCCGATGGCGAGCACGAAGAGGAAGACGCCGGCGCTGCCGTACAGGGCGCCGGTGAAGCCCGGGCCCACCTCGCCGGTGGCGGTGTCCTGGATGCCGTAGAGGCCGTTGACCGGGGCGAGGAAGAGGTCGTCGAGCCGGTCGGTGAGGCTCCGGTCGCCCTCGACGCGGTGGTACGTGCCGGAGACGGGCGCACCGTCGTCCCCCCGGTCGTACAGCCCGGCCGGGACGAGGAAGGCCAGCAGCCAGACGGCGACCGTGACCAGGGCCAGGATGGTCAGGGCGCTGGGGAAGCGGAGCCCCTTGGCCGCGGCGGCCGGCTCCGGCTCCGGTTCCGGCTCCGGCCCGGGCTCGGGCGGTCGCTCCGGCCCGGGCTCCGGCGGTCGCGGCGGCCCGGGCTCCGGCCCCGGCTCCGGCTGCGGCCTCGCGGAAGGGGGCCCATCGTCTGCTGCCACGCGCCACCGTCCCTCTGCCGCTCGTTGCTCCGATCATCGGCCGGGCGGGCGACGGGCGCCGTGGTGTGCTGGGCCGCGCGGGTGAGCGCCCACGGCCCGGCGGCCCGGCCCGGGGGCCCGTGCACGGTGCGAAGTGAGCCGTCGCACAAGGATCTTGACCTGTCCGGCGCGTGTCCGAAGGCGGGCCTTGATCGTTTCTTCAGCCGTAACCCTCATATCGGCTGCCGGATCGGGAGGACCGCGGTGACGGCTTGGCAGTATTTCGCCGGGGCGGGGCTGGTGGCCGCGCTCTGCCCGCTGCACGGCCATGTGGCGGTCGCGGGCGACGGCCACGGCCGCGGCGCCCGGGTCGACGTGTGCGTGCCCGACGGGCCGGCGAAGCCGCCCGCGGTGCGGCTGCCCGCCCTGCCGCCCCCGCCCGTGGCGCGGCCGGGGACCCCGTCGGCGCGGCCGCCCGTACGGGTGACCGTGCCCGGCGCCGTCCGGCCCACGGTGCGCCACCCCGGCGACGCGCCGGGGCCGGCGGAGCGGCCCGCGCCCGGGGCGGCGGTGCCCGGCGGGCCGGCGCAGCCGCCGCAGGCTCCGCCGGCGGCGGACCCGCAGCCGGAGCCGGCCCCGGCCGATGCCCCCGCCCCGCCCGGGGCCGCAGCCGCCGTCGAACGGGTGAGCAGGTTCCACGTGCGCCCGTACCACTCGGTGGCCCTGCAGCGGCGCGGCCCGGACGGACTGAGCACCATGATGCTGATGGTGGTCGTGACCACCCCGGCCGTGCTGGCCGCCGCCGCGCTGCGCCCCCGCTCCAAGAGCCGGAGCTGACGTCCCCGGGCGCCCCGCCCCCTCGCGCATCCACGCATCCACGCATCCACGAACGGGAGATCCCTCGTGTCCGAATGGCTGGTCCTGGCCGTCGCCATGGCGCTCGTCTGCGCCCTCGTCCTCGCCATGACCGTGGTCCGGCACCGCCGGGTCGCGGACGACGAGGACACCAGCGAAACCCCCGACGTCATCGAGTACATGACGATGATGGTCGGCGTGGTCTACGCGATCGTCCTGGGCCTGGCCATCGCGGGCGTCTGGGAGGCGCGCGGCGCGGCCGAGGACAGCGTGCGCCGCGAGGCCCAGTCGCTGTACGAGGTCACCCAGCGGGCCGACGTCTACCCCGGGCCCGTCCGCGACCGGATCCGCGGCGAGGTGGACGCGTACGTCGCCCACACCGTCAGCGTGGACTGGCCGCGGCTGGTCTCCGGCCAGGACGCCTCCGCCGAGGGCGCCCAGCTCCTGGGCAAGCTGCGCACCGACGTCACCCACCAGAGCCCCGCCAACGAGCTCCAGGCGCAGGCCTACCAGCCGCTGCTCGACCACATCGCGGCCGCGGACGACGCCCGGCACTCGCGCACGCAGAGCGACGAGTCCACCCTGCCGAGCGTGGTCTGGATCGGGCTGGTGGTCGGCGGCGTCGTCACCATCGGGCTGATCTTCACCCTGCAGATCCGGCGCTCCGGGCGCGAGCTGCTGCTGGCCGGCCTGTTCAGCGCGCTGATCGTGTTCCTGCTGTTCATGGTGTGGAGCTTCGACGCCCCCTACGGGCGGGACGGGAACGACTCCGCCGGGCCCTTCCAGGACCTGTTCCCGGCCCTGTCGGTGACCGCCTCCCGCTGAGCCGGACGTCCGGGGCGGCTGGTACGGGGGCTGGTACGCAGCGGCTGGTACGGGGCGGCCCGCGTGGCGGCCGGGTCCCGGCGGGCTCAGCCCGCCGGGGCCTCCTGCCGCCGTACGGCGGCCACGAGCGGCGAGTGCCGCAGGGCGTGCGAGATCCGGACGAGGTCGCGCGGCCCGTCGGCCAGCAGCGCCACCCGCTCCTCGTCGCCGCTCCCGGCCCCCTCCGGCGCGGCGGCGGTGGCCCGTACGGCGGCCACCACCATCGCCGCGTCCGCGACGGCGCGGGCAGTCTCCTCGTTCGCCCCGGCCGCGCGGGCCCGTTCGTAGGCGGTGTCGCGGTGGTGCCGGTCGAAGGCGGGGCCCAGGCGCAGGAAGCCGTCGTGGATGTCGGACTCCCGCTGGATCACCCGGATCGCGGCCGGGGACCACCAGGACATCCGCACGCAGGGCGTGCCGCGGGGCACGGTGCTCTGCACCTCGTGCCACAGGGCGCCGAGGTGGCGGTAGGTGCTCCAGGTGCGCCAGCTGTCCGACACGCGCTGGCACACCAGCGGCAGTACGAAGCCCACGGAGCTGACGAGGGCGGCGAAGGCGGCCAGCGGCGGGGCGAGGTAGGTGCTGAGGTAGTCCAGGTCGTGGCCCAGCCAGCGGGCGGCGACGGCGGACATCTTGGACGCGTCGTAGGCGAGGCTGATGGTGTACCCGGCGACGATGATCACCAGTCCGGCCCGGAGCCAGCCGCCG
Organism: Streptomyces sp. NPDC044002; assembly: GCF_056434525.1. NCBI lineage: Bacteria > Bacillati > Actinomycetota > Actinomycetes > Kitasatosporales > Streptomycetaceae > Streptomyces > Streptomyces sp. NPDC044002. The sequence goes on from NZ_JBWKEZ010000042.1 coordinate 57,770, forward strand.
ACCCGAAGGGACCAGCGCCAGCACATCGACACCATCATCAGCACGGCGGCGTTGTGCGCCAGCAGGTACGCCGTGATCATCAGCCGGATGTAGGGCGTGTTCGCGTAGTAGGTGTCGAAGTCCCGCAGCCGCTCGACGGGGGCGTCGCCGAGCGCGAAGAGGACGACGATGGCCACGATGACCACGGAGTAGCCCGCGATCCAGCGCTGCGAGGTGCGCCGGATCTCCTCCGCCGGGCCGCCGCGCCAATTGAACATCAGGACGAGGCAGGAGGCGCTGAAGGCGGTCATCAGGCAGTAGACGAGCGGGGCGGAGATGTTGGGGACGCCGGTCCAGCGGTTGACGGCGGCGATGGTGGGCGGGGCGGCGAAGGTGAACACCGAGCCGCCGAGCAGGAGCAGGACGAAGACGGACCGCAGGAGCGGATCGCGCCCGTTGGTGCGCAGCGCCGGCAGCTTGCACACGAGGGCCACTGCCATCGCGGCAGCCGGGATGTAGTAGTCCGGTCCGCTCAACGGTCGTTCCTGCGCCCCCGGTAGCCGAGCGAGGTCTCGATCCGGCCGGCCAGCTCGTCCCGCTGGGCCGGTGGCCGGTGGCCCGCCGAACCGGCCAGCCAGGTGCGACAGCGGCTGCCCAGCAGGAGGCCGAAGCTCTCGGCCTCCGTCTCCTCCTGGACGTCGGCACGGGTGCGGGCGGCGACGCTGCGGACCGTCTCGCCGAGGTCGGCGGCGTCGGTCAGCAGGCGGGCGGCCACGGCGGCGCCGTCGACGTGGTGGCTGCAGTGGCCGGCCTTCATGTGCCACAGCTCGTGGCCGAGGATCACGAGCTGGTGGTCGGGCGCGGTGCGCTCCTCGATGACCACCAGGTCCCGGTCCGCCATGTCGAGCCAGAGGCCGCTCGCGGTCCCCTGCGGGAACGCGGCCATCCGGAACTCCACCGGGCGGCCGCGGTGCCTGCTCATGCCCTCGCAGAGGGCGGCGTAGAGGTCCAGTGGTTGCACGGGGGCGGCCAGCTTGATGCCGGACACCAGCTCCGCGCACAACCGCCGCTGCGCTCTGCCTATGCTCACCGTTCTCCCCGTCGGCGCGGATCCGGATCAGGACTCAAGGATCAGATCCAGACTTTCGACTGGGTCATGATTCGTTCGGTTTGACGCTTTCGAGAAGCATGTCCAGCCATTCGGTCACCTTGTCCCGGTGCTTGTCGCTGGGCAGTTGGGCGGCGCGCCAGGCGATGCCCCGTACGCCGTGGTTCTGCAGGAGTCTTGCCAGCGGATCGCCCGCCGAAGCCGCCTCCGCCGGTACGGTCTGCCGCTCGCGCCCGGCGAAGTCCTGGAGCAGCTGCTGCTCCGTGCGCTGGAGGGCGTCCGTGAGGGCGTCGGCGTCATGGGCGGTGAGGAAGCCCGCGTGTACGCCGAAGAACCGCTGGATGGCGTCGCAGTGCTCCATCGTGGGCCGCCGGTCGCCGTTGATCAGGGCGCCTGCCTGCTGCCGGGACATGCCGGCGCCGTCGGCGATCTCCTGCTGCGTGTAGCGGCGCCCGTTGGGTTTGACCCGGGTCCGCCGGAGCAGGTCCAGGCGCTGGAGGAAACGCGCCTGCAGATCGGGCTCGCCCGCCCGCCGGCCGTCGAGCAGGGTCCTGATCACGTCGGTGGGAACCCCGGACGCCTCGGAGAGCCGGCGGAGGTCGAAGACCTGGTTCGGGTCGCGGCCCATTTTGTTCGCCAGTTCGGCGACCCGCGTGACGGTTGCTGCCAGGGGCGCGTTGGCCACCGCGACGGGAGCCGGGAAGCCGTCTGTCACCAGTGGTTCTCCTAGATCGCGCGAGGTCAGTGGGCACGTGGTCGGCCTAGAGGAATCTATCCGGTTTGTTTTGGGAGAGCCAGAACTTGCCACAGCTGTGGCGGGAATGAGCTGTCGCTCGGCTGGAATTGCCACAATAGTTGACACTCGAATGAAGTCGGTAGCAGGATCGCCACACGGAAATGAAGATCCAGACCGTTGAGGAGGGGGAGCTCTCGGTGCCACATCTCGCAGCGGTGGGCCCGTCTGATGGCCTCGTCCGAGCCGGTGAGGAGCGCCTGGCGGGCGAAGAGCCCCGCGGCGCAGTGCGAACGGAGCGGCGCAAGGAGATTTTGCGCCAGCGCCGCGAAGAACTGGGCCTGAGCCAGGAGGACGTCGCGTCGCGGTTGCGCATCAGCGTGCGCGCGTACGGGAATTGGGAACGCGGGCTCGTCAAGGAGTGGACGGACCGCAAACTCCTCGCCCTGGCCGAGGCCTTGGAGATGAGCGAGCGGCAGTGCTTCTGGCTGTTCCGGGTCATGGTCGACCGGGACCCGCCGCCCACCTGGCGCGCGGCCGAGGAGAACCGGCTGCCCCAGGACCCGGCCCAGCGCGACTACCTCGTCGACTACGCGGCCCTCATGGAGGCCGTGCCCTACCCGAGCTTCCTGGTGGACCACCGCTGGGACGTGGCCCTCACCAATTCGGCCTTCGACCGGCTGTTCCAGTCGGTCCGCCCCCACCCGACGGCCCTGCCGGACGACAACTTCCTGCGCTTCGTGCTGTTCCACCCGGACGCCGCGGCCGTGCTGGAGGACCACGAACCGGCCTGGTGCGTGCCGCTGCTGGCCCGGTTCGCGACCGCCCTGGCCGAGGCCCCGGAGGACGAGGGGCTGCGGAGCATCCGTCAGGAGGTGGCCCGGGACCCGTTCATGGAGGCCGCCTACCGCTACGGGGTCCCGCACTGGCTGACCACCCACGGGGAGGCCGCCGCCGAACTGGACGGCGCGGTGCGGACGGTGCGCCATCCCGACCCCGGCTGGGGTCTGGTGCGGTGCCGGATGGTGGCGGAATCCAGCCGAATGCTGGAGGGAATGGGCCTCACCCGGATCACCCTCGTGCTCTCGGCCCCGCAGGGTCTGCCGGCCGGTCCGGTGCGCGGCGGAGCGGGCTTCCCGCAGCAGCAGGGCGCGCGCCTGCGGGCCGTGCCGCCGCTGGGGGAGTGACGCCGCGGGGGAGACTGGTCCCCTGAAGCACGCGCCACGGCCCGTGCCGGGGCGGGGTCGGTGGCACGGTGCCATACCGACTGCCTGGTTCGGTGCCTGCGGATGCCACGATCCGCGACACCGCGCGGATGCCACGGATCGTGGCACCGGGGCGGTGCCGCCGGAGCCGTGGCTTCGCCCGTGCCCGGGGCAGCCCCGGGCCGTGGCCGCGGCCACGACGGCGGAAGGGCGGAAATGGCATGCGGTTGACCATTCTCGGCGGGGGCGGATTCCGCGTCCCGCTCGTCTACGGGGCCCTGCTGGCGGACCGCGCCGAGGGCCGGGTATCCCATGTGACCCTCTACGACGAGGATCCCGCCCGGCTCACGGCCATGGCCCGGGTCCTCGCGGACCAGGCCGCGGCCTCCGGGGCGGCGGACGCCCCGGCCGTCACCGCCACCGGGGACCTGGACGAGGCCCTGCGCGGAGCCGACTTCGTCTTCTCGGCCATCCGCGTCGGCGGCCTGGAGGGCCGTGCCGCGGACGAGCGGATCGCGCTGGCCGAGGGAGTTCTCGGCCAGGAGACGGTGGGCGCGGGCGGGATCGCGTACGGCCTGCGGACCGTGCCGGTGGCCCGGGAGATCGCGCGCAGGACCGCCCGTATCGCCCCGGACGCCTGGGTCATCAACTTCACCAACCCCGCCGGGGTGGTCACCGAGGCCATGGCCGAGGAGCTGGGCGACCGGGTCATCGGCATCTGCGACTCGCCCGTCGGGCTCGGCCGCCGGATCGCCCGGCTGCTCGGCGCCCGGCCCGGCGAGGCCTGGATCGACTACGTCGGCCTCAACCACCTGGGCTGGGTGCGCGGCCTGCGGATCGGCGGGCGCGACGAACTGCCCCGGCTGCTGGCCGACCCCGAGGCCCTGGAGTCCTTCGAGGAGGGGCGCCTCTTCGGCGCCGACTGGCTGCGCTCGCTCGGCGCGATCCCCAACGAGTACCTGCACTACTACTACTTCAACCGCGACACGGTACGCGCCTACCAGGAGGCGAAGCAGACCCGCGGCGCCTTCCTCCGCGACCAGCAGCGCGGCTTCTACGCCGAGGCCGGCCGGCCGGGGCAGCCCGCCGGGGCGGCGCTGGCGGCCTGGGACCGGACCCGGGCCGAGCGCGAGGCCACGTACATGTCGGAGAACCGCGAGGTGGCCGGCGTCGGGGAGCGCGAGGAGAGCGACCTGGAGTCCGGCGGCTACGAGAAGGTCGCGCTCGCCCTGATGCGGGCCATCGCCCGGGACGAGCGGGCCACGCTGATCCTCAACGTCCGCAACGGCGCCACCCTGTCCGTACTGGACCCGGAGGCGGTCATCGAGGTGCCCTGCCTGGTCGACGCGAACGGCGCCCACCCGGTGTCGGTGGCCCCGCTGCCGCTGCACGCGGTGGGTCTGGTCACCTCCGTGAAGGCGGCCGAGCGGGCGGTCCTGGCCGCCGCCGCGAGCGGCTCCCGCGCCGACGCGGTGAAGGCCTTCGCGCTGCACCCGCTGGTGGACTCGGTGGCGGTGGCCCGGCGGCTGCTGGACGGGTACGCGGCGGAGCACCCGGGCCTGGCCCACCTGCGCTGACGCCCTCCGCCGCCGCCGGGTCCGTGGTTTCACCCGTACGGCGGCTTGCGGCATGCGCCGCGGTGGGGGCGCTGTGAGAGTGCGAGATGTGACCACTGCCCCCGCCGCCGTCGCCGCGGCGCCCCCCGTGCTGGACCGGCGGCGGCGCAACGTCGTCTTCGGCACGATCATGCTGGGCGTGCTGCTGGCCGCGCTCGACCAGACGATCGTGGGCACCGCCCTGCCCACCATCGTCGCGGACCTCGGCGGCGCGGCCCACATGGCCTGGGTGGTGACCGCCTACCTGCTCGCCGAAACCGTCGCGACCGTCCTCGTCGGCAAGTTCGGCGACCTCTTCGGCCGGAAGATCATCTTTCAGATCTCCGCGGTCGTCTTCATCACGGGCTCGTTCCTGTGCGGCCTCGCCGGCAACATGACCCTGCTCATCCTGTGGCGCGGCCTCCAGGGCATCGGCGCCGGCGGCCTGATGGTCACCTCCATGGCGCTGATCGCCGACGTCGTCCCGCTGCGCGAACGCGGCAAGTACCAGGGCGCCATCGGCGCCGTCTTCGGCGTCGCCACCGTCATCGGACCACTGCTGGGCGGCCTGTTCACCGACCACCTCAGCTGGCGCTGGGCCTTCTACGTCAACGTCCCCGTCGCCGTCCTCGTCGTCGCGGCCGCCGCCCGCACCATCCCCTCGGTGCGCGCCGCCGGCCGGCCCGCCATCGACTACCTAGGCATCGCCCTCGTCGCCGCCGGATCCAGCGCCCTGATCCTGGCCACCAGCTGGGGCGGCAACGAGTACGCCTGGAGCTCGCCGGTGATCATCGGCCTGTTCGCGGGCGGCGCGCTGGCCCTCGCACTGTTCTGCCTGGTGGAGACCCGGGCAGCCGAACCGATGCTGCCCATGCGGCTCTTCCGCAACCCCGTCTTCACGGTCTGCTCCGTCCTCAGCTTCGTCGTCGGCTTCGCCATGCTCGGCGCGATGACCTTCCTGCCGACCTACCTCCAGTACGTGGACGGGGACTCCGCCACCCTGTCCGGCGTACGGACCCTGCCGCTGGTCATCGGCCTGCTCATCGCGTCCGTCTTCAGCGGCAACGCCACCTCCAAGACCGGCCGGTACCGGATCTACCCCATCGTCGGCTGCGCGGTCATGGGCGCCGGCCTCTACCTGCTGTCGCTGATGGGGCCCGGCACCGGCGCCTGGCTGGAGTCCCTGTACATGTTCGTGCTCGGCGCCGGCATCGGCCTGTGCATGCAGGTGCTCACCATCGCCGTGCAGAACACCGTGGACTACGCCGACCTCGGCACGGCGACCTCCGGAGTCACCTTCTTCCGTACGCTCGGCAGCTCCTTCGGGACCGCCGTCTTCGGCACCATCTACGCCAACAGCCTGGAGCCCGAACTGAGGGCCGGGGTCGCCGAGGCGGCCCGCGCCACCGGCACCGACCCGGCACGCCTCACCGCCGCCGCGCAGAGCCCGCAGGGGGTGCACGGGCTCGACCCGGCCGCGGCGGGCCCGGTCATCGACGCGTACGCCGACGCCCTGCACACCGTGTTCCTGTGGACGGTGCCGGTGGCCGTCGTGGGCTTCGTCGTCGCCCTGTTCCTCAAGCAGGTCCGGCTGCGCGACAGCGCCCGGGCCGGCTCGACCGACATCGGCGACGGCTTCGCCTCCCCCGCCACGGCCTCGGGGGACTCGGCCAAGCTGCTGGAGCTGGCGGTCGGCAAGCTCGTGCGGAACATGGGGCCCGACACGGCGCGGGCCATCGTCCACGCCTCCGACACGCGCCTGGACATGGCGGGGGCGTGGGCGGTGATGCAGGTGGACCTGATGACCCGGACCGTGGGGCACGCCAGCCTGGGGCTGATCGCGTCGCGGCTGTCGCTGCCGCCGGAGGTGCTGCTGCCCGTCTTCGACCGGATGGTGGAGGAGGGCTTCCTGACGCGGCAGAACGGCTTCTTCGCCCACACCCGGGCGGGCGAGCGCGAAGCCGCGGTGATCTCCCGGGCCTGGGCGGACTGGCTGGGCGACCGGCTGGAGCAGGACCGCGGCCGCCCGCGCAGCGAGGAGCTGCGGGCGGCGGCGGACGCCATCGCCAAGCGGCTGCTGGCCGAGGACCTGGGCGAGGGCAACTTCGCGCCCCGGCGCACCGCTTAGGCCGTCTCTTTCGGATCTTGCCGGTTAAGCCCGCGTCTCCCCCGGCTACCGCTGGGAGGGGCCCCCAGGTGCCGTGCATCGGCGCGTTGGCGGGGCGCCCTTGTACTGGACGTACTCGGGTGCTCCGCCAACGCGGCGAGGTGCGGTGCCGGGCGGCGCGGGTCTGGGGGCACCTCCCAGCGGTAGCTGGGGGAGCAAGATCCGGAAGAGACGGCCTAGTCCCCGCGCGTGGCCCCGGCGGGGTAGTCGTGCGAGGGGACGGGCGGCAGGGCCGTGAGGTCGGGGCGCCAGACGCGCAGGACGGCCGCCGAAGGCGGGTAGAGGGCGCCGGGGATCTCCTCCGGGGCGAACCACTGCCAGCGGGCGATCTTGTGCGGCTCGGTGACGGCCGGGGTGCCCTCGGCCGAACGGGTGAGGGCGGCCACCGTCAGGCGGGTAGGCGGCTCGGGGTCCGCGGACAGCTGGACGGCGAGCAGCTCGACGTCCCCGGGGCCGGCCCGCAGGGAGGTCTCCTCCGTCAGCTCGCGGGCGGCGGTCTCCTCGAAACGCTCCCCGGGGTCCACCTTGCCGCCGGGCAGCTCCCAGTTCCCGTCGTGGGCCTGGCCGAGCAGGACCCGGCCGTCGGGGCCGACGACGATCAGCCCGACCCCGACGGTCGCGTGGATCCCGGCGACGGCGCGGGCGGGCGGGGAGCCTTCGGAGCGGGATCCGGCGCCGGGTGCGTTCTCGTGTTCGCTGGCCATGGGGTCATCTTCGCCGGTGGGGCGGAGCTCCTCCCCGCCGGGACCCTCGGACGGATGTACGAGTTTCGGCCGGGGCCCGCACGCGCAGGCTCTGGGCGGTCAGATCGTCGTACGGGACGCCGGTTCGGGGGTAGCCATGGCACATCTGCTGGTCATCGGCGGAGGGATCGCCGGGCTCGCGACCGCCCTCCTCGCGGCCCGCCGGGGGCACACCGCCGAGGTCTTCGAACGCGACACCCGCGCCCCGGGCACCGCCCTCGACCGGGACTTCTTCGGCTGGAGCCGCCCGGGCGTACCGCAGGCGGCGCAGCCGCACGTCCTGCTCGGCGCCGCCCGCCGGCTGCTGCGGGACGAACTGCCCGACGTGCACGCCGAGATGATCCGGCTCGGCGCCCGCGAACGGCACGAGCTGGACTGGTTCGAGGTGCGGCCGCCCGCGCGCCCGGGCGACGAGGACCTGGTCATGATCCAGGCCCGGCGGATCGTGCTGGAGAGCGCGCTGGCCACCGCCGTGCGGGCGGAGCCGGGCGTGGTGGTGCGGTACGGGGAGCCCGTCGTCGGCCTGATGCGGGCCGAGGGGGGCGGGGCGGCTGGGGGTACCGGGGCGGCTGGGGCGGTGGGGGCGGCCGGGGCGGCCGGGGTGGTGTCGTGGGTCCGGGTCGCCGGGGTTGCCACCCCGGGCGGCGCGTACCGGGGCGACCTCGTGGTGGACGCGGCCGGCCGGCGCGGCGGCTCCGCCGGCCTGGCGGCCGCCGCCGGCTGCCGCCCGGCCCCCGTCGAGCGGCACCGCACCGGCCTGGCGTACTTCTGCCGCTGGTACCGGCTGCCCGACGGGACGGACGAGGGGCCGCGCCGGCCGTGGACGGTGACCGGCGGCGCCTTCGCGGGCTGCGCGGTCTTCCCGTCCGACAACCGGGTCTTCGCCGTCACGGTGTTCGCGCACACCGGGGACCCCACCCGCGCCGCCCTGCGGGACCCGGCCGTGTTCGAGGCCGCCGCGCGGGCCTTCCCGCCCGGCGCGGCCTGGCTCGGGCTGGGCGCCGAGCCGCTGTCGGGGGTGCTGGCGACCGCGGGCCTGGACAACCGGTGGAGCCCGCTGGCCGACGGGCGGGGCCCGGTGGCGACCGGGATGGTGCCGGTCGGCGACGCGCTCACCCACACCAACCCCACCCTGGGGCAGGGGACTTCGCTCGCGCTGTGGGCCGCCGACCGGGTGGCCCGGACGGCCCACCGGGACCCGGGCTCCTACGGCTTCGCCGCCGCCTACCACGGCTGGGCGCTGCGCACCCTGAAGCCCTGGTTCGACCTCCAGGTCGGCGCCGACGCGGCGGTCGGGGAGCGGCTCGCGGCGGGGGCCGGTCCCGGGGGTGGCGTGGCGGGCCGGGCGCGGGAGGCGGCCGCGCTGTTCGAGTGCGCGCTGGAGGACCCGGAGGTGATGCGGGCCCGGGCCAGGGTCCGGCACCTGGCCGAGCCGCCCGAGCGCGCCTACGCGGATCCCGGGGTCCGGGCGCGGGTGGCGCGCTGGCTCGCCGCCCGTCCGGACTGGACGCCGAATGCCGTTGGCCCGGACCGGGCGGCATGGGAGGAGCTCACCCGGACCGGCGGTGGCACCGGCACCGGGACCGGGACAGGCCGGGTCAGATCCTGTTGGGGTCGTTGGGCAGGAGCTTGAAGGACACCGGCAGGTAGTCCGTGTCCTCGGGGAGCCCCCGTGCCCTCAGGAGGTCCTGCACGACCTGGCGGTACACGCCGAGGGTGGTGGCGCCCTCGTACGGGGTGACGGATCCCGCCGCCCCGTATTCGCCCCAATAGGTCTCACGCTGGACCTTGATGGTCACCGCGTAGAAGTGGCTGCCTCCGTCGTCCATCTCTTCCCCCCGGGAATCTCGGGCCGCTCCGTCCGGAGCCGAGCCGTTTCCCGAAGGTACAGGACCACGCCGACACCGCCGCTCAGCCCGTGCCGCCCAGCACCTCGGCCAGGTCGTAGCCGACGACCTCCTCCAGCTGGGCGTATGTACAGCTCTCCGGCGTCCGGTCCGGGCGCCAGCGCGCGAACTGCGCGGTGTGCCGGAAGCGGTCGCCCTCCATGTGGTCGTACCGCACCTCGCAGACCCGCTCGGGGCGCAGCGGGACCCAGGACAGGTCCTTCTTCCCCGTCCAGCGGCTCTGCGCGCCCGGCAGCCGGGCGGTCTCGTGGGCCGCCTCCTCGGCCCAGGCGGCCCAGGGATGGCCCGCCGGGTCCGGCATGCGCAGGGGTTCGAGCTCCTCGACGAGCTCTGCCCGGCGCTTCATCGGGAAGGCGGCGCAGACGCCCACGTGCTGGAGGGCGCCGTGGCCGTCGTACAGGCCGAGCAGCAGCGATCCGATGATCGGACCGCTCTTGTGGAAACGGAAACCGGCGACGACGACGTCCGCCGTACGCTCGTGCTTGATCTTGAACATGAGGCGGGCGTCGGGCCGGTAGGGGAGATCGAGGGGTTTCGCGACGACCCCGTCGAGCCCGGCGCCCTCGAACCGCTCGAACCACTCCCGCGCGAGCGCGGGATCGGTGGTGGCGGGCGCGAGGTGGATGGGGGGCCGGGCCGTGGAAAGGACGTGGACGAGGGCGCTGCGGCGCTCGGCGAGCGGGGCGTCGAGGAGGGACTCGTCGCCGAGCGCGAGCAGGTCGAAGGCGACGAAGCTGGCCGGCTTCGTCCCGGCGAGCAGTTTCACCCGGGAGGCGGCCGGGTGGATCCGCTCGCTCAGCCGGTCGAAGTCGAGCCGCCCGCCGTGCACGACGACGATCTCCCCGTCGACCACGCAGCGGGCCGGCAGGTTCTCCTTCAACGCCGCCACCAGCTCGGGGAAGTACCTGGTCAGGCTCTTGCCGGTACGGCTGCCGACCTCCACCTCGGCCCCGTCGCGGTGCACGATCGCCCGGAAGCCGTCCCACTTGGCCTCGTACTGCATCCCGGGCGGGATCTTCTTCACGGCCTTGGCGAGCATCGGCTTCACGGGCGGCATCACCGGCAGGTCCATGCCCCCGATTCTGCGGTGGTACGTCCGGGCCCGCTCGGTGTGCGGGTCCGCCCGCACCCGCCTACCGTGGCGCCCATGGGCGGTAGCGCGGGTGGTGCGATCGAGCTCGACGCGGGCGGGCGGGCGGTACGCCTGTCCAGCCCGGACAAGGTGTACTTCCCGGAGCGCGGCCTCACCAAGCGGGACGTCGCCGAGTACTACCTGGCCGTCGCCGGCGGGATCACCCGCGCTCTGCGCGACCGCCCCACCACCCTGGAGCGGTACCCGGACGGAGTGGAGGGGGAGTCCTTCTTCCAGAAGCGGGCCCCGAAGAACCTGCCCGACTGGATCCCCACCGCGCACATCGCCTTCCCCAGCGGCCGCACGGCCGACGAGATCTGCCCGACCGAGCCGGCCGCCGTCCTGTGGGCCGCCAACCTGGGCTGCCTGACCTTCCACCCCTGGCCGGTGCGCCGCGAGGACACCGACCGGCCGGACGAACTCCGCATCGACCTCGACCCGCAGCCCGGCACCGACTACCACCACGCGGTGGCGGCGGCCCACGAACTGCGGGCGCTGCTGGACGAGCTGGGCCTGCGCGGCTGGCCCAAGACCTCGGGCGGCCGCGGCCTGCACGTCTTCGTCCCGATCGCCCCGCGCTGGACCTTCACCGAGGTCCGCCGCTGCGCCATCGCCCTGGGCCGGGAGCTGGAGCGGCGGATGCCGGGCAAGGTCACCACGGCCTGGTGGAAGGAGGAACGCGGCGAGCGGATCTTCGTCGACTACAACCAGACGGCGCGCGACCGGACCATCGCCTCGGCCTACTCCGTCCGCCCCCGCCCGCACGCCCCGGTCTCGGCGCCGCTGCGCTGGGACGAGGTGGACGACGCGGAACCGCGCGACTTCGACATCGTGACGATGCCGGCCCGCTTCGCCGAACTGGGCGACCTGCACGCCGACATGGACGACCACGCCTTCAGCCTGGACCCCGTACTGGAACTCGCGGCCCGCGACGAACACGACCACGGCCTGGGCGACATGCCGTACCCGCCGGACTACCCGAAGATGCCGGGCGAACCGAAACGCGTCCAGCCGAGCCGCGCCAGACACGAGGACTGACGCCCGGCCCGGCGCCGAACCCGCAGCGCGGGCAATCCTTGGCCTGACAGGGGCGACGGGAACTAGCCTGGCGGCATGGACGCCGTCCCCGCCCCGCTGCCCCTGCTCTTCCTCGACGTGGACGGCCCGCTGATCCCCTTCGGCGGAACCGGCTACCCCACGACCGCAGGCCCCGGGAACCCCCTGCTCGCCAGGCTCGACCCCGGTCTCGGGCCCCGGCTGCTGGCCCTGCCGTGCGAGCTGGTGTGGGCGACGACCTGGTCGGACGAGGCGAACGAGACGCTCTCCCCGCGCCTGGGCCTGCCGCGCCTGCCGGTGGTGGACTGGCCGGAGCCCTCCGACGCCGAGGGCCGGGACGGCCTGCACTGGAAGACCCGCACCCTCCTGGAACGGGCCGGCGGGCGGCCGTTCGTCTGGGCCGACGACGAGATCACCCCCGCCGACCGTGCCTGGGCCGCCGCCCACCACCCCGCCCCCGCGCTCCTGCACCGCGTCGACCCCCGGACGGGACTGACGGACGCGGACTTCGCCGTACTGGCCCGCTGGCTGGAGCGGCCCGGCGCGTGCTCCGGCTAGTCGGTGTCCGTCGCCGCGAGGACGGCCAGGCGGCGGCGGTCGGGGGAGAGGGCCGCGATGCCGAAGTCGGCGGCGACCTCGTTGCAGAACCAGCCGGAGTCGGCCTCGAAGCGGAACCAGGTGGTCTCGCGGGCCCGGCGCTCCACCTCCTCGGCGTCGGCGCCGGCCGGGGACCCGCTGAGGGCGGCCATCGAGCGCCATGCCCACATCCGCCCCCAGGCTCCGCCCACGCCCCCCGCGCACACCCCGCCCATCGAGGCGGCAGCGAAGAGCAGCCGCCAGATGTCGTCCAGCGGTCTGAGCGCGACTTCGAAGCGGGCCGTGGCCCCGACGTCGGTGCAGGGCATGGGCAGTGCCGGCAGCAGGGCGGGCACCCGCTTGGGTGCGAGGGCCTCGTCCAGCGGGAAGACCCAGGCGCCGCAGTCCCCCCAGTCGCCGCTGTGCGGGGCGCTGAGGATGGCCTCGTGCTCCTCGACGGTGACCGCGTTCCGCAGGGCCGACCGCTCGGTGGTGCGGGGCACCGGCGGGTCGACGCGCCCCTCGGTGGGCATGGCCGTTGCGGATCCGCCGGTCCCGCCGTCGAGGGAGCGGACCGGGAACCGGGCGCCCGCCTCGAAGTCGCGGCGCCGTACGGGAAGCCAGGACAGGGTGTGCGAGGAGGGCGGCGGCGGGAAGTCCCGCACGTCCACGCCCCGCAGCAGCAGTTCGTGGAAGAGGCAGGCTTCGAGTTCGTACGGTGTCCACGAGCCGGGGCGGCGGAAGACGGCGGCGGCGAGATCGGCGGGCCGCTGGTGCTCGGCGAGGAGCGAGGCCAGCTCGCGCGGATACGAGGGGAGCCGCTTCCCGTCGATGAGCCGCATCAGTTCGGCCAGGCTCTCCCGGCCCGGGGTGAGCGCCAGCACCCGCACGACACGCGCCAGCTGCTCCTGGTACGTACGCGCCCGCCGCGTGGCGTCCTCGTACCCGTCGGCGAGCCGCGCCCCCAGTTCCCGCAGGTACGCGACGTCCCCCTGGGCGGCCCGCCGCTCCGGCTCGCCCCGTACGAACTGAATCTCTTCCATGATCTTCACCCTAATGCGCGGTCCTAGACTCACCGGATGACCAGCGACCTCCTCCGGCTCACCGTCCTCGGTTCCGCGACCCCCTACGCGAGCGTGGACAACCCCTGCTCCGGCTACCTCGTGGCCGACGGCGCCACCCGGGTGTGGGTGGACGCGGGCAGCGGCACGCTGGCGCAGCTGCAGCGGTACGTCCGGCTGGACGGCCTGGACGCGATCTGGCTCTCCCACCTGCACGCCGACCACAGCGCCGACCTGCTCACCGCCTACTACGCCGCCCTCTACGCCGACATCCGGCTGCCCGCGCCCATCCCCCTGTACGGCCCCCCGGGCACCGCCGACCGGCTGGCCGGCTTCCTCACCAACGGCGCCACCCGCAGCCCCGTCGAGGCCGCCTTCGCCGTCCACGAACTCCACGACGGCCACCGGGTACGGGTCGGCTCCCTCACCCTGACCAGCCGGGCCGTCGCGCACGGCATCCCGGCCTTCGCCGTCCGCGTCGACGCGGACGGCGGCGGCTCCCTGGTCTACTCCGGGGACACGGCGCCCTGCCCCGCCCTGACGCGGCTGGCCGAGGGCTGCGACGTCCTGCTGTGCGAGGCGGAGAGCGACCGGCCTCCCGCCGACGGGGAGCAGCCGGTCCACCACACCCCTGAGGACGCCGGCGACACGGCCGCAGCCGCGGGGGCGGCCCGCCTGATCGTCACCCACGTCGGCCGCGCCCTCGGCCCCGGACAGGCGGTGGCCCGCGCCGCGACCCGCTTCGCGGGCCCCGTCGAGCACGCCGACCCGGGCGCCGTCTTCACGGTGGCCTGAGCCCCGCTGTTGATCAGGTGTTGATCGGACGTCCATCCCGCCGGTCCACGATCGGCGCATGTCGATGAACTCCATTGCCGCCCCCGCCTGGTACGACCAGGCCCTGTGCGCCCAGACCGGCCCGAGCTTCTTCTTCCCGGAGCCGGGGTCCTCGCTCCAGGACGCGAAGCGGCTCTGCGGGGCGTGCGAGGGCAGGGCGGCGTGCCTGGAGTACGCGCTCGCGAACGACGAGCGCTTCGGCGTGTGGGGCGGCCTGTCGGAGGCGGAGCGTTCCGCCCTGCGCCCGCGCGCCTGACGGGAGGCAGTCCGGCGGGGGCAGCCGGGCGGGGGCAGCCGCGCCGGGCGGCCTGCCGCACGCCGGCCGGACATGGCGGAACCCCCGGCGGGGCCGGGGGTTCCGGGTGGCGGTTCAGCCCTTGCGGGCGGCCATGCGCGCGGCGCGCGCGGCGAGGCGCTCGTCGAACTTGCGGGCCTCGGCGTCCAGACCGTTCATGAAGAGCCCGAGCTCCTCCTGGGCCTTCTGGCCCTCCGGACCCAGGTCCTCGATGTCCATGATCTTGAGGAAGCGGATCACGGGGCTCAGCACGTCGTCGTGGTGGATCCGCAGGTTGTAGACCCCGCCGATCGCCATCTGTGCGGCCATCCGCTCGAAGCCGGGCATGCCGTGTCCGGGCATCCGGAAGTTGACGACGACGTCCCGCACGGCCTGCATCGTCAGGTCGGGGGCGATCTCGAAGGCCGCCGCCAGCAGGTTGCGGTAGAAGATCATGTGCAGGTTCTCGTCCTGCGCGATGCGGGCGAGCATCCGGTCGCAGACCGGGTCACCGGACTGGTGGCCGGTGTTGCGGTGCGAGATGCGGGTCGCCAGCTCCTGGAAGGCGACGTACGCGACCGAGTGCAGCATCGAGTGGCTGTTGTCCGACTCGAAGCCCTCCGACATGTGCTGCATGCGGAACGCTTCCAGCTTGTCCGGGTCCACGGCGCGCGAGGCGAGCAGGTAGTCGCGCATCACGATGCCGTGGCGGCCCTCCTCGGCGGTCCAGCGGTGCACCCAGGTACCCCACGCGCCGTTGCGGCCGAAAAGGGTCGCGATCTCGTGGTGGTAGCTGGGCAGGTTGTCCTCGGTCAGCAGGTTCACGACCAGGGCGATCTTGCCGATGTCGGTGACCTTGGACTGCTGGGGGTCCCAGGCCTCGCCGTCCTCGAAGAAGCCGGGGAAGTTACGGCCGTCGCTCCACGGCACGTACTCGTGGGGCATCCAGTCCTTGGTGACCTTCAGATGGCGGTTGAGCTCCTTCTCGACCACCTCTTCCAGCGCGTACAGCAGCTTGGCGTCGGTCCACGCCTCCGAGCTGCCGAGGTGGGGAGAGGTGATCGTCACGGGTGCTCCTGGGGACAAAGCGAATTACCTACGGTTCCGTAGCCTACGGAGTCGTAGGTTAAGCGCGACATCAAGGAGCGCCAAGCCCCGGCCATCGTTCTGTCCGGCTACATCCGGTTATCTATGCAGTTTGAGAGGGTGCAGGGCTGCTCCACGGGGGTGAGAATCACGCCGGAAGGTGGTCCGCGGCACCGCCTTGACGGCGCGGACCGCCACGCTGTGTGCCCCTGCTCCGCGGTGCGGTCCCTGCTCGGCCGGCACGGACTGGCCGAGCCGGCCGCCCCCGCGGCCCTCGCCGCCTCCGAGCCGGTGGCGTGCGCCGACCGCTTCACGCCCGGCGCGGGGACGGTGCTCGGACTCCGCCGGTGCTACGACGCCCCGCGGATCGCCCCTGCGACCGGCGGCCCCGGCACTCCTCGCCCGCGGGGAGCGAGGAGTGCCGGGGCGGGTCCTGGGTGCTACTGCCCCGTTGACTCCCGTACCTCTTCGGCGGAGGTCGGCCGCAGCGCGCCGCCGTCGAGCACCAGCCAGCGCGTGATGCCGATCGACTCCAGGAACGGCACGTCGTGGCTGGCCACCAGCAGCGCGCCCTCGTAGGACTCCAGGGCCGCGCCGAGCTGCCGCACGCTCGCCAGGTCCAGGTTGTTCGTCGGCTCGTCCAGCATCAGCAGCTGAGGAGCCGGCTCGGCCAGCAGCAGCGCCGCCAGCGTCGCCCGGAAGCGCTCGCCGCCCGACAGGGTGCCGGCCGGCCGGTCCGCCCGGGCGCCCCGGAACAGGAAGTGCGCGAGCCGCGCCCGGATCACGTTGTTCGTGGCGTGCGGGGCGAACCGCGCCACGTTCTCCACCACCGAGCGCTCGTCGTCCAGCACGTCCAGCCGCTGCGGCAGGAACCGGGCCGGGACGTGGGTCACCGCCTCCCCGGACGCGGGTGGCAGCAGGCCGGCGACGGTCCGCAGCAGGGTCGTCTTGCCGGAGCCGTTCGCGCCGACCAGCGCGATCCGCTCCGGACCGCGCACCTCCCACTCGCCCGCGATCCGCGCGCCGCCGTGGGCCAGGTGCAGATCGCTCAGGGTGAGCACCTGCCGCCCCGGCGGGACCTGGGTGGCGGGCAGCCGGACGCGGATCTCGGCGTCGTCACGCACCGCTTCGACGGCCTGGTCCAGCCGCTCCCTGGCGTCCGCCAGTTTCTCGGCGTGCATGATGCGGTGCTTGCCCGCCGACTCCTGGGCGGCGCGCTTGCGGGCCCCCATGACGATCTTCGGCTCGCGCTTGTTCTCGTACATCTTCTGGCCGTACCGCTTGCGGCGGGCCAATTTGACCTGGGCGTCGGCCAGTTCGCGCTTCTGGCGCTGCACGTCGGCCTCGGCGACCCGGACCATCCGCTCGGCGGACTCCTGCTCGGCCGCCAGCAGCCGCTCGTAGTCGCTGAAGTTGCCGCCGTACCAGCGGACTTCGCCCTCGCGGAGGTCGGCGATCTGGTCGACCCGCTCCAGCAGCTCCCGGTCGTGGCTGACCAGCACCATCACCCCGGACCAGGACTCGACGGCCGCGTACAGGCGGCGCCGGGCCCGCAGGTCCAGGTTGTTGGTGGGCTCGTCGAGGAGCAGTACGTCCGGCCGGGCGAGCAGCAGCGCCGCCAGCCGGAGCAGGACGCACTGGCCGCCCGACAGCTCGCCGACGGTCCGGTCCAGGCCGACTCCGGCGAGGCCGAGCTGGTCGAGGACGGCGAGGGCCCGCTCCTCCACGTCCCAGTCGTCGCCGATGGCGGTGAAGTTGGCCTCGGTGGCCTCACCGGCCTCGATGGCGTGCAGGGCCTCGCGGGCGGTGCGGATACCGAGCGCCTCGTCCACCCGCAGGGCGGTGTCGAGCGTGGCGTCCTGCGGGAGGTAGCCGATGGTCCCGGCGACCGAGACCTGCCCCGAGGTCGGGGTCAGCGCGCCGGCGAGGAGCTTCAACAGGGTGGACTTCCCACAGCCGTTGAGGCCGACCAGGCCGGTCCGGCCGGGCCCGACGGTCAGGTCGAACCCGTCGAGGACGGGGCTGCCGTCGGGCCAGTCGAAGGAGAGGGCGGTGCAGGTGGCGAAAACAGGGGCATGGCTCATGGAGGCCTCCAGGTTGCTTGGTTGGTGCGTGCAACGTGGTGAGACGGCCGACTGCCACGGGAGCCACGGGATGCGGCGGGTGGGTGAGGGGGTCGGTGTCTCGGACCTCAGAAGAGCAATGTCCTACTCCGTTTCGGCGACTACAAGGCCTTCACGAAGCTACGGGCGGCCCGGGGCCGCCCGCAAACGAATTAATCAGCAGGAGCCGCGCATCAGCTCGTCGAGACTGTGGTCCATGTCGAGATAGCGGTGTTCCAGGCCCGGCGGCACGAGCGCGGAGGTGCGTTCGAGGAAGCGCTGGAGCTCGGCCGTGGTCATCAGGACGATCGCCACGCCCTCGGGTGCGTGGAACTCGACCGTGGTCCGGTCCCCGTCGTATGGCCGCACCCGCACGTCGCCGCACCCGGACGGATGGCGCAGCCCGGACATCAGCAGCTCGCGGGCGAAGGTCCAGGACACCTCCACGCCTTCGAGCGTGGCCAGGGCGGGGAAGGCCATGCGGACGGCGAAGGGATCCGAGCGGTCGTAGCAGAGGGTGACGGGGACGGTCTCGACCTTCGGTGCGGTGGCGATCAGTCGGGCCTGCACGGCCTGCTCGATGACAGTGATCAAGGCTCGCTCCCTTGCGGCGGATCTGCTGTCGGGCTGTGGGGTGGAGCCCGGCAACCGGATAGACGCCGGAATCGGCAAATCCGTGCATGGCGGATGACGTGAGCTGTGTCACCGATTGGCGCGATCTCATCCGTGTGATCGCACAGAGTGAGCGGTGGTGACGTGCGGTCAAAGGGCGCCGGGAGGGCGGCGCACCCCGCGAGGCGATTCCAATACGTCCGGTATTCGATCGCTCCGCAGGCGTAAGCGGATGCGGAAGGGGCCCCAGGGGCGGGTGGAGGCACCCTGGACGGGGCCTGTGGGGTGCGTTAGCTTCCCGCGCCATGAGACTTCTGGGAGTTGGCATGTGCGCGGCGGCCCTGCTGGTCGCCACCGCCGTGGCGCCTGCGCAGGCGGACAGCGGGGAGGCGCCGGGCTTACGGGGCGCCGGATGGGCGGTCAAGGACACCGGGCAGGCGGCCGCCGACGCCGTCCGCTTCCGCGGCCTGGCCGCCGTCAGCCGTGGTACGGCCTGGCTCGCGGGATCCAAGGGGCGGGTCCTGCGCACCGGGGACGGCGGCCGCAGCTGGCGGGACGTCTCGCCCCCCGCGGCGGTGGCCGAAGGGCTGGAACTGCGCGACATCGAGGCCTTCGACGGACGGCGGGCGGTCGCGCTGTCCATCGGCGAGGGCGAGGCCTCCCGCGTCCTGCGCACCGAGGACGGCGGCGCGACCTGGACCGAGGCCTTCCGCAACACCGATCCGCGGGCCTTCTACGACTGCCTGACCTTCTTCGACTCCCGCCACGGGCTGGCCGTGAGCGACCCCGTCGACGGGAAGTTCCGCCTCCTGGCCACCGACGACGGCGGGCGCAGCTGGCGGGTGCTGCCGGACGCCGGGATGCCGCCGGCGCTGCCCGGCGAGGCCGGATTCGCGGCGAGCGGGCAGTGCCTGACGGCCTCCGGGCCGCGGGACGTGTGGCTGGCCACCGGCGGGGGCCCGACGGCGCGGGTGCTGCACTCCGCCGACCGGGGCCTGACCTGGCGGGTCGCCGACTCCACCGTGCCGGGCGGGGACCCGGCGCGCGGGGTGTTCGCCCTGGCCTTCCGCGACCGTACGACGGGCCTCGCGGTCGGCGGCGACTACCGCACCGGCCAGCCCTCGCCGCGGGCGGCGGCCCGCTCCGGCGACGCGGGCCGCAGCTGGACCCAGGCCGAGACCCCGCCGCCGGCCTACCGCTCGGGCGCGGCCTGGTACCCGTACGGTCACGGCACCGCCCTCGCGGTCGGCCCGACCGGCACGGACGTCACCACGGACGCGGGGCGGACCTGGCGGCCGCTGGAGGCGGGGTCGTTCGACACCGTCGACTGCGCGGCCGACGGGGGCTGTTGGGCGGCGGGCGAAAAGGGCCGCGCGGCCCGCCTGGAGCGGCGCTAGCCGGTGGCTGCGCCGGCGGGCCGGTGGTACCGCTGCGCGGCCCACTCCCCGCCCCACCCTTCGCCCGTTCCTCCCCCAGCTACCGCTGGGAGGTGCCCCCAGGGGGCTCCGCCCCCGGACCCCCGCGCCTCAAACGCCGGCGGGGCTATAGATAGCCCCGCCGGCGTTTGAGGCGAACGGGGTCAGGGGCGGAGCCCCTGGGAACGGTGGAAGGGCGGGTAGGGGACC